>NZ_WNIF01000008.1:0-128359 GCF_009725845.1 Bombella sp. ESL0378 | reverse complement strand
ATAACCTGAAGGTCGTAGGTTCAAATCCTACCCCCGCATCCAATAAATACCATACACAAATCCCAGATAAATCCCTAAACCCACACACCACTAAAACATACCCTTGCCTCTGTGATAAGCTTATCCCGCGGCAATGCAAGTATAAGTTCAAGCCGTGGTTTCCCTACCGATTTGTCTATGGTAGGCTATTGATGAGTTGGGCGGTGATTTGAATATGGCCGTGGTTTCCCTACCGATTTGTCTATGGTAGGCTAGCTAGAACGTAACAGATTGATGTTGCATGATTTTTCGCTGTTTTTATGGCCGAAAATCATAGCAATACCATCTGTTTCGTTCCTACTTTCTCGGTTTTTTTGGCGAGGCCGAGCATAACTTCCATCCGTCCATATTGTTTATCAGTCACTTGCAAAGCCCTTATGCTGCCTTCTCTTGGCAAAGCTGTGCGAACACGGCGTATATGTTTATCAATACTATCTTGCCCACGCCCAACACGAACATAGACGGAGTATTGTAGCATAATAAAGCCATCATCACGCAAAAAATTGCGGAATTGCGTCGCTTGCCGTCGTTGGAGCTTGGTGCGGACGGGGAGGTCAAAAAAAATCATGAGCCACAAGAATCGAGTCTCCTCAGCTTTCATGGATGTTTCCCTAAAGGGGTTGGGAGGCGCAGCAGGGCCGCACTATTATGTTCAAGGGCTTTAATCAAATCCGCTGCGATGGTTTCAGTGGCGGCGAGGATGGTCATGTTGTCTTGCCCAATACGTACGGTTTGGGTGAGTATCCCTGCCATAAAGCGGCGGTCTTCTAGGGTGGCAGTGGCAGTGTCGCCCTCAGGGAGGTAATGGACGACCATATGGTCCACGCTGGGGCGGAAAGGTTCGATGAGGTCATCCACTAAGTTGAAGGCATTGGTGCGGGAGGCATGGTGAAGCCCTAATGAGGGGATAAGCCCTGCGGCAACACAGGCGCGAGCAAGAGCCGCGCGGAGGATGGCATAACCGTAATTAAGTAAGCCGTTGCGTTTATCTGTGCTATCAGCGCGGAGGAAGGTCTGGAATAAGCGGGACCAGTAAAAGCGGGCAGCTTGAGCCTCTATATTCTCTTTATCCCCCGATGTGACCAAGCCAGCCATGCTTTGTAGCTTTTTGGCATCCTTATGAGCGCGGGCAGCTAAGATAGCCGCTTGGTTATTGATTTTTGCCGTTACTAGAGCTTGCCACAGGCGTTTACGGAGCGGTTGGGAGGCCCCAATCTGTAACTGGATGATATCCGCTTGGGCATAATGGCGATGGAATGGAAGCAGCATGCCAGCAGGGTGATGTTTTTCATCAGGGATGATGCAGGCGACCCCCATGGTAGCAAAAGCGGAGAGAAGCGCGCCGGAGATCGTGACTTGTGGTGTATCGAGGACGCAACAGGCAATATCCTCTAGCGGCAGGATGATTGTATCATCATCCTGCATGATAAGGAGCTGCTGGTCCTTGAGCTTTAGTCGGGCTGGGCGGGAGATATGCACGCAACGCCATGCCATGTCCTAGTCTCCTGCTTGATGGGGGATAGCTCGCCAAAGCGGTTGATGGCGTATTTTTGGATGAGGTCCAGCGTTTTGATGCCGATTCCTGTTTGGCAGTCGGTTTTATCGTTAGCATCACATACAGCGATAGAGGCGGTAGAGCGGTTACTCCCTGCAAAATAGCCTTCTATCACCACGCCTTTTTTAAAGAGGCGGATATAGCTGCGTGGGTATAGGCTGAATTGGAATGTGTACTCAGGGCCCATTTCAGGCCATTGCTCCTCTGGTTTACGGATGACTGCGGCATTAGGTGGGGTAGGCCATTGGGTGCGGTTCATAATTTGATGAGGGTAGATGGGGACCATGAACCATTCCGTCTTCCCCTTTTTATTGCGGCGGGTGAAGATGTCTGTGCGCACCATATCGCCACGGTCGGCAATGCCCCCACGGACGGGGACAGCCGGTTTTTTGTTAGTGGCAAGGCGCACTTTGCGTATCTCATGGCCAGCACCGGCTATGTTGCAGGGGGTGCGTGGTGGGGCATCAGCGGGTTTACCAGCCTCAATCCAATGGCGAAGTGCGGTGATAAGCCCCTCATTGCGCTCTGGATCTTTAATTTTGGCAAGGTCAGTTAGTTTGAGGGCTTCAATAGCTTTGCGCTCGTAAATGACAGGGCCGCTTTCCTCCTGCCGGAGTTGCCGGATGGTAGCGGCGTGGCCTTCACCGCGTGCGCGTTGACGCTCCGGCCGTGCAACGCGGATGGTGTGATAGGCTGCCTTTACATCCTCACGGAATGTCTCCCATGGTGGGGGAACATGGCGCAATGGGCGTGGGAGGCCCTGTTGCTCGCACTTTTGGAAGGATTTGGTCAGTTTTTGGATTTCGCCTTCACTCACGGCGGCTACAACGACAGCATCAAGGGCGTGGTGACGGTCATCAGGGAGGCGTTCGCCGTCTATTTTCTTGAGCGATTCAACGCCCCATGCGTGGCGTAGGGCTGCTGTTAAGGCTCCCGGGCGGGTGAAGACACGCCGTTTACCGCCCTTCTCGCCGCGATGGCCAGCGGGGTAGAGCAAGCGAGCGGCTTCTGCCATTAAGCGGGCGGCATAGCGCGTGTCATTAAGGTTACGGCTGCGGAAGCGTTCTTCTGTTTCCTTTCCGCCTTTAAGGAGGAAGTTGCGTTTTTTGATGCCTTTTGTTTCTTTCCGGCTCTCCACAGACGCGGTGAATCTATCCCATTCGTCTTGGCCTTTTATGCCGTGGAGCCATTCATAAGGCGTGCGGTTTTGTTTTTCTTGATTCGCTTTGGCAGAGCATAAGCTTTTATTGCTGTAGCTATCATCCCCAAAGCGTGACCATGGCAGGATGTGATCTATCTGTACGCTATTATCGTCAGAGATAAGCTGGTGGGGGGATATAGGTTCATCCGTATAGCAGCATCGGCCGCCTTGCTCTTTCCACAGACGGTAGCGGAGCAATGTCTCAGAGGGGACGTCTTTGATGGAAAGGAGTTCGCGTATTTCCTCGCGCTCTTTTTCGCGTTTCTTGGTCGTGGCCTCAATATTTTTTTCAATCTCGCGGCGTTTTTCAAGGCTGTTGCCAACATCACGCGCAAGTTCAATGCAGATGGCACCGGGTAAGCCCCAGCGGTTACGCATCGCCCAAAGTTGCTTCATGCCTTCTGTGACGGCCTTTTTGGCAATAGGATTGGTGATGTTGTCCCGTACTTCCTCCATCAAGGCTTTAAACTTGGCTTTTGTATCGATTGTATCATGCTGGCGCAAAGCGGTGGCGGTATGATCATAGCCGACTTTTGTGCAGGCTTTATCGTAGGTTAGCCCTTGCTCCAGATAGGGGATGAGCGCGCGGGCTGCTTTGTCGGAGAGAGATGAGGCCTCTTTAAATTGCGCGAATTTTCCATCCTCCACTGCTTTGCAGAGAAGCGTGTAGGCCTCTTGAGGAAGGCCCTCGATCGTTTTTAATTTTTCGGCGATTGTTTTTGCAAGTTCATGGAAGCTAATGATCCAAGCCGCTTGGTCGAGTATGGCCGGGTAGGGCCGTAACTGTTCCCAAAGAGAATCCCCTAAAACGGAGCGAAACGCCTTTGTACCAGTCAAGCTGCCCCCCGTGCGGCAGGCGATATCCTCTGTCTCATTTGTGGGTAAAATGGTTGTAAAGCGTTGGTCATCGCGTAAAGAGAGAAGTTCACGAAGTCTTGTCACGCTCAATTTGGCTGTTGTCCCAGCTTTCTCATAAGCAAGGCGGAGTTCTTCTGTTGTTAAGCGGCGTTCCTCTGGGCCGTCTGTGAGGCGGAGATTAACAAGGCGACTGAGGAGGCGAAAACGCTCAAAAGAGGGTGAGAAGCGGGAGGAGCGTTTTTCACCGGGTTCAAAAGGGCAATCGCCCACAAGGGTACTGCTATCCTGCATAGGTTTTTGGCGGAAGGCGATGTCTATAAACGCCTTTTCTAGCTCTGGTGTGGCGAAGTGGTTACCGCGGCGTTGTTGTTCTTTAAAGAGGACGGTGACTTCATGGAGGAGATCATCACGGCTCATAGTGCGGTCAAAGAAGCCATCTCGGTTGCGGCGTCTTTGGGTATAGTCTGGGTCGCGGGCGAACATTTGGCCAATAGTGCGATATTGGGCAGAGCGTTCTTTGGTTTTCTCAATCGCGGCAAGCATTTTGCCATCTTCGGCCGAAGCATTGCTTTTGGCGCGTTTAGCGGCGGATTTAAAGCCGCGCCGTTTGGCAATATGGCCTAAAGCAGTGGCGAACTCCTCTGCGGTGAGGGGACGTTCAAGCCCTTGGGCACGCATCTCCCATGGGTCGACTCCGGTGCGGCGTAGCGCATCGGGATGGGCATCGTTGAGTAAGTGATGCTCTGCAAAGAGACGGCGTATCTCGGCCATGCGATTGCGGCGGCGGCGGATGACACGGCGTAACAGGCGGTTTGTGCGTCTAATTTGGTTGGTGGGGGTGCGCTCTTTATCGGTTTCTGGGACGTCGAAGCACCAGCTGCCGAGGGCTTCAATGTAGTTTATTTGTGGCTGTTGATTTAAGACAGCCCACCCGCAAGAGCCAATGCCGAGGTCAATACCAAAGAGGAGGGAGTCTTTAATGGGGGGTGTCATGTAATATCTTCCTTTCATTATTATTGACAGAGTTCAGCATGTTTGTAAAAGGAATCTAGACAAATCGGTTGGGAAACCACGGTAACATGGTTTTTCATGTGTAGGATTACCTCTCCCTATGTATTTAGGGGGAGGGATTCCTTTTTTTATGTCTGGCTACTAGGTAGCAATTACATTCCATTACAAAATAGGTCGGTAGAGGACGATGCCCCGTCTTTCCTTTAGGTAGTCCGCTAGAGGTGTATCGACAACATAGCGATGCTCCGGTAGGGAGGAGGCATTACGAAAGAGTAGTTCGTGTCCTCGCCAAATGGCTAACCCAATATGGAAGACATCTAACCCGGGTAAGGGGCTGTAAATACCAATAACATCACCGCTTTTTATATGCGTTTTTATGGTATGGTGATGTAAATTATCTAATAATGGCTTTGTTGGTAGATAGGTAATTAACCGTTTTTTAAGTGGAATCCCCGGTAGGTAACGGTCTTCTGGTGCCGTATTGGCAGGAGAAGTAGGTGGGAGCTTGAGGTTGAGTGTCTTGGAGATATGCTGGGCATAGGGAAAATGCGGGCTGAGGTCGCGACACAGAATAGGCGTGCCATATAGCCAATCACTATAAAAATGCCGGCGTTCGGTAAAGGTAACATGATGATGACGGTAGCGCGTAGCGATGAGAGCATGGATGAATTGCTCCACTGTGAAGCTGCGGCTAGCGGCGAGGATGATTTCCACAAAGGTCATGCAATTCACCCCTCGCCATGAGAGGATGAGCTCTTCCTGCGTGGTGGCTGAGCCAATGAGTGGCTGGGCGAGATAGGGCGTCCCTTTCATAAATTGGGACATCAGGACGATGCGCTCTTGGCGGGAGCGATGGGGGGCAATAGCAATTAATTGGCTAATTTGTTGGCGGGTTGCTTCCGAGAGGGCTGTAAGGGGTGGCGCATCTGAGGGGGGAATATGGTGGTGGGGCTGAGCGTGACGATGCCTTTGTTTGGCAGATGCTGTCTGGCATAGCCCCAAGCCTCCTACACCTATAGTGGTGAGGAAGGCTCGTCTTTTTATAAGAATGGTACGCGCTTTGTTGTTAGACAAGATAACGCGCGCTTTGTTCTGCCATAAGGAAGTGAATCCCAATATCGTTACCTTCTTGGAGGTCGCGATAAATCTGCTGCGTGGGGCATTCCCCATCGTGGAAGGTTTCTTTCACATGGGTGATGATGACACGCAACCCACGGATATGATGGCGGCCGCCGCAAATATGGCCTAACTCACGCAGTGATGTGAGGAGGTCTTTAGGGCGTAATTGGCCACAAAGTGCATCATCAGGCTGACTATCGGGATAGGTTGCGCCCATAATGATGGTGTTGAGTGTGTTGTTCTGCACTAAGGGGGCGATAGCCTCCCATAATTTATGGAGGTTACGCGGGCCATCAGCTTGGTCGGCTTGTGTATCGCCGAGATAGAGAATTGCCTGCCCTTCATGCTGGATGAGGAAGGCTGTGGATGTTGTGCTGGCATGGCTAAGGGGCCATGCTGTGATGGTTAGGCCTGTTCCTTGTACAATTTGTGCCTGCCCCGGCTCCATATTATGGTAACTATATTTCCCAATGCGGGGTTCTGGCCCTTTATCGCCCATGGCTCCCCATACGCGATTATTAAAAAGATGCTCCGCTAAAATCGCGTTTGTTTGGGAGAGCGCATAAAGCGGCTTTGCCGTATCTTCTGGTGAGGTGAAGACTAACCCGGCGACATGGTCTAAATGGCTATGGCTGATGAGATAAGCCCGCACTGTTTGCTTCAGGACATGGCCAGCCCGGCTGAGGGCAGAGTTGGGCATGATGGGGATGTCATTTAGTACCCCTTTTGCCTCGGCCCGTTTTAGCCCGTTCCCGAGCGTACCAGCATCACATAACACGGCCTCATTCGTCCCAAGAGGGCGGATGAGGTAGGATGAAAGGTTGCCATCAGCAACGCCACTACGAACCCCCAGCGCGATGACCTCAAAAGTAGGGCAAGCCCCTGCGAAGGTAACAGGCGTACCTTGTGAGGCGGGCTGGTTCTTTTGTAGCCGTGTACGAAGGGTCTTTAAATGGTGCAAAGGCATGGTCTTCTCCCTCTTATCAGCAAGGTGCGTGATGGCGTTATAGTCAGCTAGCCTTTATGGTTATCGTAACGGGAAAGTCCCCGTAATGATGAAATCTCCCTTACGATACTCCTGCTATGGCGATGGGGAAAGAGGGGAGGAAAGGAGAGATGATGCGCTTTTCATGGTCAATGATGGTACGAGCGGGCTTATTGGGGCTTTTGGCCAGTGGGGTGGGGTTAGTCCCTGCAAGAGCTGAGACGGCGATAGAGGCTACGATGCCCGCGCAATGTGATAATCAGCGTTTTGTGCAGGATCAGGCCCATTATAATCAGCAATTTGCCCATAAGCAGATTCCTTACGGGCAGCATTTGGACATGCCAGAGCATATTTGTGGGACGGTCGTGCATGTTTATCGAGCGCGCCAAAGCCGCAGCGGGCAGCATGGTTATTTTCTGATGTCTGTAGCGGGGGGGACTCCTTTGCGCATCGTCTCAAATCTTGATGAAATGCGCGCCCCTGCATGGCCATGGGTGAAAGTGGGGGATCATGTCGAGGTTCAAGGGCGGTATTATTATGATGGGCCCAGTCGGCAAGGGTTGGACTGGACCCACCATGGCACAAGCCGCCAGTGGCCATGGCCGGGGTTTGTAAGTGTAAATGGCCAGCGTTACCAATAACGCTTTCCCGTGCCCCGGCAGGCTTTTAGAGCCTAAGCCGGGGTGAGGGTTTTTGTTGGAGTGCCTTTGGCTGATTGGCCTTTTGTTGGGGCGTTAGTAGGAGGTGTAGATGATGTGGCGGCAGAAAGGGTGAAGGTAAGCTCTCCCTCACGCGCACCGATTTTGACACTCCCGCCATTGGCTAAGGTGCCAAAGAGGATTTCTTCCGATAGAGGTTTTTTGATTTTCTCTTGTATTAAGCGGCTAAGTGGGCGAGCCCCATTTGTACGGTCATATCCATGCTCAACAAGCCACGCCTTTGCTGCTGGGGTGAGTTGGAGGGTAATATTTTTAGCCGCTAATAGGTTGCTAAGCTGCTGAACAAACTTCTCTACTACATGGGTGACAACATCCGGGCTGAGCGGTGCAAAGGGGATGATGGCATCTAAGCGGTTGCGGAACTCTGGCGAGAAGAGTCGTTTTATAGCGTCTTCATCATCGCCTGTACGCGCTGTGCGGGCAAAGCCGATAGCCTCTTTGGAGAGGTCACTCGCCCCGGCATTACTGGTCATGATGAGGATAACATTACGGAAATCGACCGTTTTGCCCGTGTTGTCGGTTAATTTCCCATGGTCCATGACCTGCAAGAGAAGGTTAAAGAGGTCTGGATGGGCCTTCTCAATTTCATCAAGCAGTAAGACAGCATGGGGGTTTTGGTCGATGGCACTTGTTAAAAGCCCGCCTTGTTCAAAGCCGACATAACCGGGTGGGGTACCAATTAGCCGGGAAATGGAGTGTGCCTCCATATATTCCGACATATCAAAGCGAATCAGCTTAATATCGAGCGATTTTGCTAATTGCCGTGCGGCTTCTGTTTTGCCGACCCCTGTCGGGCCGGAGAAAAGATAGCTGCCGATGGTTTTTTCCGTATCGCGCAAGCCTGCACGAGACAGCATGACCGCTGAGGAGAGAGCCTCCAGAGCAGGCTCTTGCCCATAAACGGCACGGCGTAGCTCCTCTGGTAAATGGCGCAAGACGGTACGATCATCAGTGGAGAGATGACGGGGAGGGATATGGGCAATACGGGCAATCGTAGCCTCAATATCCTTCACTCCGATTGTACGGCGTTTGCGGCTATTGGGAAGCAGGCGGCAGGCCGCCCCGGCTTCATCAAGGACATCAATGGCTTTGTCGGGGAGCTTACGGTCGTGAATGTACCGCGCAGAGAGTGTTACAGCACTGCGAATGGCGGGGTCGGTAAAGCGGATATCGTGATGGTCCTCATAACGGTCCTTTAATCCACGGAGGATGCGGATTGTATCGGCTTGAGAAGGCTCGGCAACATCAATCTTTTGGAAACGCCGGGTTAAGGCGTGGTCTTTCTCAAAATGCTGGCGATATTCTTGGTAAGTGGTGGAGCCAATGCAATGCAATTTCCCTGCTGCTAAAGCGGGTTTGAGTAGATTAGACGCATCCATAGAGCCATTTGTGGTAGCTCCCGCCCCAACAAGCATGTGGATTTCATCAATAAAGAGCAGATTATTAGGATTTTCCTCTAGCTCATTAATGATAGCTTTGAGGCGTTCTTCAAAATCACCGCGATAGCGTGTCCCAGCGAGTAAGGCTCCGAGGTCTAGGCTATAGAGGCGTGCTTCGGCGAGGATGGCGGGTACTTGTCCGCGTATGATTTTTTGAGCCAAACCCTCGGCAATAGCCGTTTTACCTACACCCGGATCCCCAACCAGGAGGGGGTTATTCTTGGTACGGCGGCAGAGGATTTGGATGACGCGATTAACCTCCTCCTCACGCCCAATAAGAGGGTCGATTTTATTATGGTAGGCGCGCTCATTGAGGTTAGTGCAATATGTGCGCAGGGCTTCTTTGGTGTCCCCTTCTGTGCCGTTTTCAGCAGAGGCGGCGGTGTTTTTGCGTGAGTGCCGTGCCTTTTTGTGGTGATGCTCCTCGTGTTGTGATGAGGCTTGGTTCTCTTGTTGGAGGGCACGAATAGCGTCCAGCCGGGTAAGACCTTGCTGTTGGAGGAAGAAGATGGCATGGCTTTCTTTCTCCGCAAACATAGCGATTAAGATATGTCCGCCTGTCATGGTGGGGTAGCCTGAACTTTGGATATAAACCGCTGCGCGTTGAATCACACGCTGAAATGCTGTTGTCGGTTGGGGGGCGTCCTCTAGGTCGGGGCGAATAACAGCGCGTTGTTCACTAAGGAGGAATCGCTCTAACGCCTGGCGGAGATGGGTGATGTCTGTCTGACATGCTAAGAAGATTATTTCTGCATCAGGATCATCACAAAGAGCGAGGAGGAGATGTTCCAGCGTGATGAATTCATGCTGGTTCTGCCCGGCAATGATGAGGGCGCGCTGAAGCGTCTGTTCGAGTGTGGTTGACAACATAATGCGCTCCTTGTGACACATATCCATGTCAGAATGATGAATTGCGGGACAGAAAGTTATCGAACATCAACCGCAATTAGAGGTGGCAATGCGTTTACGCTTTCTCAAGGGTGCATTGCAGAGGATGTTGGTTTTGCTGGGCTAGGTCCATGACTTGCCCGATTTTGGTTTCAGCAATCTCATAGGTGAAGATGCCACAAACCCCACTACCACGATTATGAACCTCCAGCATAATATGGCGGGCTTCATCAGGTGATTTGGCAAAATAACGCTCTAAGATAAATATAACGAAGTCCATTGGTGTATAATCATCGTTAAGGAGCAGAACTTTATACATAGAGGGATAAGTAAGTTCTGTTTTTTGGTTGGTAAGTGCATCTTCTTGCACTGCACAAACAGGCACGTCTGGGTTGGCATCGTCTATAGGAGGGTGCGATGTTGCTCCGTAGGGCCTGCGCTGCATGGGGTGTCTCCTAATAATTCGCGAGGGCTGGCTATTACTTTAGCAGGAAAAAGTAAGAATCCTATGGGATGATAGCGTACAGCACAGCTGCATTGCATTGGCGCGATTCGTCACAAGGGGCTGTTTGCTAGGTCTTTTAGCGGAGAGAGAGGGGAGATCCTTTATAAGAACGTAACATAGATGTGATGAAGTGCTGGTCAATGATTAAAGAATCTTTAAATGTTGAACATCTGTGTGGAAATTAGCTAGACAGGCTACAAAAGAAGGTTCTAAAAAATGCCTTATTCTGCGTCTCCTGCCCTGTTTCTGTAAGGATAATTTGTCCTGATGCACTCGCTCTTTCGCCGTACTTTGTTATCGTTTGCTGTGGGCTTGGTAACGTTCGCTGGTACAGCGCGAGCGCAGTTTGCAGGCCATGTGTCTTCCATTGTCCTAAATGCGCGGACAGGAGCTGTGCTTTCGGAGGAAGATGCGGATCTTCAGCGTTATCCCGCATCTCTTACAAAAATGATGACATTATATCTCACCTTCCAAGCGTTGGAGCGTGGGACCATTACGTTGGATGATGAGATGCCTGTCTCCATCCATGCCTCTGTACAAGCACCTTCCAAATTAGGGCTAAGGCCGGGTACGCATCTTACAGTGGAGCAAGCGATTCTCGCTTTGGTGACAAAGTCCGCTAATGATGCCGCTTGTGTGCTGGGCGAGTATCTTGGTAGTGGGGATGAAACACGCTTTGCGGCGCATATGACCTTCCAAGCGCGTCGTTTGGGGATGGCCCATACGACCTTCCGCAATGCGTCTGGTTTGCCAGACCCTGATCAAGTGACGACAGCACGGGATTTAGGCGTGCTTGCTCGCTCTCTGTTGCGGGATTATCCGCAATATTATCATTATTTCGGTGTGCGGCAATTTGCTTTCCGCCGTCATATGATTCCAAATCATGACCCGCTTTTGGGTGTGTATCAGGGGGCGGATGGCTTCAAGACAGGCTATACCGATCTTGCTGGCCATAATCTTGTAAGCTCCGCCCAACAAGGGGAGACGCGCTTAATCGCTGTTGAGATGGGGGCTTCTAGCAATACTAGCCGTAATGAGACGATGATTTCTTTGTTGAATGATGGCTTCTCCAAAGCGGGTCAGACGCCGTTGCCTCTCCTCCAGAAGCCGGGGGCTTATGCTGTGGCATGGCGTGGGGAGCATCGTGCTGTGCGCGGTCGGCATTTGCATCGTGATGTTATGTTAGTAAGTTATCATGCTCATGCAGCCTCGCGCGGGTTGCATCATGCGTGGGCCTCCCATCGTGGGCATCATCGCTCCTAATCTCGTGGTGATGAGGATGATTGCCAGAGGGGTGCATGGGTAAGGGGCTTTTTAAGTAAGTATAAGGACTATCAAACGGTATGGCTTCTCAAGATGGGCGTAATATCCAGCATTATACGGCAGAGGATTTTAAGCACCTCAAAGCGGCGGGGCAGTTAGCCGCGGCAACGCTGGATATGATTACCGAGCATGTCCGCCCCGGTATTACAACGGGTGAGTTGGATAAAATCATCCATGATTATACGTTAGCTCATGGGGCCACACCGGCTCCTTTGAATTATCATGGCTTTCCTAAGTCATGCTGTATTTCGCTGAACCATGTTGTCTGTCATGGCATCCCTGGTGAGCGGCGTTTGCAGGAAGGTGATGTACTTAATATTGATGTCACTTCCATCTTAAACGGGTGGTATGGTGATACATCGCGCATGTATGTGGTGGGCAAGCCCCCGCGCAAAGCAGAGAAATTGATCGACTTGACCTATCAAGCCCTTATGCTGGGGATAGAGCAGGTCCGCCCCGGTGCAACGCTGGGGGATATTGGTTATGCCATTCAAAGCTTTGCGGAGAAGCATCGCCTTGGTGTCGTGCGGGATTTTTGTGGGCATGGCATTGGGCGTAGTTTCCATGAAGCCCCGAGTGTTCTCCATTACGGGCGGCCCGGTCAGGGCACGGTTTTGGAGGCAGGTATGGTCTTCACCATTGAGCCTATGTTGAATCTCGGTAAGCCGGATGTGAAAGTCCTCGCTGATGAATGGACAGCTGTGACGCGGGATCGCTCTTTATCCGCTCAATTTGAGCATCAGCTTGGTGTGACAGAAGATGGGTACGAGATTTTTACTCTCTCACCGCGTGGTTACACAAAGCCGCCTTACGCTGTTTAAGGGGGTAGAGGGGGTATGATGGCGTGGCGTAAGAGAGCAATGCGGCTGGTTATCGGGGCATTGTGCGTTGGCATGGTGCCTTTTTGCCAAGCAGAGCCGCTTAGTGCCGACCATGACCCCCTTGCTTATGGGCCAGATACAGCCCGCCCCGGCCTTTTGGTTAGAGGGGAGCGGGGGATGGTGGTCTCCGCTCAGCATTTAGCCTCAGAGGCAGGAGCGCGTATTTTGCGTGAAGGCGGTAATGCAGCAGATGCGGCGGTGGCTGTTGGTTATGCGTTAGCCGTCGTTTATCCCGCAGCGGGAAATCTGGGTGGGGGTGGGTTTATGACCCTTCGCCCCTCGCATGGCCCAGCTGTGTTTATCGACTTCCGCGAACATGCCCCTTTGCGGGCACAGCCTGATATGTATGTAGATGCTGCAGGGCATGTGAAGCCGGGCCTCTCTACCATTGGTTGGCAAGCTGTGGCGGTACCGGGGACGGTTGCCGGGTTGGAGGCTGTGCGTAAACGCTGGGGGCGGTTAAGCCGTGCGCAGGATATGGCCCCAGCCATTGCTCTCGCACGAGATGGCTTTGTGCTGGAGGAAGGCGATGTGGAGCTTTTGCATACATCGACAGATTATTTCCGCCAAGATGAGTATGCGCGCAGTATTTTCCTTCGCCCTGATGGGTCAGAGCTTGCTGTAGGGGACCGGCTTATCCAGCCCGGTTTAGCGCGCTCTTTAGCGTTAATTGCTCAACAAGGTGACCGCGCATTTTATCACGGACCGATTGCGGCGGAGATTTTGCGTGTGGCTCGCTTAGGGGGTGGCTTGCTTACAGAGGCGGACTTCCACGCCTATAAGCCGCGTTTTATGGAGCCCATACGGTGTGCTTATCGGGGCTATCAGATTGAGACTGCCCCGCCCCCAAGTGGGGGTGGTGTTGCGCTATGTGAGATTCTGAACATCCTCTCTGGCTATAATATGACCCAGTTGGGGTTACATAGCGCGCAAGCTGTGCGTTACGAGATTGAGGCGATGCGCCATGCTTATTCTGACAGGCGTGACCTTGGCGACCCCGCTTTTGTGCAAAATCCGGTCTCTTATTTAACAGACCCCGCCTATGCGGCACAGATTCGCGCAGCTTTACCAGCGCATCATGCTATTTCATCCGATGCTTTGTTTGTCGGTCAGCCCGGCCCTAGCCATGTGGCCCATGCTGGGGTGGAGCCAGCGGAGGAGAAGCATGAGACAACGCATTTCTCCACTATTGATGCCCAAGGTATGGCGGTCTCCACAACCTATACGCTCAATGGTTGGTTTGGGGCTGGCGTTATGGGCGGGCGGACCGGCATTTGGATGAATGATGAGATGGATGATTTTTCCATCAAGCCTGGTGAGCCGAATATGTTTGGCCTTGTTGGGTCTGCGGCTAATGCGATTGCCCCGGGTAAGACGCCTCTTTCCTCCATGTCGCCTACGATTATTAGCCGTGAGGGCAAGGTGGTTATGGTCACTGGTAGCCCCGGCGGGTCGCGTATTCCGACCATTGTGCTTTCAAGCTTATTGGGGGTGGTGGATTACGGGTTGGATTTGGCCCAAGCGGTTGATCTCCCACGCCTGCATGAGCAATGGAAGCCAGATAGTGTGGAGATGGAGAGCGGCGCGCTTAGCCCCGAGGTGCAAAAGACGTTGGAGCATATGGGGTATCATTTCATCGCGCATCGCCCATGGGGGATTACAGAGGCAATTCTGGTGGGTGGGCCACGTTTGGGTATGCAGCCTTCTGCTAAGGCGGTCGGGCCGTTTTACGGGGTGGCGGACCCGCGCCATCCCGGTGGTGGGGCTGTCGCTCCGTAAAGGGCTTGCCATCCCCCCCACCTTTCATGCTAGAAGCCGCGTGGGAGATCGGCCCTGGGCGGTTGACTTGCGAACCCGGTCAGGCCCGGAAGGGAGCAGCCGTAGTGAGATCGTATCGGGTCGGGTGTCCGGTCTTCCACCTGTTAGGCTTTGGAGGTACAAAGTCTGCAGGCTTAGAGAAATGCCCTCCGCGTGGTCTTTTCCAGAACATGAGAGCTGTGGGAGGCCAGAACAGCCGTGACGGATGATGATGCTTTGCCCCTTCCCCCGGAAGAAGGTGGTGCAGGCTTTTTTGGTGATGCTGCCCCGCTGGAGGCTGCTCCCTCGGCAGGGGAGGGTACGCCTTATCGTGTTTTAGCGCGTAAATATCGCCCCCAAACATTTGATGACCTCATCGGCCAAGAGAGTTTAGTCCGTATTTTACGGCGGGCTTTTGCTGTGGGGCGTGTGGCACATGCCTTTATGCTGACAGGGGTGCGCGGTGTGGGTAAGACCACAACCGCTCGGATTATTGCCCGCGCGCTTAATTGTGTCGGGCCAGATGGTAAAGGCGGCCCAACAGCGGAGCCATGCGGAGTTTGCCCTAATTGTAAGGCTATTTTGGCGGACCGTCACCCCGATGTGTTGGAGATGGACGCAGCCTCTCGCACAGGTGTGGATGATGTGCGCGAGATTATTGAGGCCTCCCGCTTCCGCCCCATGCAGGCGCGGATGAAGGTCTTTGTTATTGACGAAGTGCATATGCTCTCGCGCAATGCGTTTAACGCGTTGCTTAAAACGCTAGAGGAACCTCCCGCGCAGGTAACGTTCATTTTCGCTACGACAGAATTGCGGAAGGTTCCTGTCACGGTCTTATCGCGCTGTCAGCGTTTTGACCTCCAACGTGTACCGCAAGCTATGTTGGCTGAGCATTTTGCGCGCATTGCCCAAAAAGAAGGGGCAACGCTGGAGGAAGGGGCTTTATCGCTCATCGCGCGTGCAGCTGATGGTTCGGTGCGTGATGGGTTGTCATTGCTTGACCAAGCGATTGCCCAAGGGGCGTCCGATACTGCTGCGGTAGCGGATATGCTTGGTCTAGCAGACCGTGGCTTGGTGTTCGACCTCTTAGAGGCGGCTTTGCGTGGGCAGGTGGCTGAGGTCCTCACCATGGCAGGGCAAGCCTATGCCCGGGGGGCAGACCTTGGCGTGTTGCTGACCGATGTGCTGGATGTGCTGCATCTGCTCTCGCGCCTTAAGGCCCTGCCTAGCCTGCGCGAAGGGAACGAACTGCCAGAGATGGAGCGTGTTCGTGGTGGGGTGATTATTGAGCATGTCGGGGCGAGCGTTTTAGGTCGTGCATGGCAATTAGTGCTGAAAGGTCTGGCAGAGGTCGATATGGCCCCCGACCGCCGTCAAGCGGCTGAGATGGTTTTGATTCGCCTCTGCCATGCAAGTTTACTGCCAACCCCTGCACATTTGGTGCGTCAGTTGCAGGAGGTTCCCGCAGCAGAGCTTCATAAAACGGCGGGAGGAGCGCACCCAAACGGGCCATCTGGTGGGGCGTCACCTCGTGGGGCGGCAGGGCCAGCGGAGCATATGGGGCAACAGCAGCCCCCAAGCCGTGCCGTGGCAACGCCTTCTTCTACAGCGTCTCATCAGGGGCAGAATGTACCTTCTGGCCCCGTAGTGCGGGGGAGTGCGATGGCGCAGCCACAGTCTGCTATGGAGGCAGAGGCGCAAACCAGCCCCGCCCCGCAGCCTTTGCGCTTAGCAACCGAGAATGGGAGCCCCGTTGCTGCACCAATCATGCCACAACCGACCCTAGGCGAGGCGGAAGGGAGTATTCCCCCCATGCCGCGTAGCTGGCGGGAAATGGTGGCGTTGGTAGGCCAGCAAAAAGAGGCGCATCTTCATGGTGTGTTGCGTCATTTGGGGCATTTGGTAGAGTTTGCCCCGCCCCGCGTTGTGTTGCGCATTGCTGATGAGGATAAGGAGCGTAAAAGGCAGGCTTTTCGGACGCTTATCGCGCTGTTAGAGCGGCTTTATCCCGGCCGGTGGGAGGTTCTGCCCTCCGAGGCGGCGGGGGAGCCGACATTAGATGAGCAGGGGGCGGAGATTATTGCTTTGCATAAGGATAAAGCAAAGCAACATCCGCTTGTTAAAGCGATTTTACAGCGTTTTCCCAAAGCAGAAATTGGCGAGGTGCGGGATCATACGTTGGATGATTATGGCCTCCCACCAGAGATGATTGTTCCATTAGGGGAGGATGTCCCCCCTGGTTTTGAGTTCGCCCCACCGGATGCCGATTATGCCGATGAGGATGAGTTTGAATAAGCAGCCCTTTTTTGGAGGAGTGATGTTATGAAGAATCTGGCTGGTATGATGAAGCAGGCCACCCAAATGCAAGCCCGCATGAAGGAAGCCCAAGCGAAGTTGGAACGCTTGGAGATCGAGGGTACGGCAGGTAATGGCCTTGTTCGTTTGAGCATGACGGGGAAAGGCGTGTTGAAAGCCATTACTATCGACCCCAAATTGGCAGACCCAGAGGATATGGGAACATTGCAGGATTTAATCCTGGCCGCTTTTGCTGATGCACGCACAAAGGTTGAAGCTACCAGTGCTGAGGAGATGAAGCAGGTGACAGGTGGGTTGCAGTTACCACCGGGCATGGACTTGCCCTTCTAAAAAGTGAGGACCATCATAGACCGTGCGTATAAGCCCTGAGATTGACGCTCTTATCACTCGTCTTGCCCGCTTACCCGGCCTTGGCCCACGCTCGGCACGGCGGGCGGCCTTAGCCCTTTTGCAAGCCCCAGAGACACGTTTACAGCCCTTGATGGGGGCGATGCAGCAGGCCGCGCAGACGATTCAAACCTGCCCAGAATGTGGCAATTTGGATAGCTGTAGCCCCTGCTCTCTTTGTGCGGACCCGCAGCGTGATGGGTCTGTCATTTGTGTGGTGGAGAGTGTGGGTGATTTATGGGCGTTGGAGCGTGCAGGGATGCATCGCGGGCGGTATCAGGTGTTAGGTGGGGTTCTTTCTGCTCTTTCAGGCTGTGGACCGGAGGATTTAAACCTTGAGGGCTTGATGAAGCATGTGGAGCAAGGCGCGGTGAAGGAGGTTATCCTTGCCCTAGGGGCCACGGTGGAAGGGGCAACAACGGCTCATTGGCTGCAAGAAAAGCTCGCCCCTTACCCGGTGATTGTGAGCCGGTTGGGTCATGGCGTCCCGATGGGCGGGGCGTTAGATGTGTTAGATGAAGGCACATTGGCTGCGGCTATGTCCTCACGCAAGGCGTTATAGGATGGTGGGTCTCTCGCCCCACATGCCGCGTGTGGCGTTAGTGACGGGTGGAGCGCGGCGTCTCGGCCGGGCAATGGTGGAGATGCTGGCAGCGGAAGGATTTGCCGTTGCTATCCATTATCGTAACAGCCGGGATGAGGCCGAAGCCCTATTGCGCCAGATTGGCGGGCGGGGCTGTGTGGTGCAGGCAGACCTTGCCGATGAGGCCGCCTTATTGCCGATGATGGAGCATGTTACCGCCCAGCTTGGCACGCTGGGGGTGCTCATCAATAATGCATCAGTGTTTGAGCGGGATGAGTTTGGCAGTGTGACGCGTCAGAGTTGGGATGCACATATGGAGCCAAATCTCCGTGCGCCTTTTGTGCTCTCCCAAGCCATGGCGGAGGCCCTGCCAGAGGGGGCTGAAGGTCTGATTGTGAATATGTTGGACCAACGCGTATGGAATCTCACGCCGCATTTTGTCAGCTATACAGTAGCGCGCTCTGCTTTATGGAGCTTGACGCGTACGATGGCTTTGGGGTTGGCCCCACGCGTGCGGGTAAATGCGATTGGCCCCGGCCCGGTCTTGCCGGCTGCTGGGCAGTCTTTGGAGCATTTTGAGGCGATGTGCCAGCGTACACCGCTGCATCGTGGGGCAGATGTTGAGGAAATTGCGGCGATTGCCCGCATGTTCCTCATGCTGCCATCTGTTACGGGGCAGATGCTCGCCCCTGATGGGGGACAACATTTAAATTGGTCGCCCCCGGCGTTGTAACAGGCGTTAGAGCCGCGCGGTTATAGCGTTCTATCAGATACGCCAAAGGCTTGCCGTCTGCTTTGCGGCGAAGAATGGCGCGATTTTCTATGATGATAAGCGGCGGGAGGCTCCCCATAGGGCGACTCAGACGTTGGCGATAGAAATGCCCTTCCCCCACAGCGCGGCCAAAGGGTGTATGACCATCGGCTAAAAGTGTGCGTGCTTGTGGGGTGAGGCGGTCTGGTAGGTAAAGATTCCACGCTTCGGAAAGTGCCGTACCTTCACAGAGGAGGAGCACATGGCGGGTGGTTAAGTGGCCATCAGAAGGGGCGTTGAGGGCATGACGTGCCTCATTATGGAGGGAAGCCGGAGCGTCTGCGCCTAATAAGCGTGCCGTTATGGGGATAGGGCAGCGTTGTTGTAACACAGCCGTGGCACTATCGCGTTGGTTTAGCTCTTGGGTGAGGGTGGCTATTGCGGTGGGCTGTGCCATGATGGGGAGCGGAATGGCAGCGCAGCCTAGAAAATGGGCAATAGAAAAAAGCCGCATCCAAGGGAGGATACGGCTTTTGCCGGGGAGGTGCGCAAGGGCCTCCCCTTTAGGGGGGCATGACCCCGGATGAGCATGAGAGCGTGATTTAGGAGTCGTCACGCTCATCTTTATCGGTTGAGACCTCAATATCTTTGCTGATATCATCGTCATCATCCAAATCATCATCCTCGCCTGTATCGAGGTCCACATCATCCTCGTGGTCCTCTTGGGAGAGGTTTTTGTCTTTCTCGTCTGCGAGTTCGTCCTCTTTCTTCAAGCGGGAGAGGTGGCTTGGCTGGGTTGTGCCGCATTTAGGGCAGACAACTGGCATGTTGTTGAGGTCATAAAAGCGCGCATTACAATCGACGCAAGTCCGTTTCAGACCGAGTTCTGGTTTTGCCATAATCTTGGAAGCCCGTATTGCCACAAAAGAGAAGTGTTTGGCCCATGCCACCGAAATGCCCGCCTGTCAAATCATTCATGATAAGGAAGGGGACAGACTTTTCCCTTTAGATGCTGTAACCTCGCAGAATCAAACGCTCTAAACCGAGATAATGTGACGTAAAATTATGACAGCACAACGCCCTTTGATAGTTTCCTCTGCTCCTGCTGGCTTAGCGGGGCGGGTCCGTGTGCCAGGGGATAAATCCATCAGCCATCGTGCCTTGATGTTCGCAGCCCTTGCAGAAGGACGGACGCACATTACCGGCTTATTGGAGGGAGAAGATGTTCTCCGCACGGCTGAGGCTATGCGCGCTTTAGGGGCCAAGGTAACACGCAAGGACACGCAATGGGTTGTGGAGGGCTGTGGCGTAGCTGGGCTTAAAGAGCCTGCCGATGTGCTGGATATGGGTAATTCTGGCACAGCAGCGCGGCTTTTGAGCGGTGTGCTGGCAACGCATCCTTTTATGAGCATCATGACAGGTGATGCCTCATTGCGCAGTCGGCCTATGGGGCGTGTGAGCGTGCCTTTGGCCGAGACAGGGGCGCGATTCGTCACCCGTGCGGGGCAGAAGCTGCCTATGGCTGTGGAGGGGACTGGTAAAGGCAAGCCATTGCATTATCGCTTGCCAGTGGCCTCGGCCCAAGTGAAGTCCGCTATCCTGCTCGCAGGGTTGAATTGCGAAGGAGAAACCGTGGTGGAGGAGCCCGCCCCGACGCGCGATCATACCGAGAATATGCTCCGTCATTTCGGCACAGAGGTGAAGGTGGAGGAGCTACCAGAGGCAGGGCGGCGCATCACGCTAAAAGGTCCAGCGCGTTTGGTGGCTCAGGATGTGTTGGTACCGGGGGATCCATCATCAGCGGCTTTCCCCGTTGTGGCGGCGTTGCTTGTGCCGGGGTCGTCCATTGTTATAGAGGCTGTGGGGCAGAATCCGTTACGTACAGGCCTCTTTAAAACCCTCAAGGAGATGGGGGCCTCACTAGAGATACGCGATGAGCGCATTGAGGGCGGGGAAGTCATTGGGGACCTTCATGTGCGCGCTGGGCGGCTAAAGGGTGTTGATGTACCTGCCATACGCGTGCCCTCCATGATTGATGAATATCCGATTCTCGCTGTGGCCTGTGCTTTTGCGGAGGGGACATCACGCTTGCGCGGCCTTGCCGAATTGCGGGTGAAGGAGAGTGACCGCCTCGCTTCCACCGTAGCGTTGCTAGAGGCAAATGGCGCAAAGGTGCAGGTGGAAGGTGATGATGTGATTATTGAGGGCCAAGCCCGCCTTCCCGGTGGAGGGCATGTGCAAACCCATATGGACCATCGTTTAGCGATGAGTGCTACCGTGTTAGGGCTTGCGGCAGAAAAACCCGTCCATATTGATGATACAGCGTTTATCGAGACGAGCTTCCCCGGTTTTGTGGCCTTGATGAATCACCTTGGTGCGGGGCTTACGGCATGAGCAAGCATGGCATGAAATACCCTATCATCGCGATTGATGGGCCTGCGGCGGCGGGGAAGGGGACATTAGCGCGGCAATTAGCGGAGGTACTGGCTTTGCCTTACCTTGATACCGGGTTGCTATACCGCGCTGTGGCTCGCCGTGTGCTAAACCAAGGCGGTGACCCCGCTCATGATGGGCCAGAGCAAGCTCGCCAGCTTATGCCAGAGGATATGCGCCGCGATGATTTACGCACGCCAGAGGTGGATCGTGCAGCCTCTCTCGTGGCAAAGGAGCCAGAGGTCCGCGCAGCGTTGCTAGAGCGGCAACGTCTCTTTGCCCGTGCGCGTGGCGCGGTTGTGGATGGGCGGGATATTGGTACGGTCGTCTTTCCCCAAGCTACGGCGAAGTTTTTTATTACGGCCTCGCCAGAGGTCCGCGCCCAGCGGCGTTACATCCAGCGTTATGGCCAGTCTTGTACCGATTCGGCAGCGTTAGCGGCGGAAGTGGCCGCCATTAATGCGCGCGATGGGCAGGATGCCTCACGTCAAACGGCTCCGCTTCGTCCTGCGGAGGATGCTGTGCAGATTTTGACTGATGGGCTTGATGCCGCTGCCGTGTTAGAGAAAGTATGCCAGATTTTGCAGGAGAAAGGGATTATTCGGGTGTGATTTCACACTTCGTTATTGACAGTCCCCCCTCCAAGCGTGTTGTGGTGGTAGCGTAATATTACACAACCCGTAATGTTACGGCCTTATATGCCTAAAACGGGAATATAAGGTATTGTGATGATGATAACTTCCACTCCGGGTTGTGGGGTTGGGAGGAGACGTTGTTCCTTGAGGCTTCGATAGTCGGGGGAATAGCGCATAGCTGAGTGTCGGGCATAGGCTGCGACGCTCTGGAATGCTGGAAATACATGGCTTCTGCCACTCAGAATACACCGGAACACGGTAAAGAAGATTTTGCAGCCCTGTTGGAAGAGACATTGGGCAGCGACAGTGCGTTTGATGGCACTGTTGTCCGCGGTCGCGTTATCCGCCTGACGGATGACCATGTGATTGTGGATGTTGGCCTCAAGAGTGAAGGCCGTGTGGCTCTGCGTGAGTTTGGCCCGCCGGGTGCAACACCGGACATTAAGCCGGGCGATGAGTTTGAGCTGTTCATTGAACGCTACGAGGATCGCGATGGCTCCATCGTTCTTTCACGCGAGAAGGCTCGCCGTGAAGAAGCATGGACCGCACTAGAAGGCGCATTCGCTCATAATCAGCGTGTTAATGGCACGATTTATGGTCGCGTGAAGGGTGGTTTCACGGTGGATCTAGGCGGGGCGATGGCCTTCTTGCCGGGTAGCCAGGTGGATATCCGCCCCGTGCGTGATGTCGGGCCGTTGATGGGCCAGCCGCAGCCTTTCCAGATTCTGAAGATGGATCGTGCGCGTGGTAACATTGTCGTCTCCCGCCGCGCTGTGCTGGAGGAGACCCGTGCCGAGCAGCGTTCTGAGTTGATTCAGGGCCTGAAGGAAGGGATGATCCTTGATGGCGTGGTCAAGAACATCACCGATTACGGTGCGTTCGTTGATCTCGGCGGTGTGGATGGTCTGCTGCATGTGACAGATATTGCGTGGAAGCGCATTAATCATCCGTCCGAAGCGTTGCAGATTGGCCAGCCCGTTCGCGTGCAGGTGATTCGCTTTAACTCCGATACACAGCGTATCTCCTTGGGGATGAAGCAGCTTGAGGCTGACCCATGGGAGAATGTGGCTGTTAAGTATCCTGTCAATGCGCGCTTTACAGGCCGCGTGACCAACATCACCGATTACGGTGCATTTGTTGAGCTGGAGCCGGGCGTTGAAGGTCTGGTTCATGTCTCTGAGATGTCCTGGACGAAGAAGAACGTCCATCCGGGCAAGATCGTGGCTACCTCTCAGGAGGTTGAGGTCATGGTGCTGGATGTCGATAGCGCAAAACGCCGTATCTCTCTGGGGCTGAAGCAAGTTCAGCGCAATCCTTGGGAGCAGTTCGCTGAGGAGCATAAAGTTGGCTCCATCATCGAAGGTGAGATCCGCAACATCACAGAGTTCGGCCTGTTCATTGGTCTGTCTGCCGATATTGATGGCATGGTCCATATGTCCGACCTCTCTTGGGATGAGTCCGGCGAGGAGGTCATGAAGCGTTACGACAAGGGCCAAGTCGTTCAGGCTAAGGTTCTTGACGTTGATGCTGAGAAAGAGCGTATCTCTCTCGGTATTAAACAGCTTCAGGAAGACCCTGCTGCCGATGTGCTGGAGCGCATTAATAAAGGTGATGTCGTAACCTGTGTTGTGACTGCTGTGCAGAGCAACGGGATCGAGGTCAAGGTTGATGATGTGCTGACAGGCTTCATCCGCCGTGGTGAGCTGGCCCGCGATAAGAGCGAGCAGCGTCCAGAGCGTTTTGCCGTTGGTGAGAAGGTCGATGCCAAGGTTGTTGGCCTAGACCGTGCTTCTCGTAAGCTGGCATTGACGATTCGCGGTCGTGAGGTTGAGGAAGATAAACAAGCCATTGATGAGTATGGTTCTTCTGATTCCGGGGCGTCTTTGGGTGATATTCTGGGTGCGGCTATTCGTCGTCGTAGCTCAGAGGACTGAGGCGTCTAACCTAAAGCAGGGAGGGGGCTTGCGTCTTTCCCCTGTCTAAGGCGATAAGGGGGTGGCCGGTTGTGGTCACCCTCTTGTTGTTTCATCCTAATAAGAGTGATAAATCGCCGCTTAGTAATGAAATGAGATGGGCATTCGCTGCATGATGCAATATTTTTGGAGCGCGGAGTTATAAATGGCGGTTATCTACAATACGAATTATACACATAATCCGAATGCCTATTTGACCCTCGCTATTCAGCGTGCGGCAGAGGATCTGTTCGGCAAAGAGAATATCTTTGTTGCTGATAATATGAGCCTTGCTGGGGTTGCGGCCTCTGGTCAGCATGACACGTTGCTTTGTATTGATGGTCAGCGGCTTAATCAGGCTTTGATTCGCCGTGTGCGTCCTGCCTTTAAGACTGTAATTTTATGGACGTTTGAAGATCCCTTTATGAGGGAGTTTAACGCCCAAGCAGCTTCGTTATTTGATTATATCTTTACTAATGATCCTTCTTGCGTAGAGGCTTATCAGGGTAAGGGGCATTATCTCCCGCTTGCGGCAAGCCAGAGTCTGCATGAGCGCAAAGTGCGGGCATTGCCTGATTGCGATTATGATTTGTTTTTTGCTGGAACAATGTGGCCTAACCGCGTACGGACCTTGCGGCGTGTTTTGGCGAGCTTTCCGGATGTTCGGTTAAAGTTAGTATGTCCCGGTAACGAGTTTTTACCCCCTCTGCCAGAGGATATTGCAGCCCTTGCTTTGCAACGGCCTGTAAGTCATGAAGCGTTTATTGACTTTGCTAATGTAAGTGCTGTCGCGCTGACGATGTTCCGTGATTATGCAAGTCATGGTGATGTCAGCCAAGCGACAGCACCCGGCCCTCGTTATTTTGAGCTGGGATTAGCGGGTACGGCGCAAGTGGTCGAAGTTGCGCCGGGGATGGATGCTAATTGCTTTAAAAGCGTAGAGGGTGTTCATCTCGCTCATAATGATGATGAGGTTGTCGAGAACATCGCACGGCTCCTCGATAATGCGGCCTTGCGGAAACGCTCTGCCGTTAGTGCTCAGGAAGCTGTTTTAAAACAGCATCTTTATGAGCATCGCTTGCAAAAAATCCAAGAGATTACAAAGGCGGAGTTTAAGCGGACTTTTCCAGCGGATGTTCTGTCCAGCCCCCGGCGTAGCCGTTTGCGTGTGTTGATGTGTACGCATTCCACAATTCATGAGCAAGTGTGGGGTGGGGTAGAGGTTTATCAGCGGGAGTTGTGCGCAGCTCTTGGGCGTGAGGTTGAGTTTTATTTCTGGCTAAGGCGGGGGGCGTTTTGTCGTCTTCTCTCTGCTAATGGGCATGAGCTAGAACGCTTTGATATTGCTGAGCATGACTGGCAAGATATTGTGTGCGATGCGCAGGAGGAGACGGCGTTCTCCAGCGTGTTGAGTCAATATAATATTGATGTTGTTCATTTCCAGCATCTTGGCCACCATGCGTTGTCATTGCCGTTAATTGCAAAAGCCAATGGGACGGGGGTGCTATTCTCCGCGCATGATTTTTGGCTTGTTTCCTCGCGTTATAACTTACTGAATCAAGATATGCGCTATGTTGAGGGGGAGTTTTACTCCGTCCTTGCAATGGATGTAATGCTCAAAATAGCTGAAGGGGTGGAATATGGCGGGGAGCAAACGCGCCGCGCCTTTATCGACCGGATGTTGCATCATGTTGATGCCATCATATTTGGGACAAACCATTCGCGTGACTTCATGCACCGGGTTTATCCTGTGCTGGATAAGAAGATTAGCTTGGTAAATGGGATTCCCAGCCCAGATGTGACGGTTCCAGTTGTTCCGAATAAATATGAGCCATTAGACCGCCGCCCTCTCGGTGTGGCGATTGTGGGTAATTTTGTACGAACAAAAGGGGCTGATACTGTCCTTGCCCTTATTGAGGCTGCCCATCCAGAGCATTTCCATTTTCATATCTTAGGGTACATTCACCCTGATTATCAGCCTGTGTTGGATGCGATGGAACGGCCTAATGTAACCGTTCATGGCCGGTATGATGTAGGCAGTACGGATGTGATGAAGCAGGCTGACGTTGCTTTGTTCTTGTCCATATGGCCGGAGACTTATTGCATTTCCCTCTCTGAGGCTTGGCAATATGGGCTTGTGCCTATTGTTACTGACGTTGGTGCGTTGCATGACCGCGTAACTGATGGGGTGAATGGTTATAAAATCCCCATTAGTCGGCCTGATATTGCTTTGGAACGATTGGAGCTTTTACGGTCTTCGGAAGAGATTCGTCATAAGATGATGAAGGCTATTGGGCCAGAGCTTTGGACGCATGAGGGTGATTATGCGGCGGGCTTGCTCAAGCTGTACCATGATCTTGCACCGCGGCGTGTCTTGGGTGTTTCGGAGTTAATGCTTGATGCAGGGCAGATCCATCTCTTGCCTATCCCATCATGGAAGCACCAAGCCCCGCCGCGGCATATTTTTGATCCACCACTTATTCGTGACCTCTCAGTAAGCTTGCCTGCACAGATTACGGATTGGTTCGCCATCCAAGGGGCGCAATGTTACTTGGATGATATTTGCCATCATGTGTTGGTTGAGGGTGCAGAGAAGACCTTTAAACCTGCTGATGAGTTTCATGTGCGTGGCTGGCTCTTCTTGCCTGATGTCAGTACCTCTGGGCAGGTCTATGTCGTGTTGATTAGTGAAGATGACCCTAGCTCGTTAATTTTCATGAAGGCAGAGCGCGAGATTCGGACGGATATTTCGGAGCTTTTCGGCAGCGAAGTGCCGCGGCGTTCTGGTTTTTCAGCGAAGGTAGCGTTGCGTGGGAAATGGTGTGAGGGACGTTACCGCATCGGCATTATCAATGTGATTAATGGTCGCGGAGCCTTCCAGCTTTTATCTTATGGGATAGAGGTGGAAGAAGGCCGGGTGCAGAAGATTCTCGCTGAAAAACCGGAGAATAGCGTCATTCTGGCTGATTTCTTCCGTGTGACAAATGGGGATACTGTGCTGCGTGGTGTGCCCTTAGCCCGCTTCCCACGGGGGCGGTTATTTGCTCAAGAACGTGGCGAGCAGCTTTATTTCTTAGATCGCTTCGAGGTCCTTGGCGTAGGGGATAAAGAGGCTGTAGCCGCCACGCCAGAGGAGGAGCGTGGGGCTTTAGCCTTGCGGGGTTGGAGCTTCCTTAATGGCTTTGGCCGTTCTGGCATGCTTTATGCAGCGATGGTGAGTGATGAGAGCGATAAAGTGGTTCTTTTCGCTTTGGAGCGGTTTGCGCGAGATGATGTGCGTATGGTTCACGGGGATGCACCGCTTTGCTCCGGTTTTGAGGGGATATTGCACCCTTGGAAAGGCCAATTACATGCGCTGACGGGGACATGGCGTTGTGCGTTGGTCAATATCATTGGGGAGGTGTTTAGCATGGTGGTGACGGACCACGTCGTGCATATGGCGGACGGGCGGTGTCAGTCTGTCCAACGTAAAGAGCCAAAGGTCCAGCATGTTGAGCGGGTGCGGGCTTTGGTGTCAGAGCTTGCTGACCAACAGCCGAGTTTATGACAGCTATGCTTCCGCCCCTAGAGACCATTCCCCAAGAGGGGCGTATCCCATGTTGGAGGAGGTTTGAGAGCGACTGGTATAGGTTACGCTACCCCGATGTGGCTGAGCTTATGGCTCAGCATGGCTATGATGATGTGCAGCGTTTTTATGAGGAAATAGGCTGCCATCGGGGCCATTCTCCTAATCGGTATTTTGATGAGATGTGGTACAGGCAGGCTTACCCGGAGGTTCGCCGTGGTCTGTTGGAGCGGCGTTGGCCATCCGGGTTTGCTCACTATTGTGCTGGTGGCTATAAGCGATGCTCCCCACATTGGTTGTTTGATGAAGCTGCCTATCGCCGCCGTTATGTCGCGTTAACGGGTCATTACCTTGCCGAGCAGGGCTTTTATAACGGGTATGATCATTACCTCTCTTATGGGGAGCAGCATGGCTTTAAGGCGGGGCCGTTTTGTGATGTCCGTCTCTTGCGGGCTATGGCGCGCCGTTATGAGGCATGGTTTGGCCCAGAAGGGTTATTAGCCTCATGGCTGGTTTTACCCTCTCATATTGCTGATGCCGCTCCAGCTTCATGGTATTTTGATGCCCCTTGGTATCTACAAACCTACCCAGAGGTGCAAGAGGCGATTGCAGCGGGGGAGTATAGTAATGCGTTGCATCATTATCTCACGAATCCCACACCGGAAGCGTTTAATCCCTCCCCGTGGTTTGATGAGGCTTATTACCGCGAGACATCGCCCGATATTCTGCCCTCTTTAGGGGGGGATGGTTTGCGTAATGGCTACGAGCATTTTGTGCGTTTTGGCGCGCATGAGGGGCGCAGCCCTGCAAAAGGGGTGGACCTTCATCGCTATAAGCAATGCCCGCTTGTATGGTTTGATTGCGATGGTGGGGTCTTTGAGAGCCCCTTTGCTCGTTTTGTGGCGGAGAAACATGGTCATGCTACACCGGCGGGGATAGATGACCCCGCAGTGTTGGAGGACCAAACACGTCAGCTTTTTCGTGATGATGCTGCGCTAGCATTGCCTCTCCTAGCACGTCAGAAGTTGGATTTCCGTGTGTGGGGGATGCCGGAGGTCAGCGTCATCATGGTGGTGCATGACCAGATAGACCTTACACTTCAGGCTCTTGCCTCTTTGCGGGGGAATTATGATGGGGCGATAGAGCTTATCCTTGTGGATTCTGGCTCTTGTGATGAAACAACGGGCTTAGAGGCGCTTGTGGAAGGGGCTATCATTCTGCGCCACAAGGTCAATATTGGGTATTTGTTGGGGTGTAATGAAGCCTTGGCTCATGTCACAGCCCCGGCGGTTTTATATCTTAATAATGATATTCGTTTGTACCCAGATGCGTTGCATCACGCTCTGAAGCGGCTTTACCGTGCGGAGACAACGGGGGCTGTGGCAGCGCGGCTTGTGCGGACGAATATGCAGCTGCAAGAGGCAGGGTCTATCATTTGGCGGGATGGTGCGACATATGGGTACCGCAGGCAGGATGACCCGAATATCCCAGAGGCTAGCTTTACGCGGGATGTTGATTATGGCTCGGCAGCGTTTTTGCTGGTTAAGGCGGGGTTGCTGCGCCGTTTAGGGGGGTATGATACGCGCTATTGGCCTGCTTATTTTGAGGATACGGATTTATGCGTTCGTCTCCAAAAAATTGGGGCGCGGATTGTGTATGAGCCATTGGCGATGGTTGAGCATTTGGAGTTTGGGAGTTCTGGCCAGAGTGGGTCGCATAGTTTGATCCAACGGCATTGGAAGGTCTTTGCCCAGCAACATCTGGAGTTCTTGCGTCATCAACAGCCTCGGCATATTCGCAATGCTCTTTTAGGGCGGGAGCGGCGCAGGCCGGATCGGCAGCGTGTGCTTTTGATAGAGGATCGAATCCCCTTGCGGGGGCTTGGCTCAGGTTATGTGCGTTCTAATGATATCGTGCGTGCGTTAGTAGCGTTGGATTATCATGTGACGGTCTTCCCCGTAATGCGCGAGCAACTGCCTGCCTTTTTGCTTTATCGGGACTTCCCAGAGGAGGTAGAGCTAGCCTTTGATCATGATATGTCCACCTTGCCAGCTTTCTTGGAGGAGCGTGCGGGTTATTATGATTTGCTGTGGGTGGGGCGGACTCATAATATGGCGCGCCTATTGCCAGTATTAAATGAAGCGAGCCGGTTTTTACCTCATTGTGGCTCTGTGTTGGATACAGAGGTTGTAGCGGCCCCAAGAACATTGTTGCAACAGGCGGTGACGGGCCTTTTGCCTGATGGAACGCCTGCGGCACCTGTTAAGGGTGAGGAGTATGAGCGAGCTTTGGATGCTCTCTTAACGGAGGAATTGCAAAGTGCCCATTACTGCCAGCAAATTATTGCCGTTACAGAGCATGATGCGGAGCTGATTCGCCGTGCAGGTTATGGCAATGTGATGGTGCTTGGCCATAGCATGGAGATTGCGCCAACGCCACGGCCTTATGCGGAGCGGCGGGATATTCTCTTTTTAGGGGCGTTTCATAGTGAGCAGTCGCCTAATTATGATAGTATGACGTGGTTTGTAGAGGAGGTTTTGCCGCATCTAAAGGCTTTGCCAGAGGATGTGTGTTTGCATATAGCAGGCTATGTTCACCCCTCTGTTGATATGACGGCGTTAGGGCAGCATCCGCGTGTGGAAATTATAGGCCCTGTGGAGGACTTAACCGCCCTTTTTGACACATACCGGGTTTTTGTTGCACCAACCCGCTTTGCGGGGGGGCTGCCGTTTAAAGTGCAGGAAGCGGCTGCACGGGGGGTGCCGATGGTAGTGACGGACTTGCTGCGGGAGGAGGTCGGCTGGCAAACGGAGGAAAGCCTTTTGAGCGTTCCTGCTGATGAGCCTATGGCCTTCGCAGTGGCGGTAGAACGGCTATATAATGATGAGGCATTATGGCAGCGGCTTCGTCGTTCTGCTTTAAAGGCTGTTCAGAAGGATACAGACCCGGAGCATTTCCGGCAGGCGTTACAACATATTATGCAAGCCTCCTTGGGCTAATAGGGCAGAGAGAGCGAGAAAGTAGGAATTGCAATGAGCGCAGCGAAGAAACGGACCACAAATAAGGCAGCTCAAGCATCTGGTTCTGCCGAGACGCAAGGGCGTAAAGTGTTGCTCTGTAGTGGCGGACGCTATGAAAGCCATGCGAATGCTCAGGTGCGCGCGACCATCATGGATGGGTTGGAGGATTGCTTTGGCAAGGGGAATGTTGTTGCGGTTAATGTCGTCACAGCAGCCTCGGCTATCCGCGCTTTGGAGCCTACGTTGGTGTTTGCGATGGGCTCTTACTTGCCGGAGAGTACCTATTATGGGGAGATTGCGCGGGAGGCACGCCATGTAGGGGCGGTAACGGCCTTTTGGGCAACAGAGGACCCATACGAGCAGGATGCGAGCTATCAAATCGGGTATGATTTTGACGTCATCTTCTCGTGTGACCGCTGGGGGCATAATTTTTATCAGCGTGATAGGGTCTTTCATTTGCCTTTAGGGGCGTGCCCTAAGCTGCATTATGTCCCGCTGGAGCGGAATACGGACAAGACGATTGATGTGCTATTTTGTGGTGTGGCGTTTAGCTCACGCAAAGAGGTGATTCGTAATTTGATGCCTCTACTGCAACAGTTGAATATCCGTATCATCGGGCCGGGCTGGGGCGAGATGGGGATTGGCTTTTCTGATGCACGAATTGAAAAGCAACAGCTTATTGAGCTTTATAGCCGCTCCCGCCTTGTGTTGAATCTAGGGCGGTCTCTGCATTTTGAGAATAAACGCTTCGTCATTGCCCCTTCCACACCAGGGCCGCGGACCTTTGAGGCTGCAGCGGCAGGGGCCTTCCAAGTCTTTCATGAGGAGACTTATGAATTACGCCGCTATTATGATGCAGATGAGATTCCCGTTTTCTCCAACCGGGATGATTTTGAACGGATTATAAGCCGGTATTTGCGTGATGATGATTTACGTTTTGAGATGGCTAAAAAAGCGCAGGAGCGCACGATGAAGGAGCATCTCTACGGCCATCGCATCCGCCAAGCGGTGGAATATCTTAAAGCGGAGAAGCTGCTTTAAGCTGTTTTGCGCTAAAGGGAGTAGCGATGGAAAGGGCACCCGCTGGGGGTGCCCTTTTTGTTATGGGGTTGTTATGGGGCTGCTTAGTGCTGCGGCTTTGTGTGTGGGGCTGGCCCCATGATGATACGCGCCATATCCGCCGGGCGGACCCATTTAGCAAAAGCTTTCTGCACATCTGCGGCACTGAGTTCATATACAGCTTTCGCAGCTTGGTCAGGGCTATCAAGTGGGAGGCCGAGGTCAATGAGGGAGAGCCATTGCCCAGCAAGGGAGCTAAAGCTGGCGCGGCTCATAGGGAAGCTACGTAGCAAGCTGGCCTTGGCGAGGTCTAGCACATCGGCAGAGACGGGTGTTGTCCGCAAGCTTTCAAGGTCTTTTAGTGCAAGAGCTTGGGCGGCGGAGACTTTAGCGGGGTCTGCTCCAAAGGTGATGGAGATGGTACTGCGCGTACGGCTATAATTAAGCTGGCTACCCACACTATAAACATACCCCGTGCGGACGCGGAGGTCCTGCATTAAGCGGGAGGAGAAGCCATCCCCAAGGATGGTATTGCCAACGGCAAGAGCGTGACGGTCTGGGTTGGTGATAGTCAGGCCCAATGTTTCAGTCAATGTAACATGGTCTTGGGAGCGACCCGGGTCCGCTACCACGGCTTGGCTTGCCCGGCTGAGGGGAACAGCTGGGAGGTCTAGCTTAGGGGTGGGGCCTTCGGCCTTCCAGTCCCCAAAAGCGGCCATGATTTTTTGGCGTGCTTCCTCTGGGGGGATGTCGCCAATAATGACGATGGTTGTAAGGTCTGGCCGGTAGGCTTGTTTATAGTAGGTTTTGACATCTTCAAGGCTAAGAGCGCGGATGCTCTCTGGTGTGGCCTCGCGGAGTGTGGGGTCCGTAGCGGGGACGAGGGCCTTACGCACCGCACGGCCAAAATGATGGGCCGGGGATTGGAGTGTCCCTTTCTGGCTACGGGCTTCTTGCTCTCGTGTGATGCGGAAGGCGTCCTCTGGGAAGGCAGGGTGAAGCTCATGTTCCGCAAGGAGGGATAGCCCTGCTGGGAAGGATTCCGTCAATGTGCTGAGGGTGAAGCTGCTCCCAGCATTTTCCTCAGCTGAGATGTCGTCCAACGCACGGGCAAGGGCCAAGCGGTCATGCTGTGTGCTGCCATAGAGGAAGAGTTGGTCGGTTAGAGAGGCAACGCCATCCTTCCCCTGCGGCTGTTGTAAGGAGGGTGTCTGGCGGATTGTGCCGTAAAGCTCAATGGTGTGGCTAACATGCTCAGGCTGAACAATCAGCCGCAGCCCATTTGGTAGGATTGTCGCATAAGGTTGGGGTGAGGCTGGGGGCAGGCTCAGCCGTGCGAGGGCTTGCTCGGCCCAATCAGGGAGGGTGACATGCTCTTTGGGAGGATTAGTGAAGGATTCTGCCCCGCCAAAGCCTTTATCGGCCAAGGGCTTGCCGGAATTGCTCGGGGTGAGTGTGGCACTAATAGCATGGTCAGGCTTTAGCCATTCCTGCGCGAGGGCATCAATCTCGGCCTTTGTAACGGTTTGGAAGGCGCGTATCATATCGCGTGGGTTGTGTAGATGTTGGATGGCAACAGCTTGTGACCAGCTTTCAGCCTGCCCGCTAATGCTGTTGGCATTAAACTCCAATGCGGCAATTTCGCGCCGCCGGGCAGCCTCGATGAGGTCTGCGGGGAGGCCCGTTGTGCGGTAATGCTCCATAATTGCGGCCATTTGGGCCCGGAGGGGGGCTGGGTCACCCCCTTGGGGGAAGGCGGCATAGACGGTGGCAATGCCGCCTTGGGCGTCTGGGTCGTATAAAAAGCCAGTCTCTAACGCTTTGCCTTGGGGAACGAGGGCAAAAAGGTCGCCTCGCTGGCTGGAGAGTACATCAGCCAGCAAGGTGGCAGCAGCAAAGCGCGGGTCACGCTGGCCGGGCATTTGCCAGGCGCGTGTGACTAACCCCACAGGGAGGTCGGTCGGCAAGGCAAGCTCATGCGGGGTGACGGGCTTGGGGGTAAATTGTGGGCGCGCAGGCAGAGGGCGCGCGGCCAAAGCCCCAAAGGCCTTCTCAACAAGGGCTAAGGTGTGGGTTGGTTCAACATCCCCCGTGATGATGAGGACGGCATTATTGGGAGCGTACCAATTTTTATAAAATTGCCGTAATTGCTCAACCGTTGTGGCATCGAAGGAAGGACGGCTGCCAAGGGCATCAGCCTCATAAGGTGTGCCTTTATAGAGCAAGCCGCGCACTTGCGACATATAGCGATAAATGGGGCTGGAAAGGTCGCGTGAGACTTCTTGCTCAATCGCGCCGCGCTCATGGGCCCATTCATCTTTGCTGAGGGTGAGGCCTTCCATCCGCCCTGCCTCAATGCGGAGGAGAATGTCTAAATCACTCGCAGGGGCTGTGAAGTAATATTGGGTGACATCCGAGGTTGTATCGGCATTATCATTATTGCCTAGCCGTGCGCTGAGGGTAGCAAGCTGGTCCCGGCTTAAGGTTTGGGAGCCATTGAACATCATATGCTCTAGCGCATGGGCCGTACCGGGGAAGCCAGCCGGCGCATTGACCGAGCCGACCTCATAATTCATCATGGTTTGCACGACAGGGGCGAGGTGGTTCTGGATGATGATAACCCGCAAGCCATTTTTGAGAGTCGCGCGGGTGACCCCGGCTTCATCCTGCTGTGTGGTCTGCGGTGCGGTGGGGGCCGGTTGCGCAAAGGCCGCATAAGCTGGGAGGCCGCCTGCTAGGAGAGAGGCTGCTAATAAAGCAGAGCGGAAGAGTGTAGGCCGGGGCATGAGGTATATATCCTTTGATGGCAAGGAGAGGCGGCTTATCGTTAAGAGGAGGGGTTTATTATCCTCCATCTCTATAAGGGATTATGCTAGGCAATGCTGGCATGGAATGGAAGAGGGCGGAATGAAAGCAGATTTTCTAAAAGCGATTGATGATTTTATTTTGGATAGGCTGTTTCAACCTCTGGTGGACCGTCTGCCAGAGGAAACATCCGCTTGGAATATCGGCATCAGTTTTGAGCTTGGGTCTGTTCTTTTACAAGTTGTCTGCCTTTTAGCCCCGTTACTCCTCTACGGGGCAACGCTGGGTGAAAGTGTGGAAGCTATTTTGGTGCTGCTTTGTAGCATCATGTTGTTTATTGGCTTCCAGCGGTTCCAGACCTTAGTAAGGCCGAATATGATGAATCCTCTAAGGCCGATGATGTATAGCTTGCGTGTGGTGTGTCTTGGGTTTTTGCTCTACGAGACCATCTCGCTATTTGTGGGGGCAGCCAAGCCACAAATGTGGTTATGGGACCGCTTGGGCTTATTATCGCAGCTGACTTTCGTTGTGGGGCTGTATTTTATGGCATGCCAAATGCCCCCGCCCGGTGCGCGTCAGGCGCGTAAACGCCGCACAGTGATAAAGGGAGTTGTGTCTGATGGGGTGCAGTAAGATGCTGAAACAGCAAAGTCGTTTATGGTTATGTGGGGTTGCGGCTTTTATGTGTGTAAGTTCTATGGCCATGGCAAAGCCTGCCCATAAGGGGGAGAATCATTTGCTCATCCCCCTCCCAGCGGATGAAACAGTCGGGCGGCAGGATGTGACCTATAATTGCACTGTGGATAATGAGAAGGCCGGGGATGATGTCCGCTCTTTACGGACTTCCCTGCCAGCAAAGCCGTTTACGGTCACATATTATAGTGCGGATATTATGGCCCTTGCCATATTGCCTGTGGATGGACGGGTGATGGTGTTTGCCAATGTTGTCGCTGGTGATGGCGCGAAATATGTCGCAGACCGCTATAGCTGGTGGTCCAAAGGCGATGAGGTCACGTTCGCTCGGGAGGATAAAGAGGGTACGGCTTTTACCTGCCATGTTGTGCCTTCTGGTAAAAGCGATAAGCCAACATCAAGCCATTAAGGCTATTATAGGATGGGTCCATTAAAAAAGGCTCTTTCCCATTAAAGGGAAGAGCCTTTTTGCAGTGGGGGAGGGCTGATGACACCCCTCCCTCAGCTTTACTGCCTGCGTTAACCGCGCAGGATCTCGGCAGCTTTGACCATGTTAGCAATGGCCGGGCGGACCTCTGCCCAATTACGGGTCTTGAGGCCGCAATCAGGGTTCACCCAAAGTTGACGGCGGGAGACCTTCTTCTCCGCAGCACGGAGTAGCTCGACCATTTCCTCTACAGAGGGGACGCGGGGGGAGTGAATATCATACACACCCGGCCCAATCTCAGAGGGGTATTTATGGTGAGTAAAGGCCTCTAGCAGCTCCATTTTGGACCGTGCTGTCTCGATGGAGATAACGTCAGTATCCATAGCGGCGATGGCTTCGATAATGTCGTTAAACTCGGAGTAGCACATATGGGTGTGAATCTGCGTCTTATCCTGCACACCGCTGGCAGTGATGCGGAAGCTCTCCACAGCCCAATCCAGATAATGTTGCCAGTCTTTACGGCGGAGGGGGAGGCCTTCGCGCAGGGCGGCTTCGTCAATCTGGATGACGCCACAACCGGCTTTTTCTAGGTCTTGCACTTCATCACGGATGGCAAAGGCAATCTGACGGCATGTCTCAGAGCGTGGTTGGTCATCACGTACAAAGGACCAGTTGAGGATGGTGACAGGGCCCGTCAACATGCCCTTGACCGGCTTTTTGGAGCAAGATTGGGCATATTGCCACCAATCTAGCGTCATTGCGGCGGGGCGAGATACATCACCAAAGATGATGGGCGGGCGCACATAGCGGGAGCCGTAAGATTGTACCCATGCATGTTTGGTAAAGACAAAGCCGGAGAGCTTCTCACCAAAATATTGCACCATGTCGTTGCGCTCAAACTCACCATGAACGAGCACATCCAACCCAACCTCTTCCTGCCATTTGATGGCGGATTCTGTCTCCTTCTTGAGGAAGGCTACATAATCTTGTGTAGAGAGTTCCTTCTTCGCATGGCGGGCACGGGCTTGGCGTACCTCTTTGGTCTGCGGGAAGGAGCCGATGGTCGTTGTGGGGAAGAGCGGCAGCTTGAGGGCACCTTCCTGCGCTTTTTGGCGTGTAGGGAAGGGGGATTGACGCTGGGTTAGCTTTGCATCTTTTTGAGCAGCACGTTTTTTGACTTCCTGATTATGGATGCGTGTGGAGGTCTTACGGCTCTGCACGGCAGCATCGGAGGCATCTAAGATGGTTTTTACGCTCTCATGCCCCTGATTAAGGGCTTTGGCAATCGTAGCCAGCTCGGCAATTTTCTGCACAGCAAAGGCGAGCCAGTTTTTAACCTCTGCATCCAGCTGTGTTTCACGCTCTAGGTCGATGGGCGTATGGAGCAAGGAGCAAGACGGTGCAACGATGATGTCCCGTTTCTCCGCAATCGGGGCAATTTGTGCGATAATTTTGGAGAGGTCTGCCTTCCAGATGTTACGGCCATCAATCACACCGAGGGAGAGCAGCAAGTCCGGCCGCGCTTTTGCGACAACGTCATTAAGTTGCTGTGGAGCGCGGACGAGGTCGATATGTAAGCCTTGGACAGGCAGGGAGAGGGCAGTCTCTAGGTTATCGCCTAACCCACCGAAATAGGTTGTGAGGAAGAGCTTGATGCCGGGTACTGCTTTATTCAGGCTCTGATAAGCATGAGCAAAGGCTTTACGGGCGGCATCATCAAGGTCCAGCACTAAAGTTGGCTCATCAATCTGGACCCATTCTGCCCCGGCTTGGTGCAATGCTTGGAGGACCTCATGATAAACAGGCAGCAAAGCTGGGAGTAAGTCTAGCTTATTAAAGGCAGCCCCATGCGCTTTACCGAGGAGCAAGAAGCTAACGGGGCCAAGCAGAACAGGGCGTGTCTCAATCCCTTGGGCCTTGGCCTCTTTATAATCATCAATAATTTTGGTGGAGGAGAGGCGGAAGCTTTGCCCCGCTTTAAACTCTGGCACCAGAAAATGATAATTAGTGTCGAACCATTTTGTCATTTCCGCCGCAGGAACATCGGTTGCGTGTTGATGCTGGCAGGAACAATCATGGGATTGGTCATGAGCGGGATGCTCGCCAGAGACCTGACGACCACGGGCCATGGCAAAATAGGTGGTGAGGTCCACCTTGCCGCCTTTATGGCCGTAAATCTCCGGTACAGCTCCAACAAGTGCGCTGGTATCTAACACATGGTCATAAAGGGAGAAGTCGTTAGAGGGGATAATATCCGCTCCTTGCTCCTTCTGGCGGGTCCAATTTTCTTTACGGAGGGCTGCGGCGGTTTCGAGCAGTTCAGCCTCGCTGCTGTTACCAGCCCAGAAGCTCTCAAGGGCTTTTTTTAGCTCACGGCGACCACCGATACGGGGAAAGCCCAATGTGGCGACACGTACGGTCATGACATACCTCCTGGCGTTTTGGTGGAGGGAAGCCCCACCAGTAAGAATGAGACTGCTCGTGTAAGACAGCCATGGAAGATTACGTCCAACCGCTTTTTTGCTTTCAACGCGGCGGGTGATCTCTCTTCGGCCATTAGAAGTGGCAGGGCTTTTTTAATGTGTCAATATGTATTGCATATATAATGAAATCGTTATATATGCTCTCACATGGATCGTGCTCTTATCATCTTTCAGGCTCTTGCAGAGCCAACACGTTTGCGAATCTTACGTTTATTGCGTGAGATGGAGTTGTCTGTCGGTGAGCTGGCTCAAGTTTTGGGCCAGAGCCAGCCGCGTGTCTCTCGCCATGTTAAAGTACTGGCGGAGGCGGAGTTGGTGGAACGCCGCAAGGAAGGGAGTTGGGTTTTTCTCGCCTTAGGAGATGAGAATGACCTAGAGCCCATCTTTGCTGCGTTGGACCATTGGCGGCGTTATCATGAGGAAGAAGATGACGAGACAGGCCGGGCTGACCGCCAACGTCTCCAAGCTGTGCGGAATGTCCGTATGGGTGAGGCAGAAGATTGGTTTGAGGTCCATGCCGCGGAATGGGATGCGATTCGCTCCCTTCATGTCTCGGAAGATTCGGTCGAGTCGGCCATTATGGAGCTTGTCGGACCGGGGCCATTGGGGCGCGTGGTGGATATTGGGACAGGTACGGGGCGCATGTTGGAGCTTCTCGCCCCACGTTGTGAGAGTGCCATTGGGTTTGACCGTAGCCCTTCTATGCTCCGGCTAGCGCGTGTGAAATTGGAAGATGATCGCACGGCTGATGGTGAGGAGATTAAGTTACGGCAGGGGAATTTTTATGCTCTGCCGTTAGCAGCAGGCTCGGCTGACCTGACGATTTTGCATCAGGCCTTGCGTTATGCACAGCATCCGGCGGCTGTGATTGCCGAATCGGCGCGGATTTTAAGCCCTGGTGGGCGTTTGCTGGTGGTGGATTTCGCCCTGCATGACCGTGAGGAGCTCCGTACGCGGGATGCGCATATGTATCTCGGTTTTAGTGATGAGCGCATGCAGCAATGGTTTAAAGCGGCTGGGTTGGAGTTAGACCCGCCTCTCTCTTTGGATGGTGAGTTGACGGTTAAGCTTTGGATGGGCCGCCTGCCGTTACATCAGGATTCGAAAACGCGATAACTTACATTTATTTTAGAAGGAACGGACGTCATGGCTGAGGTCTCATTCGAATTTTTTCCCGCTAAGACGGACGAGAAAGCCGCGGCTTTATTGCGGGTAGCGCAGCGTCTTGCTGCCTATGAGCCACGCTTTATGTCCGTTACATACGGGGCGGGTGGGTCCTCGCGGGAGCGTACGTTAGAGGCGTTACGACAGATGGTAGAGGCATTGCCTATCCCATTGGCGGGGCATCTTACATGCGTTAATGCCGCTAAAGGTGAGGTGGATGATGTCGCCCGTGTTTATTGGGACCTAGGGGTAAAGCATATTGTGGCGTTGCGGGGTGATGCCCCGGTTGCCAAAGGTGAGGCCCCAACGCCTTATCGCCCGCATCCAGAGGGGTATCATTATGCAGCAGACCTTGTAGCGGGGCTGAAGAAGATTGCCCCTTTTGAGATCTCTGTTGCGGCATACCCAGAGACGCACCCCGAGGCGCAATCGGCGCAGTCTGATATTGAGCATCTTAAAGAGAAGTTTGATGCGGGGGCCGATAGGGCGATTACGCAATTCTTTTTTGACCCAGAATGTTTTTTGCGCTTCCGGGATCGTGCGGTGAAGGCGGGGATTAATAAACCCATCGTACCGGGGATTTTGCCTATTGGTAAGGCGGCACAAGCATGGCGTTTTGCCAAAATGTGCGGGGCTTCTGTCCCGGAGGAGTTAAAAACGCTCTTTGAGGGGGTGGATGACCTCCCCCCTATTCGCACGCGCTTGAGTGCCGTGGTGGTGGATCGCCTCTGCCAGCGTTTGCGCGCGGAAGGGGTGGAGCATTTCCATTTTTATACGCTCAATCAAAGTGTCCCTACCTCTACCTTATGCACTTTATTAGGGCGGCAGCGGTCGCATCCACTTGTGGAGCTTGCAAGCTGATAGAAACTAAAAAACCCGGCCTTATAAAGGACCGGGTTTTTTATGGAGCAAGTACAAAGCCTACTTTGTATCCCGCTGTTTGCTTGGGGCCAGAATCATAATCATCTGACGATTTTCCAAGCGAGGGGTTTGCTCAGCTTTAGCAATATCATCCACAGACTCGCGGATGCGGTGCATCATCTTAGAGCCAAGCTCCTGATGAGCAACCTCACGGCCTTTAAAGCGGAGAGAGACCTTAACCTTATCGCCTTCCTCTAAGAAGGAACGGACAGCCTTCGCCTTGGTCTGGAAGTCATGCTCGCCGGTACCGGGGCGGACCTTGACCTCTTTAATCTCAATGACCTTTTGCTTTTTGCGGGCCTCGTTACGCTTCTTTTGCTGTTCATATTTGAACTTGCCGTAATCGAGAATCTTCGCCACCGGAGGCTCGGCCGTAGGGCTGATTTCCAGCAGGTCTAACCCTTCAGAAAAAGCACGGGAAAGAGCCTCTCTTGTTGACATAATGCCAACCATCTCGCCTGCGGCATCAATAACGCGCACCTGCGGCACTCGGATCTCTTCATTAACGCGCGGCCCTTCGCGATTAGGGGCGGCGGGAAACGGCGGTCTAGCTATGGTCATCTCCTGTCGATGTTAGGGCCTCATCCGATACAAAACGGTGAGGGGTCTCAAACTTTCTGTTTAGATTCATACCCCCCGTGCGGGTACGGCGCAAGGGGGGAGGATGGACTGCGTATCAGGCTGTTTTCTGCTGCATAGCGCGGAGGAGGTCCGGCGGTGTTGCCTCCTCCTGCAAGGCGGGGAGGATCTCCTCAAAAGGGAGGACCTTTTGGGCTTGCTCCCCAAGGCGGCGGAGGCTGACTGTACCTTCCTCTGCCTCACGGCGGCCAACAACGAGGATGACTGGTACACGGGCAAGGCTATGCTCACGCACCTTCGCATTGATTTTCTCATTGCGAATATCAGCCTCCGCATGCAAGCCCGCTTTTTGCAGACGTGCGGTAATCTCTTGGGCATAATCAGCGGCATCCGTCACGATGCTCGCTACCACAACTTGCGTTGGGGCCAGCCAGAGGGGGAACTTCCCGGCATATTGCTCAATGAGGATACCAAGGAAGCGTTCAAAACTCCCCAAGATAGCGCGATGGAGCATAACGGGCCGGTGGCGGGCACTATCTTCACCAATATAAGAGGCATCTAGCCGCTCTGGCAGAACATAATCGACCTGCAATGTCCCACATTGCCAGTCGCGCCCGATGGCATCAGTCAGCACGAACTCCAATTTCGGCCCGTAAAAGGCACCTTCGCCGGGGTTTAACTCATACTCTACCCCAACCATTTCGCAGGCACGTTTTAAGGCTCCTTCGGCACGGTCCCAGACCTCATCAGAGCCAGCACGGGCTTCAGGTCGGTCGGAAAACTTGACGCGGAAGCTCTCAAAGCCAAAATCGTGATAGACCTCGCCTAGCATAGTGACGAAGCGGGCCGTTTCTTCAGCGATTTGGTCATCCGTGCAGAAGATATGCGCATCATCCTGCGTAAAGCCGCGCACACGCATAATCCCATGCAGCGAGCCGGAGGGTTCATAGCGATGACAGGCCCCGAACTCAGCCATACGCAGCGGCAGCTCTCGGTAAGAGCGCAAACCATGGCGGAAAATCTGCACATGGCAAGGGCAGTTCATCGGTTTGAGGGCGAGGGTCTTATCCTCATCCTCCACTGTGGCGATGAACATATGCTCACGATATTTATCCCAATGGCCGGAGGCTTCCCACAAGGTGCGGTCCACAAGTTGAGGGGTGCGGACTTCTTGATAGCCGTTTCGGTTCTGGGCGCGGCGCATATAATCTTGCACCGCTGTGTAGAGCCGCCAACCTTTTTGATGCCAGAAAATCTGCCCTACGGCTTCTTCTTGAATATGGAACAGGTCCATATCCCGGCCAATGCGGCGATGGTCGCGTTTTTCGGCCTCTTCTAGGCGTTCTAGATAGGCTTTAAGCTCCTTTTTATCGCGCCATGCTGTGCCATAGATGCGCGTAAGCATGGGGTTGCGATGGTCCCCCCGCCAATAAGCCCCGGCCACTCGCATGAGCTTAAAGGCATTGCCAACATCCCCTGTCGTGCGGAGATGCGGCCCACGGCAGAGGTCTAACCATTCCCCTTGGCGGTAAATGGAAATCTCCTCACTCTCTGGCAGGTCGCGAATCAATTCGGCCTTAAAGCTCTCACCGCGTTCCTCAAAGAAGGCAATGGCCTCGTTACGGTCCCATACCTCTCGTGTGAAGGCATCTCCACGGGCGATAATCTCGGCCATTTTGGTTTCGATGGCGTCAAAATCGGCAGGGGTGAAGGGCTTGTCGCGGAAGAAGTCGTAATAAAAGCCGTCTTTAATGCTTGGCCCGATGGTCACTTGCGTCCCCGGCCAGAGGGCTTGCACAGCCTCGGCCATGACATGGGCAGCATCATGGCGAATCATCGGGAGGGCATCTTCATCTTTGCGGGTGATGAAACGAACAGCACTATCCTGCGTGATGGTAAAGCCTATATCCACAGCCTTGCCGTCAACCTCCATCGCGATGGCCGCACGGGCTAAACCTGGACCAATGGAGTCGGCGATAGTTGTCCCTGTCACTGCCCCATCGAAGGTGCGAATGCTTCCATCGGGTAGGGTAATGGCGGGCATGAAAGGACTCCTTGGTCAGTCATCATCAAGAGGGATTCTTCAGCTCATGATAAGCGAAAAGGGATTCGTTGAACATAGCGGATGGCAAAATGGCCTTTAAAGTTATGTCTCTGCAAGCTCTAATATGAGATAGTGTGCCGCTGGATCATTTTTTTGCGTAATGTGCTCTGCGTGCTTGCATGAGGGGGAGGCCCCAATCGTGTAGCAAGGTCATCACACGCTCTGGCTGTATATGAGCAAGCGTATCTGCTTGTATCACGCGGTTTTGCCCTACTGTGAGGCCGTGGGGGGCGCAACGGCGGGGGTCACTCTCGGCAGAAAAGAGGGTTAAGGTGGGGCAATCCATCATAGCGGCCATATGTAGTGGCCCAGTATCATTGCCACAACAAAGCAAAGCGCGATGGAGCAGCCCTGCTAAAGCAGGCAATGTGGTTTTGCCGGTAAAGTCCCGCGCTGTGGGAACATGGTGGCAGATATGCGCGGCAAGGGGAGCGTCTGCTGCACTCCCTACAATGAGGGGGACATACCCCCATGCGGCGATAGTGTGGGCTAAATCTGCAAAATAGGCGAGGGGCCATCGCTTGGCGGGTCTATGTGGTGCAGCACCGGGGACAAGCACCACATAAGGTTCAGTAAGGAATGGGCCTTCATCCTTTAGAAAGGTTGGAATCGTGCGGGGCTGTAAAGGGACATTTGCGCTGCGGAGCTGGTCGCGTTGTCGGCAGAGCGTATGCATCTGGCGGGCTTGGGGATTATGATGAGGGAGGCTCGCCCGCTTTTGTTGGCCTGACCATAGGATAGTACGCGGTGCAAGCGTGCGATAACGGCTCGTACGACCAGAGTTTTGGAGGTCGAACACAAGGTCCATCTTGTGCAGCAGAGCGCGGATATTACGCCAATGCCGCCAATGTGTGATGGGGGGGCGGTCATCAATCGCGATAGCGTCAAACCAAGGGGTGGAGGCAGCAAGAGCCTGATAAGGGCTGCTGGTGAGGAGGGTAATATGGGCATGCGCAAAGGCCTGCCGAATGGAGGCAAAGGCCTCAAAAGCCTGACAAACATCTCCTAAGGCCCCATGACGAATAATAAGGATGTTCTGAATGTTCGTCATAGAGCCATGAGGGTGTTTGTTTTGCTTAATCCTTCTTCGGTGCTTGACCGGTTGAGGAAGGGTTGGAGACTATAACCATAGCAGGTTTAAGCAGCCGGTCTTTGAGTAACCATGTTGGTGTCCATGCTTGGACGACATGCCCTGGTGGGAGGTGATCGACCTCTTGCTCCTGCATGGCTTGATGAAGATTGGCATCAAAAGGCTCATGGGTGGGGTCTTGTTTGGTGATGCCATGCCGCTCCAAAATGGAGAGGAAGGCACGCTCTGTCCCCTCAAACCCTTCACGCAGGCGGGTGATGAGTCCATCTTCGCCTTCTTCATGCGGGGGTAAAGCAGAGAGGCCACGTTGAAGGTTCTCGGCAGCCTCTACAACATCGCGCGCAAATTTCTGCACCGAGTAATGACGGGCATCCTCAAGTTCACGCTTATGGCGGGTGCGAAGATTCTGGTTTTCCGCTTCAGAGCGTTTCCAGCGGTCTTCCATCTCGGCCAATTTCTCTTCTAAGGCGGCGATGCGTTCTTCGGCAGTACCCTCTTGCCCTTGCGTGTGGCCTTCATCTGCTGGGGCTTCATGCGGGGTGGGGTTAGGTTGTTCTGTATCGGTATGAGATGTTTGTTCTGTCATATCGTGACCTTATTCGCGTCTTATGGGATAGCGAGCCTGCTTTATATGGCAGAGACCATCATCGCACGCTAGTCTCCTGAGATTTTGAATGTCGTGGCTTTGCACGTCTTTTGCAAGACCTTGGGCTGGGGGGAGGTGATTTCGTACAATATCGATAAGAGATAATAGCTGCATCGATAGATATGAGGAAAAAGGTTCTGTGCGGCATTCATAGGTTAATGAAAAGTAAAATAGAGGTACAATAACTTACATAGACCATATTATTAGGTATTTAAAAATTATGAATTTTTGGTGTATAAATTATGACCGGATATGGATTTTAGATATATCCGTCAGTTTTGAAATTATATTGTGCCATAGGGGCGAGATTCTCGGTTGTTTCTAGCTCCGTGGTTAATGGTAGGAGTTCCCATGGTGAAGAGTTCCTTCCCTGGTGTTTATAAACCTTTTGGGGAAGAAACATGTGGCGGCGGTGGGCAGAAGGCCCCCATCATCGCCCTTGTAGATGATGATCGTAATATTCTAGCCTCTGTGCAGATGACATTGGAGGCTGAGGGATTTACCGTCCATACCTATACGGATGGGGAAAGTGCCTTACAGGGTATTTTATCGCGTGCGGCGTCTTTGGCCGTGTTGGATGTTAAAATGCCGCGTATGGATGGGATGGAGCTTTTACGCCGTCTACGGATGCGCTCGAGCAGTTTGCCCGTTATTTTTCTGACCTCCAAAGATGAAGAATTAGACCAGTTGATGGGCTTACGGCTTGGAGCGGATGATTACATCACTAAGCCTTTTTCTGTTCGTTTGTTAGTTGAGCGTATTCGGGCTTTGCTACGGCGGCATGAGATAAGCCAAACCGGATTGGATGGTGAAGGCTCAGGGCGTAATGAAATCATCGTTCGTGGGGGGTTATCGCTTGATGAGGCGCGCCATCAATGTATGTGGAGTGGGCAGGATGTTGCCTTAACCGTGACGGAGTTTTTGCTCGTTAAGGCCCTTGTATTAAGGCCGGGGATGGTGAAATCGCGCGACCAGCTTATCGATGCGGCTTATGGCGATAGTATTTATGTTGATGACCGCACAATCGATAGTCACATTAAGCGGGTCCGCAAAAAGTTCCGCCATATAGATGACAGCTTTAACCATATCGAAACCCTTTATGGTGTTGGATATCGGTATCGGGAGTAATACAGCAAAGGTTGAGTACGTGATGGCGGGATTAGAGGCGGCGCGGCGATGGATGGCGCATATGTGGCTTGCATCGCGTTTGCCTAAATTGCGGCGGTGGGTGTCCCCACTTACAAGCCGTCTCTTGCTGGTTAATTTCTTACCCTTACTTTTTATGGGGGGGATGCTGCTCTCCATCAATGCGGTACGCAATACGCTATTGGAGGATAGTATTGAGGCCCTGCGCGAACAGGCGCGGATTTATGTCTCGGTCCTACGGCACGCACAATGTGATGATGTATCGTCCGGTAAGCAGTTGGATGTAACAAAAGCTCATGCTCTTTTAGAGGGCATGGTGCGGTTTAGCCGCAATGCAGAAGCCCGCCTTTATGCACCGAATGGCCATATTCTAACAGAAAGCCAAAAGCAGTCCTCCCCGATTGGAGGGGTAAGCTGGCAGCCGAATGTCAGTATGGCTGATAAGCTTTATACATGGGTTTTAGCGTTAATCCCGTTACATACGAAGGAAGGGCCGGTTCCATTAGATAATTCAACAGCATCTCAAAACTTTGGCAATGAGACAGGCGATGGGGTTTTAATCAGTTCGCCGTTAGATATTCCACCTTATATACGTCTGACAGATGCTCATGAGCTTGTCATGACGGTTGTAGAGCCTGTCCTCATAGAGGGGCAGACGGTGGGTGTCCTTCAATTAACGCGCTTTAATGCGGATATTGATCGCTCTTTGATGAAGGTGCGGTGGGTTATTATCGTGATGATGTTGCTGAGCATGGGTGCGGCGGTTTTGCTCTCATGGTATCTTGCGATGACCCTCGCTATTCCTTTGCGGCGGCTTGTGGTGCGCTCTCGTGATATGCGCGAGCCGGGGGCGGGGCATATAGATAGCATGCCCTATACATTACTACGCCGCCGCGATGAGATAGGTGAGCTTGCGCGCGCTTTGCGGGAGAGTGCCTTGGCCTTATGGGCACGTATGGATGATGTGGAGCGTTTTGCTGCAGAAGTTAGTCATGAATTGAAGAATCCACTCTCTTCCATCCGTTCCGCTTTGGATACGTTACCGCGGATTACGAATATGCAGGCGCGGGACCGTCTTTTATCTATCCTCGGGGGCGATGTGCGGCGGTTAGAGCGGTTAATCTCTGATATTTCCTTTGCTAGCCGTGTGGAAGGGGAGTTGCAGCGGGAAGACAGGGTTATTGTAAATCTTGTTGAGTTATTAGAACAATTTGTTGATGTTCATGAGACTGTTCGTGAGGAAGGCGGGCCACATTTAGTCCTCATCGTGCCAGAGGGGCAGCGTATCATTTGTGTGCAAGTGGTGCGGGATCGCTTAATGCAGGTCTTCCATAATCTGATAGGTAATGCTGTATCCTTTTCTCCGGCAGAGGGAACAATACGGCTTGTGATTCGCCCTGTTATTGGGCCGCCTCAGTTAGAGGAGGACGGCTTCATCACCCCCGGTAGTCCAGCTGTAGAAATCGCTGTTGAGGATGAAGGCCCCGGTATCCCCCCAGCAAAACTTGATAGTATTTTCGACCGATTCTATTCAGAGCGTCCAGCGGGGGAGCATTTCGGGGGACATTCTGGGTTAGGGCTTGCCATTAGTCGGCAAATTATTGTGGCGTTTGATGGTGCCCTTTATGCCGAAAATTGTGAGCGTGTGGATGAGGAGAGCGGGGAGAGGCATATTTGTGGGGCCCGCTTCGTGATTCGCCTGCCTTTGCTTACCTGCTTTAGGCAGAACTACTCTATGCGCCAAGGGGGGGAGTGTTTCTTGCCTGTTGGAGAGTGTGTTATGCTGCGTAAAGGGGTTTAGTTTTACCATTTAAGCGCGGGATAGAGAGCTATGGGTATCAGGGCGAAGGAACACTCTGCGCAGCATATTGTGTTGGTAACTGGCCTCTCTGGTGCTGGTAAAGCCTCCACTTTGCGGATGTTGGAAGACCTTGATTATGAGGTCGTGGATAATCCTCCGCTTGATTTATTTGAGGCCCTAGTTAGCCGGGCAGGCCAACGCTTGGCTATTGGGCTTGATGTCCGCAGCCGTGGCTTTGAGGCGCATCGTGTGGCGGATTTCTTAACCCGCGCGCGGCGTCATCAGGATTGTGCGGTCCAGTTGCTGTTTGTGACAGCGGATTATGATGTGCTGTTGCGCCGCTTCACAGCGACAAGGCGGCGGCACCCTCTAGCTGGTGATGGGGGTGTGCGTCCCGCCTTGGAGTTAGAGGCCGAGATGCTGTCACCCCTACGGGCTATGGCGGACCTAGTGATTGATACGAGCGACCTCCCCGTGCCGGATTTGCGCCAGATGATAAATGCTCGCTTTAGTGCGGGGGTTGAGGCGATGTTGTCGGTTACGTTGATGTCTTTTGCATATCCGGCGGGCCTCCCACGGGAGGCAGACCTCGTTCTTGACGCCCGCTTTTTGCGGAATCCTCATTATGATGAGACGTTGCGCCCTCATACAGGGTTAGAAAAGCCCGTGGCGGATTATGTCAAAGCGGATTCCTTTTATCAGCAATTCTACGCTCATGTTTTGGGGCTAATACGCACAGTCTTGCCGCGCTTTGCCGCAGAGGGGAAGAAATACGTTACCATTGCCGTGGGCTGCAGCGGCGGGCGGCATCGTTCTGTCACATTGATTGAAGCCCTCGCGCGGGATTTAGCAGAAGACCCCATGATTGATGAGCTGCGCACAGCTGTTATGGTGGTCCATCGGGAATTAGCGCGTGAGGGGTTGGCCTCATGGCGTTGGGCTTTTTTGCCAGATGATGCATCATGAAGGGACGAAGCGTCATGCCGCCGCATGTTGAGACGCCTTTTCCCGCTTATGTTACAGCGCGTTTGGAGGAGGTTGCACAATGGTGCCACCAACAGGGCCAGCGTCTCACACCAACAAGACGCCTTGTTTTGGGGCTTATTTTGGCAGAGGAGCGGCCATTAGGGGCTTATGATATACTCTCTTTATTGCGGGAGCATCACCCCAAGGCCGTACCGCCGACCGTTTATCGGGCGTTGGAGTTTCTTCTTGAGCAAGGGCTTATCCATCGCATTGAACGCTTGAGTGCCTTTGTAGGCTGTCATCATCGTTTAGCATGCCATGCGGATTGTAAATCGCATAGAGCGTGGGGTGTGCATCGCGCTCAGTTTCTTATCTGCCGCCATTGCGGGCGTGTGCAAGAGCTAGAGCAGGATGTCGTTGCGGCTGTTCTGCTGCAATCGGCCCGCGGGCAGGGCTTTCATGCAGAAGCGGCAACAGTGGAGATTGAAGGGACCTGTGCTGAATGTGCGGAAAAGAAAGTGGATAAACATGATATGATAAAGCATTAGGGTAAATTATAGTTTATGCTATCGCATGATTCTGATGCAAAATGCCCCTGAGATAGGAGAGGCTTGAGATTATGAACGAGACAGTTGAGTCCCCGCATTCGACTATTGACCCAACAGCTAGGCGACGTGTGTTGCTAGTCTGTATCCTTGCCTCCCTTGCCGGGTTGATGTGCGGGATGGATATTGGTGTCATCTCTGGTGTGTTGCGTCCTTTTGGGCAGCAGTTCCATGCCACAACGGTGGAGTTGGAATGGGTTGTCGGGGGGATGCTGGTTGGGGCGACCATTGGTGCGCTGACAGGCAGCAAGATAACATCATGCTTAGGCCGGAAGTTTACGCTAACAGTCGCTGCGGCAGCATTCTCGATTGGGGCGATTGGCTGTGCCACATCGCAATCAGTCGCGATGATGATTGTATGCCGTTTGATTGTCGGCTTCGGGATGGGCCTGTCAGATTTTGCAACACCGCTTTATCTCTCAGAGGTCTCACGCACAGAGCAGCGCGGGGCGATGGGTTCACTTTACCAGCTGCTTAAGACGATGGGCATTTTCTTAGCCTTCTTCTCTAATAGCTGGTTTGCCCCTTCTGGTGCATGGCGGTCTATGATGACGGTGGAGGCTATCCCGGCTGTTATTTTCTTACTTATCTTCCTGTTCCTCCCCCAAAGCCCACGCTGGTTGATGATTCAGGGGCGGAAGGAAGAAGCTTTGGAGACCATGACGCGTCTGCGTGATGGGCCTGCACAGGCACATAAGGAGCTGGCAGCCATCAGCGAGCAGCTGAAAACCAAGGAAGAAGGGTGGAAGCTCTTTAAGACGAATGGCAATTATCGCCGCTCTGTAGGGTTGGGGATGTTGTTGCAGATTATGCAGCAATTTGCCGGTATTAACATTATCATGTACTACGCCCCTCGCATTTTGGAGGCCGCCCATTTTGGCCTTTCTGCTCAGATGTGGTGTACAGCCCTTATTGGCCTTGTGAATGTGCTGATGACCTTTGTCGCTGTTGGATATTCCGATAAATGGGGTCGTAAGCCTATCCTTTATGCCGGTTATGGCATCATGGCTGCGAGTATGGCGATTTTGGCCTTCCTTCTCTCGATTGGGACGACAACTCTGCCCCAGCAGCTTCTTGCCTTGGCGATGATCATCATCTTCGTTGGTGGGTTTGCGATGTCTGCTGGGCCGCTTATGTGGGTTATTTGTGCAGAGATTCAGCCAGCAGAAGGCCGTAACTTGGGGATTTCCATCTCCACAGGGACGAACATGCTCAGCAACCTCCTTATCGGTACAACCTTCCTGAGTGTGATGGAGGCTATCGGCAGTGCAAATACCTTCTGGCTTTTTGCGATATTAAACGCTGTTGGTGTGGTTCTGCTCTATCTCTTTGTGCCAGAGACAAAGGATGTCCCGCTGGATGTTATTGAGAAAGACCTGATGAGCGGCGTAAAATTGCGCGACCTTGGTCATCGGAAAGATTGACCTTAGTGTGAGGGTGGGGGCGCTCTAGAGTAGAGGCCCCCATTTAGGTTCATTTATCTTTATTGTAGAGAGGGTATACTTCGCACATGGTAGATGATGTTGACCCCCGCATAGTTCCTCCCGGTATGAGTGATGAGGATGAAGATACCTCATTCTTTGACCCAACAAAGTTTAAGATTTTAGTCATTGGCGTTGTTGCCGCTTTGGCTGGGTTGATGTCTGGTATTGATATTGGTGTGGTGTCTGGTGCGTTAGACTTCTTCTCGCGGGAGTTCCACCCCTCTACGATGGCCCTTTCTTGGGTTGTGAGTGCTATGATGGCCGGGGCGGCGATCGGCTCTGTTAGTGCGAGTACCCTTGCCCATAAGATTGGCCGTAAACGGGCGTTAATCTGTGGTGCGTCTGTGTTTGTGATCGGTGCGGTAGGCTGTGCGATTAGCTGGTCTATCTCATCGATGATTTGCTTTCGTGTTGTGATGGGCTATGCGGTGGGGCTTTCGGCTTTTACAGCACCGCTTTACCTCTCCGAGATTGCCAGTGAGGACACGCGCGGGGCGATGATTTCTACCTACCAGCTGATGCTTACGGTGGGGATTTTCATCGCCTTTTTGGCTGATACATTCTTCTCCTATCGGGGGAATTGGCGTGGGATGTTCTGGTTTGCTTCAGCTCCTGCGGTGCTGTTCTTTGTTGGGGTGCTGTTTTTGCCCTATAGCCCGCATTGGCTGGTGATGAAGGGACGCCATAAAGAAGCACGCCGTATCCTGCTGGATTTGCGTAATGACCCGCTAGAAGCGGCTAAAGAGATTCAGGCCATTCGCGCGCAATTAGAGACAAAGCAAGAGGGCTTCTCTCTATTGAAGCGGAACAAGAACTTCCGCCGGTCTGTGCTGCTGGGGATTGTCTTGCAGGCTATGCAGCAATTAGCGGGCATTAATATCGTGATGTTCTACGCGCCGAAGATTCTCCATGCGGCGCATTTCGATACCCATTCGCAGGTTTGGTGTACGGCCATTATTGGGCTGGTGAATATGCTGGCGACCTTTGTGGCTGTAGGGTTGGTGGACCGCTGGGGGCGTAAGCCGATTCTATATGTTGGTTTTGCGGTGATGGCTCTGGCCATGGGCGCATTAGCGGGTTTGTTGAATGAGGGTATGACCGAGCAAGCCTCCCAAATGATGGCGGTGTTTGTGTTGATGATCTTCTGCGCAGGCCATGCCATGTCCGCTGGGCCATTGATGTGGGTGCTATGTGCGGAGATTCAGCCCATCCAAGGGCGGGATTTTGGGATGTCCATCTCTACCCTGACGAACTGGCTGGCCAATATGGGCGTGAGTGTCAGCTTCCTCCCTTTGATGGAGTTTTTCGGCGCGGCAGGGACGTTCTGGCTCCTTGCGGTGCTGAACTTCCTCTTTATTGGGCTGACCTACCTTTATGTCCCAGAGACAAAAGGCATGTCCCTTGCGAAGATTGAGGAGCGGCTGATGAGCGGTGTGAAGCTGCGTAATCTGGGCCGCTAAAGCGTCTTTTTAGAGTGCTACAAAAAAGGCTCCCCAAGAGAGGGAGCCTTTTTTATGGGTAAACAGAGTTTGTGTCTCTTATAGTATGAAGGGCGCAAAGGGGCCTAGATAGCTCCGTAGAGTCCGGGCTTCGGCTTCGTCCAGATGCGCTGCGAGTAGTGGCAGCAACCATGTTGTTATATGGCGGTCCAACGCCGTGAGGAGGGAAATATCCTCCAAGGTCAGGGCGGGGGCTGTAAGGAGCATCTCTGCAAGGTTTAAAGCAGGGAAGGTAAGCCAAGATTGCCCCGTGGGTAGAGTTGGCTGAGGGATAGCGGTAAAACATTCCCACATATCCGCTTTAAGACGGTTGGTGGTTAGAGGCTCTTTAGGGGGAGCGGAAAGGAAATAACCGCGCCGGGAGAACCCCCCTTTCTGGCGCAGCACAATCGCTTTTTGCTCCATAATTGGCAGCAGGTCATAACGGGGCAGCCCGCCTAGTCGTCCATCGCCAAGGAGGGCAAAATCCACAATTTTATGATTTTGGTCTAAAGCAAAGAGGAAGGCCGCTGTAGGGACGCGGCGGCTTTGGAGCATAAAAAGGCCAACGCCATTTTTATGCTGCTCTAGCTCTTGAGCCTCCACATCCTGAATCAGGCCCTCTTTAAGGCCGAGATGGCGTTCCTCTTTGGGGTAAAGAGCAAAAATAGTGAAGGAGGAGGGATTCTGGGTGGAGGATGGGGGAAGATGCTTTGTTAAGGGAGGATGGCGGCGGTGGAGTTGCTCCAACGCGCTGACAGCCCCGGAGGTAATAACAGGCCGTACCCAATTTAAAAGGGAGGCTGTGACGGCACGAGGCGAGTGGTCTTCCAGCTCATTCCATTGGGAGAAATTAACATCTGCTAGGTTAAGGTGAATATCCTTGCGGTTGCGTGTACGCTCAACAAATTGCTCCACACTACGGTTTTGAAAATGCCTTAAAAAGGCAACAGACCAATCCGCTTGCTCTGCTGTGATGCCTTGCGCCTCGGCCGACCATGTGACGGGCTTGCCGCTTGCGGTAACATATTGTCCTTTTTTGAGGGGGAAGTAATGAACATTCACCCAGCTTTTTTGGTCCCAATAAGACGGGCGGATGAAGCATTTCACATGCCGGTTTATGGCTTCCTCAACCATGCTATGTTGGATGAAGCTGTGGGAAGGCGGTAAAGTAGGGGCCGTGATATGGCCATTATGACCATAAACACGCCAATGCAGAGCCACCGCACCAACATCCGTCCCCATCGTAGCGAGGAAGTCAGGTAAGGTTTCGTGTTCGCATAGGGTGAGATATTCATCTGTATCAAACAGGCCCACCCAGTCGAACTGCCCCTTCACGGCATTGAGCGCATCGCAATAGACTTGCTGTTGCCGTTTAAGGTGGCTTTGCTCTGTGAGGTCTAAACTATGCTCACGACTGTGAAAAAGACGAATATCCCAATGCACACAAGCAGCGCGGATAAGAGCGCGGGTGCCATCATCTGAATCGTCATCAAAGAGGATGAAGCTATTAATGCCTAAGCGGGCATGCCAGCCAAGCCAGTATAGGATGTCATGGGCTTCATTCTTGATGATGCCGACCAGAGCAAGTTTCATAAGATGGTCCGTGGTCCTATGGTAATTCGTCAGGAGTGTTTAGCGTGGTAGAGAGGCAAGGCTGCGAATACCATCGCGGCTCATTTCTTGCAAAAGCTCCTGCTTTAAACGTGTGAGCGCAGCAGGCCCTTCATAAATAAAGGCGGTATAGATTTGGACAAGATTAGCCCCCATTTTGAGGCGGTCTAAGATGTCACGCCCGCTCTCAATACCGCCAGATGATATGAGGCAGAGCCGCCCTTTATTCAAGTCAGCGACCAGTTTTAGCACATCGCGCGCCCGGGTAGCGAGCGGTGCGCCAGAGAGGCCGCCTGTCTCTGTACGGTGGGAGCTTGTTAAGCTCTCGGGGCGGGCGAGAGTCGTGTTGGTGAGGATGAGGCCATCCGCCCTACCATCAATCGCCGCTTGGAGGATGGGACCGTAAGCCTCGTCCTCAAGGTCGGGGGCGAGTTTGATGAGCAAAGGTGGCCGGTCTGGATGGGCCGTTTGGATGGCTTCTAACAGGCGGGAGAGCATGTCCACCTCTTGGAGGTCACGCAAACCCGGCGTGTTGGGGGAGGAAAGATTGATTGTAATATAATCGGCGTAGGATTTTACCCTGCCAACAAGGGCGGGATAGTCCGTTAAGGGGTCGGCCCCCGTTTTGTTAATGCCTAGATTAATGCCTAGAGGTACGCCAGCCGCTTGGACGTGGCCTTCTTTATTGGGGCGGAATAGCGGTGTGAGATTTTGGCAGAAGCGATCAATCCCGCAGCTATTAAAGCCCATGCGGTTGATGATGGCATGGTCATTAATTAAGCGGAAGAGGCGTGGTTTGGGGTTGCCGGGCTGGGGGCGGGGGGTAACGGTCCCTGTTTCAATATAACCGAAGCCCAATTTTGCGAGGCCTCTTACAGCGCGGGCATTTTTATCAAACCCCGCGGCAAGGCCAATGGGGTTGGGGAAGGTTAGGCCCAAAGCGTGCGTCTTTAGGGCGGAGTGGTCGGCTTTGCCACGGCCTGCTAAGCCGTATGCAATGCTGTGGATGGCGATTTCATGAGCCGTTTCGGGGTCGAGGCGGCGTAGGAGCTGTGTAGCGATTTGTCCGAGGTCCAGCATTCTCTTTCCCCTTCATATCAATGGTCTTGGCTGTTTCAGACCTCATAGCGAGGGTTTGTCAAGTAGTTTCACGCCATTCATGCCGTGTGATGATGATAGTTTAATGATATTCGTGGACGCAATAAAGTGATGAAGCGGCTCATCAGAGAGGAAAACGCATGAGTTGGGATGAATTATATTTAGAGACATGCTGCCGCTCAGCCTTGCATAGGGTGGTGTTAAGCGGCGCAACGGGGCGGCCTGTTGGCCCCCCGCCGGAGGGGAAGATGCCGGACTTCCGCGCCCCGTTAAAGGACCGTGCATGCTTAGAGCGTCTTGCAAAAAAGGGGTTTACCCAGCAACGAGAGGATGGCCGGTTTGAGGTCACTGCGGCGGGACGACAACGCCATGAGCGGGAGATTCTGGCTATGCGGCGGGTACGTCATCGTAGAGGTGGTGGAGGGGCAGGGTAGGCCCTTGTTTGCTCTTTAGCAGGGAGAGCGGTAAAATCCCCCTCATGCCCTTTATAAAAACCCGTAGGTCTTAACGAGCGATGCCCACCCCGATTCCTTTGCCTCCTATTACATTAGGGCCGGATTGCGTGATTGAGGACCCTGTCATCCTCGCGCCTATGTCTGGTGTGACGGACCTTCCTTTCCGCCGCTTAACACGCGAGCTAGGGGCGGGGTTGGTGATTTCGGAGATGATTGCCTCTTGGGCCATGGTGCGGGAGAATGAACGTACATTGAGTATGGCGCGTAGTGCTGGGGCTGGCGGGATTAATGCCGTACAGCTTGCAGGCTGTGACCCTCAAGCTATGGGTGAGGCTGCTAAAATCGCCGTGGCAGGTGGGGCGGATGTGGTGGATATTAATTTCGGCTGCCCGGTTAAGAAGGTGGCGATCGGGCAGATGGCAGGCTCCTCCCTCATGCGGGATGAGGCATTAGCCGCGCGACTTTTGGAGGCGACCGTTAAGGCAGTAAATGTCCCTGTGACGTTGAAGATGCGTATGGGGTGGGATCATGCCAGCCTTAATGCGCCTCAGTTGGCGCGGATTGCGGAGGATGTGGGCATCCGTATGATTACCGTCCATGGGCGGACACGGCAGATGTTCTATAATGGTCATGCTGATTGGCGATTTGTGCGGACGGTAAAAGAGGCCGTAAAGCTACCTGTGATTGTAAATGGGGATATTATCAGCATGGCTTCAGCCCGTCAGGCTTTGGCGGAATCAGGGGCGGATGGCGTGATGGTAGGGCGGGGCTGTTACGGGCGGCCTTGGTTTTTAGCACAGCTTGTACAATCCTTGCGCAGTGGGGTGGATGTGCCAGACCCTGACCTCGCCACCGAGAGAGATATTGTCCTAAAGCATTATCATATGATGATGGAGTATTTTGGAGAGCGTCCCGGCCTGCGTCTCGCTCGTAAGCATGTATCTTGGTATTCGGCAGGGTTGCCGGGGTCTGCGGCTTTTCGTGCTGAGGTAAACCGGCTGGATGATCCGGGTGCTGTCATCGCGCTGCTTACGCGTTTTTATGATGAGGCGATCGCCGCAGGCATTGTAAGGGACCGAGAAGCCGCCCTTGCTCGGCATGCCGCATAATGGCAGAGCGTACTGCCCGCGAGGCCCGTGCGATGCGGCCTTTATTCCTCCACGGGGCTAGCGCGCGGGAGCGGCTGGATATTGCCCAGCAGATTCATGTTCACAGCCCTTGCGCGCATGGGGCATTTGTGGTGGCGGGCCTAACAGGCGTGCCACGGGCTTTGCGGGAGGAGCGTCTCTTTGGCACGGCAGGGAATGGCTGGTTAGAGCAAGCTCAAGGAGGCACGCTCTTAATTGATGAGCTGGATTGCCTCTCCCCCCAGATGCAGCATCGCTTTGCGCTGTTTTTAGCCGGGCGGACTCATGTGAGGCGGGAGGAGCGCGTACGGATTATTGTGGCGAGCTGCCATGACCATGCGACTTTGTTGCGTCATGGGGGGCTGGAGGACGGCTTGCGGCATTGGCTAGCCTCCTTACCGGTGGAGCAATGTTTAGGCCCGGAGCGTTTGCAGGCTGTGGGTAGTTTAGCGGCGGCCTCTAAAGGCGGTTTGGCGGCGATGTTTGAGCCTGTGATGCGGAGCTATGTGCGTGCAGGGTTAGAGGCAGGGAGTTGTAACCTCCATAATAGTGTGGTGGGCGCGGTAGAGAAGCCTCTTATTATGATGGTCTTGCAGCATACGGGGGGTAATCAGCTTAAAGCCGCTGCTTTATTAGGGTTGAACCGGAACACATTGCGCAAGCGGATTCAGGAGCTTCAGATTACGATTCCCCGTCTGCCAGGGGCGCGGTAGGAGAGCGCGTGATGAGGCGGTTCTTTTCTGGGAAAATGAGGGCCTCCCTCTGGCGGCTTACCAGCCCTAACGGTATGGTGGTGCTGACGGTTGTGGCGTTGGTACTGACCTTTGTGACCTTCATCGTCTTAGCTGGGGGTGTGTCTCTCGCGCGTGTGCCGCGGGCCCAAGCTTTGCTTTTTCTGCTCGATTTCATCACAATTATGCTCATTGGGGCGGCGGCAGTGCGGCAAATTGGCCGGATGTTGGCCGAGCGGCGCATGGGCCAAGCAGGTGCGCGGCTGCATACCCAGCTGGTTATGCTCTTTGGTGTTGTGGCTGTAGCCCCTGCTTTGATGGTCGGGGTATTGTCTGCGCTATTCTTCCATTACGGGGTGGAGATTTGGTTCTCCAATCGGGTGAATAATGCGTTGAGTGAGGCACGCTCCGTCGCGGCGGGGTATTTGCGGGAACATAATGAGAATACACGGACAGAAGCCTTCGCTTTAGCTAATACGCTGCTGACGGTTCAGAATGATGAAATGTTCACCCATGGGACGGACTTGTTCCATGATCATTCCCGCTTACAAGCGTTGTTAGAAGATGAGGTGACCGAGCGCGGGTTGAATGATGCGATTATCTTTAACCCGCTGACTTATAAAATCATCGCCACTGGGGGATTGCTGGCCATTCGGGCGGAGGACCCGCAAAAGGAGCTTCCTCCACGCTCTGTTGCGGCTATGGCGCGGACGGGTGAGGTCGTGCTGCTGGATCAACCAGAGGCAAAACTGGTCCGCGGGGTCGTCTCGCTGGGGGGTAATTCTGGCTTGATGCTCGTCATTACCCGCCCGGTGGACCCTGAGATTCTTCATCATATGACACGGACAAATGCGCTGGTGCAGGATTATCAGCGCATGCTCAATAATCGTGGGAAGGCGCAGCTTGTCCTTATTGTGATTTTGGCTCTTATGGGGCTGCTGGTGTTAGCGGTGGGGATGTTAAGTGGCCTCTCCCAAGCTAATCGCATTACACGGCCGCTTAGCCAGTTAATCCGCGCGGCACAGCGTATCTCACGGGGGGATTTAACAGCGCGTGTTCCCGTGGAGGGTAAGGGGAATCGGGAAGATGAGTTGATGGCACTCTCTCGGGCGTTTAACCTCATGGCCAGCCAGCTTGCTGACCAACGCTCCGAACTCATGCTGGCTTATGACCAAATTGATGAACGCCGCCGTTTTACCGAGACAGTCCTTGCCGGTGTGTCTGCTGGGGTGATTGGCTTAGACCATAATCAGCTTGTTGAGCTGCCTAACCGGGCAGCGTCTTTTATTCTTCAGCGGGATATGGAGCAAGCAAAGGGGCGGCCCTTAGTGGCCTTCGTGCCAGAGTTTGCCGCTTTGTTGCAAGCGGTGAAGGAGCAGCCTGATAAAGAGCATGGCGCGGAGATTCAAATTGATGCTGAACATGCTCATGCCCCCGGTGGCCCGGGGAGTGGTGGCGGGGCTGGGGCAGGGCGGACCTTGCTTGTTTGTGCTGTGGCGGACCAAAATGATCATGCAGGGTCAACGGGTTATGTTGTCACGTTTGATGATATTACCCTCCTCCAAGTCGCGCAGCGTAAAGCCGCATGGGCGGATGTGGCACGCCGTATTGCTCATGAGATTAAAAATCCACTCACGCCGATTCAATTAGCGGCAGAGCGATTGCGGCGGCGTTTTCATAAAGAAATTACCAGCGACCCGGAGATTTATGACCGTCTCATCAGCACGATTGTGCGGCAGGTGGGGGATATAGGGCGCATGGTGGATGAGTTTTCCTCCTTTGCGCGGATGCCCCAGCTGGAAATGGCCGAGCATGACCTCGTCCGGCTTTGCCGGGAGACGTTGTTCCTCCAGCAAAATGCCCATCCCGAAATTGCTTATCAGTTGGATATGCCAGAGGGAGGGGCGGTTATTGTACGGTGTGACCATCGTTTAATTAGTCAGTCTCTTATCAATCTGTTACAAAATGCAGCAGATGCTATCCTCATGACCAAGCGGCAGGTTGGGGAAGGGCACCCTGTTATCGGGACGATTATCCTGCGCTTGACGCAAGAGGAGGGAGTGGCAATCATAAGCGTTGCAGATAATGGCGTGGGTCTGCCTGCTGGGGAGCATCAACGCCTTACCGAGCCTTATGTAACCCATAAGGAGAAGGGGACGGGGTTGGGGCTGGCCATCGTTCATCGTGCGATGGAGGCTCATCACGGTCAGGTGCGGTTACGCCCGTTGACAGAGCAGGAATGTCAGATGTTCGTTGGGGCTCTTGAGGCAGGACAAGAGGCAACAGGGACGTTGGTCGCATTGCATATCCCTTTGATGGATAAAGACCTTGCAGGAGATGGCGAAAGCAGAGCATGAAGGTAAGTCATGGAGCATGAGATTCTGATTGTTGATGATGAGCCGGATATCCGCTTTCTCTTAGCTGGGATTTTGGAGGATGACGGCTATCTAACCCGTGAAGCGGCGAATTCTGATGAAGCGATTCGTCTCTTTAGGGAGAGCCGTCCCTCGCTCGTCATTTTGGATATTTGGCTGCAAAACTCGCAGCTTGATGGTATGGCCCTTTTAAAGCTCTTTAAGGAGCAACGTCCTGATGTGCCCGTGATTATGATCTCTGGCCATGGGACGATTGAGACCGCCGTCTCCAGCCTTCATCATGGGGCTTATGATTTTTTAGAGAAGCCATTTCAGACGGATCGGCTATTGGTCATTGTGCGCCGTGCGTTAGAGGCAGCACGGTTGCGAAAGGAAAATGCCGAGCTACGTTTGCGGGCAGGTGAGCAAGGGACATTGATGGGCGATAGCGCGCTGATTAATGCTTTGCGTGGGCAAATTAGCCGTGTGGCCCCTACAAACTCACGCGTGTTGATTTCCGGCCCGGCTGGGGCAGGGAAGGAAGTGGTCGCGCGGATGATTCATGCGCAATCTAAACGCGCAGAAGGCCCTTTCGTGGTGTTGAATTGCGCGGCTCTTGCGCCTGATCATTTTGAGGAAGAACTTTTTGGGGTGGAAGGGAGTGAGGGCCAATCCGGCCGCCCCGGCTTGTTAGAGCGCGCCCATAAAGGCACGCTCTTGTTGGATGAAGTCGCAGATATGCCGCTGGAGATTCAGGGCAAAATTGTGCGCGCTTTGCAGATTAATACCTTCGAGCGTCTCGGTGGGACGCATAGTATGAAGGTGGATGTTCGCGTTTTAGCGGCAACAAGCCGGGATTTGCAGGCAGAGATTACAACACGGCATTTCCGGGAGGATTTATATTACCGCCTCGCTGTTGTGCCGTTGCAGGTCCCCTCTTTGGCGGAGCGGCCAGAGGATATCCCCATGCTGGCCCAATATTTCTTGGAAAGTTGCGCACGCTCCTCTGGCTTGCCTGTGCGGACATTGTCGGTCGATGCGTTGGCGTGTCTGCAAACTTACGATTGGCCGGGCAATATTCGTGAGCTGCGTAATTTGATGGAGCGTATGCTCATTATGCTTCCCGCTGGGGAGGGGGAGCAGTCCAATATCATCCGGGCGGAGATGTTGCCTGATATTGTGCGTGAGGGGGCCCCCTCCATGACATGCCTTACTGCGGAGGCCGATGTGATGAGCCTGCCCCTGCGTGAGGCGCGGGACCATTTTGAGACGCAATATCTGCAAGTCCAGCTTATGCGTTTTGGTGGTAACATCAGCCGGACAGCGAATTTTGTGTGTATGGAGCGCAGCGCGCTACATCGTAAATTAAAACAACTGGGCGTCACGCAAGAGGATCGCTCTGCTGCTCAATCAGCGCGAAGCGGGCAGGAAGCAAAGTGAAGAAGGACCATATGGTAGAGCCAAAAGGGAGCGATGTGCAGAGGCAGTTTTTGGCCTATGTGCAGCAGCAGGAAGAAGCGGTGACGGTCTTTTTAGTCAATGGGGTGAAGCTACAAGGCGTCATCGTTCAATTTGATGATGAGAGCGTGTTGCTACGCCGGGATGGTCATGTACAGCTCGTCTATAAACATGCGGTGAGCACGATTATGCCTGTTGCTGCTTTACCGGATATGCTGTGAAGCAGCCTTTGCACGATACAGCCCGTAAGCCGACCCTCGCTGCTGTTATCCTTCCCGCAGAGAAGCAGGCTTTTCTTGAAGGGCGCGCGGCTGCGGCACGCCTTGAGGAAGCCGTAGGGCTGGCGGCATCGATTGGGTTAGAGATTGTCCATACGGCGATTTACCCGCTAAGGGCGCGGCGGCCAGCGACCTTGCTGGGGGCAGGGCAGGTGGAGGAACTGACGGAGATTGTCAAAGCAGAATCCGTTGGGGTTGTGGTAGTAGATGCGCGCCTCTCACCTGCGCAGCAACGTAATTTAGAAAAAGCGATGGGCTGTAAGGTCGTGGACCGTACGGGCTTAATCCTTGATATTTTCGGCGCACGGGCTGCCACGCGGGAAGGTGTGTTGCAGGTCGAGCTTGCACATTTGGAGTATCAACGCTCCCGCCTTGTAAGGCTTTGGACGCATTTGGAGCGGCAACGCGGTGGGTTTGGCTTCCTCGGGGGGCCGGGGGAAACGCAGATTGAGGCTGATAGGCGGATGCTGGATGAGCGTTTGGTCAAGCTGCGTAAGGAGCTAGAGCAAGTCCGCCGGACGCGTGGGCTGCACCGTCATGCGCGCCGGAAGGTGCCCTTCCCCGTTGTGGCGTTGGTTGGCTACACGAATGCAGGGAAATCAACCCTTTTTAATAAAATCACAGGGGCGGGTGTGCACGCGCAGGACCAGCTTTTTGCAACGCTAGACCCCACAATGCGCAATCTGACGCTCCCTTCCGGGCGGCGGGTGATTTTATCGGACACGGTGGGGTTTATTAGCGACCTCCCTACGGAGTTGATTGCCGCCTTCCGCGCAACTTTAGAGGAAGTGGCGGAGGCTGATATTATCCTCCATGTCCGCGATGCTGCGCACCCAGATAGTGCTGCCCAACGTGATGATGTGTTGTCCGTACTTAATGATATGGCGGCCGATGGCATGTTGGATGAAGCATGGCCGGAGCGCGTTATCGAGGTCCTCAATAAAGCGGATTTGCTTGGTGGGACAGCCAGTATTCCTGTGCGGGAGGGGAGTGTTGCTGTCTCTGCCCTGACAGGGGAAGGCCTCCCAGACCTTATGGAGGCGATTGATGCCTTCATGACCCGCTCTATGAAGCGTTTTAGCGTATCCATCCCCGTGACAGAGGGAGCCGCTTTAGCGTGGCTCTATGAACATGGGGAGGTGACAGAGCGGCATGATGGGGAGGAGCGTCTCACCCTCATGGTCCGTCTCTTCCCAGCTGACCAGCAGCGTTTTGTGCGGCATTACCCGCATCTCACCCTCCAGCCAGAGGGTTAGAATACGGCGTAAAGAGAGCTGCCTTCAGAGAGTGAAGGCATCCTCGTTAGATTGCTCGGTCAGGATGGCATGTTGGGCGTGATTTAACCCGCAGACAGTGACCTCCTTGCCGTGTTTACGGAACTTCTCGACAATCTTTTCCAAGGCTTGCACGGCGGTAATATCCCAAAAACGGGCATGGGAGAGGTCTAGCGTTACGCGGGGGGCGGAGGTTTCATAATCCATGAAATCGGCCATGAGGTCAGCTGAGGCGAAGAAGATTTGCCCCTGTATCTGGTAGGTGAGGATGTTATGTTCCTCCACGGCATGGACATGAACAAGCCGTGCTGTATGCCAAGCAAAGAACAAGCCAGAGAGTAAAACACCGACCAACACACCAGCTGCGAGATTATGGGTCAGCACCACCACGATGACGGTGATAATCATCACAAGGCTGGTTAATTTGGGATGATGGAAAATATCCTTTAGGCTCCCCCATGCAAAGGTGCTGATGGAGACCATAATCATGATGGCCACCAAGGCTGCCACAGGTACACGCGCGACCCATGGATGCAGCACAACCATGAGGAGCAATAAGAAGGCCCCTGCGGTGAAGGTAGAAAGCCGGCCCCGCCCGCCATAGCGGAGATTACCCACTGTTTGGCCAATCATCCCACAACCGGCGATTCCACCAAACAACCCGACAAAAATATTGGAGATTCCAAGGCCGGTACATTCTTGTTGGGGTTTCCCATGTGTATCGGTGAGGTCATCTACCACGCTGGCCGTCATGAGGGATTCCAACAACCCAACGGCAGCCACAGCAAGAGCGTAAGGGAATGTGATGGATAATGTTTCCGCCGTGAGGGGGATATGCGGCAGTGTGAAATGCGGCAGGCCAGTCGGCAGGGGGCCGAGGTCCGCAATCGTGCGGACAGGCATAGGATGAATCACGGTGATGAGCGTGAGAATAACAATGCAAATTAGAGGTGAGGGAATGGCTTGGGAGAGGCGCGGCAGCAAGTAAATCACCGCTAGCCCAATGAGAATCAGCATATGAGTTTGCCACCCGACCCCCAGCATTTGAGGCACTTGGGCAGAGAAGATGAGAATCGCCAACGCATTGACAAAGCCCGTGCGGACTTCGCTGGAGACAAACCGCATGAGGGAATGAAGGCGCAGCACGCCAAAAAGGATTTGCAGTCCCCCCGCCATGAGGGTGGCGAGGAGCATGTAATCGACCCCATGAGCATGGACCAGTGGGGCTAAGACCAAGGCAACGGACCCCGCCCCGCCAGAAATCATCCCCGGTCTCCCCCCAAAAATAGCGATGGAGACGGAAATGACAAAAGAGGCAAAGAGCGAGACGGAAGGGGCGACCCCCGCAACATAAGAAAAAGCGATAACTTCGGGAATCAGCGCAAAAGTCCCCACCATCCCAGCGAGGAGTTCTTTAACGGGGCGTTGGGTCCATTGTTGGATGTAATGATTCATAGCCATAGATGCTGTACGTTGTTCCCTATTATTATAACGATATGCCAAGGATTCATGCGGTGATATGTCTCGCAACTATAAGCTGCTGGCTCGGGAGTGTGAAGCCCGCGCCCCCGTTTGGAAGGGGGGGCTGTGTCATCTTGCAAAAAAAGATGACAAAAATCTTTGTAAGGGGCTGGACGCGGCAAGCAGGATTTAATAAATATCGGGTCGCTGTGTGGCGGATGTAGCTCAGTTGGTAGAGCGCCGGTTTGTGGTACCGGTGGTCGCGGGTTCAAGTCCCGTCATTCGCCCCAGCCTCTTTCCCTTACAAAATGATGATAGACGCCTCTGTAAGAGCTTAAGGCTTATTGCATCTCCTGCGTTGTGACGCTGAGGATATGTAACCGGTCGAAGCGGGATTCATCAGTGGCATCGGTCGAGATATGGGCGAGGTCCTCCAAGGAGAGGGGGCCGGTTTTGATAGATAAAGTGCGTCCCTTCGGGCTGAGGAGAAAATCCAACACAGGGGCAAGAATGGGCCGTTGTAAGGCTAACGCGTTAAAGCGTGGGGCAATGGTTTTGTTCGCTTCTGCGGGCGGGGTATTCTCACCACTGTTTTCTCCCTCTGTAGGGGCAGGTGCAGCAGGTTGATGGGTGAAGAGTTTGTAATAAGAGAAGAAATCCGCCCCTTGGATAGAAAGCTCCGTGCTCAGGCACTGGCCTGTATGGAGGAATCGTGCGGCGTTATTATCGGTAAGATGGAGCGGGTTAATCTCTGGAAGGCTCAGCTCCATGGAGAGTAAGGTGGGGCTATCGGTGCCAAAAGTGGTCCGTAATTGGAGGCTCTCACGCCATGATCCCATCTCAAGGCGTGAGTTCGCGTTAAGATGATACATAGCGGGCATGCTCACTGAGGGCGCGGTAAGCGATGACGGAGGGGCGAGTCGTGTTGTCAGCCCTTGTAAGTCGGCTTCCGTATGGAGGTTATTTTTCTCATTACGCCGTTCTCCTGTGAGATGAGCGAGATTGATCGTGCGGCGGTGGTCAGCTTGATTAACGATGAGTGAGAGCCCTGCAACTTCAATTTTACCCGGTTTTTCCCATAGAGGGGCAGCAGGGTCTTGCCAAAAAACCTCCGCAGGGTCGCTATCGTGATGGGTGGGATGTTTCAGCCACTGAATATAGCCTTGCCGTGCCTCCAAATGCTGGAGAGCAAGATGAGCAGCAAGCGGAGCTTTTGCTTGCGGTGCTGATAAGCCTTGTGAGGGGAGGAGGATTTGCCGCAGAATAGCGGGAATTGCGCCATTTGGCTCGCTAGGGAAGCGGACATCCAGCGTAACATTATCCATTAATGTATGGACGCGGACCCCCTTACCATAACCCTCTACAATAAAATCCTCTGCTGAGAGGGCTTGTATTGTGAAGGGGCGTGGAGGTGTGGGTGTTTGTGGCGTTGTGGGGGGGAGGCTACTTACTTGCAAATGCGTAAGTTCCATATGCTCAAAGCGTAAGGAAGTAATATCTTCTGGCTCGAAGGACATAATCGCCACGAGGGAGTGCATACTATCGGCTTCATCATGGCCTTCATGCAATGTCTCGGCGGAGGAGGGGATGAGCAGATGATGGAAGTTAGCTTGTGTGACTGTGATGTGATGGGTGTGGTTTGTATAGCTTGGGGTTTCTAAGCGGAGGCTAGAGAGGCTTAATGTCCCGTTGGAGAGAAGTTTAGGATAGCCAAAACGGACCCGCTGCGCTTGGAAGGTTGTATCTTTATAATGGAAGGATACGTCATAAAGGGTGATTCCTCCCAATAGGAGGGCTGGGCGAACCTTACGGTAATGAAAGCTGGCCTCTGCGGGCAGAGCGGTACGAAAACGCTCTAACGCATGGGAAAGGCGTACGCCGGCCTCGCGATAGATGCCGAGTCCTCCCATAATAATGACAAGGGAGGCCAGACATAGGGAGAGCCATAACCGTTTCATGCAGAAAAACCTTATCCGGGCACGCCATTAACAGGCCGTACAATAGCATTGGTAGGCTTATGGGCAAGCGGGGGGCAGGTAGGAGAGCGAGAAAAAGGGTAAAAGAGGGTCATTATTTTGCGGTAATATAATACCATACACTAAAAAACGGCTATTTTCTGCCCGTCTCTCGCATGGGGATGGAAAAGAAAAAGCTTGACCTTTTCGCTGCTGCTCGCGATAAGGCACCCATCTTAGAACTGTTCTTTGCATCTGGTGCCTTCATTTATAGGGGAGAGCCGTGCTGGGGCGGTCCTTTTTCTGGCACTATTATGGTGTGGTGCCTCAAACAGGAAATGATACGTCATGAAGACTACACTTTCGCTGAAACCCGCGGAGGTGACGAGAAAATGGATCCTGATCGATGCCGAAGGGCTGGTCTTGGGTCGTCTCGCCACCATCATTGCTAACCGCCTGCGTGGTAAGCATAAGCCGCAATACACACCGCATGTTGATTGCGGGGATGCGGTTGTCGTTATTAATGCAGAGAAGATTGCTCTGACAGGCAACAAGGTCGGCCAGAAGCTCTTTCACTATCATACCGGTCATCCCGGTGGGATTAAAGAGCGCAGCATCACTCAGCGTCTTGAAGGGAAAAACCCCGGTCAAGTCGTAGAGAAAGCTGTCGAACGGATGATTTCTCGTGGCCCGCTTCAGCGCGCACAGATGAAGCATCTCTATGTTTATGCGGGTACAGAGCATCCGCATGATGGGCAGAAGCCAGAGGTGCTGGATGTTGCATCCCTGAATCGTAAGAATATCCTGAAACGTCAGTCGTAAGGCCTGTCACTATGTCAGAAACTCAAGAGCGTACCGGCACATTGCAGGACCTCGCCAATGCGGCCCCTGCTGTTGCTAATGCAGCCCCCGTTTATGAAGTTAAGCGCGATAAGCAAGGCCGGTCTTACGCGACAGGCCGCCGTAAGGATGCCGTTGCCCGCGTATGGATTAAGCCTGGTAAGGGTGAGATTGTTGTTAATGGTCGCCCGGTGGCAACATATTTTGCCCGCCCCGTGCTGCGCATGCTCATCAATCAGCCTTTCTTGCTGACGGATCGTGATAATCAGTTTGATGTTTATTGCACTGTGAGCGGTGGTGGTCTGTCTGGGCAGGCTGGGGCTGTTCGTCATGGTATTTCCCGTGCTTTGACTCATTATGAGCCAGAGTTGCGTGGCGTGCTGAAGATGGCTGGCTTCCTGACGCGCGATAGCCGTGTTGTCGAGCGTAAGAAATACGGTAAGGCCAAGGCTCGCCGTTCCTTCCAGTTCTCCAAGCGTTAATTTCCTTCTTACGTGGAGGCTGGCTTGGGCCAGAGAAGAAACCCTCACCTCTTGCAGGTGGGGGTTTTTTTATAATGAGGCTTTTTTCGTCAGGCTGTTTTGAGATATAAAGTTTCAAAAAAATATCTTTAAAAGACATAGTATGTCTTATATCCTACTTTAAACGTTGGTTTTGAGTCGCGCTGGGAAGATTATGAGAGGTTCTATGGTAGAGTTTACGGTTGAGCAAACAACAACACCGACATCAGCTGAGCAACGGGCCGCTTTAATGGCCGACCCCAAGTTCGGGCGTGTATTTACCGACCATATGGCGGTTATTCGCTATAAAGACGGGCAAGGGTGGTATGATGCCAAAATTATTCCCCGTCAGCCGCTGCAAATCGACCCGGCCTCTACCGTGCTGCATTATGGGCAAGAGATTTTTGAGGGGCTAAAAGCCTATCGTGGTAAAGATGGTGCGGTAAGCTTATTCCGCCCGGAGGCCAATGCAGCACGTTTTGTAGCCTCGGCACGCCGTCTTTCTATGGCGGAATTGCCTGAGGAGCTTTTCCTCGGGGCTATTAAGGCTTTGTTGAAAGTGGATCGGGATTGGGTTCCCGCGGAGGCAGAAAAGAGCCTCTATCTCCGCCCCTTTATGATTTCTAATGAGGTTTTCCTTGGCGTAAAGCGGGCTAATGAATATCTCTTCATCGTGCTGGCAAGCCCAGTGGGGGGCTATTTTAGCGGGAATGGCAGCATCCCTGTTTGGGTATCGGAGCATTATACACGCGCCGCTATAGGGGGTACGGGAGAGGCAAAATGTGGTGGTAATTACGCCTCTAGCTTGCTCCCTCAGCAAGAGGCAAGCGATAATGGCTGTAGCCAAGTGCTGTTCCTTGATGCGAAGGAACGCCGCTTTATTGATGAAATGGGCGGCATGAATGTTATGTTCGTGCGGAAAGATGGCAGCGTGGTGACCCCGCCATTAGGGGGCACGATTCTGCGCGGGATTACACGCGATAGTATCCTCAAGCTGGGCCGTCATATGGGCCTTACGATGGTGGAGGAGCCTTTGGCGATTGAGGATGTCTTTAAGGCTGCGGCCACAGGGGACATTACCGAAGCCTTTGCATGTGGAACGGCTGCCGTTATCTCCCCGATTGGAGAGTTCCGCCGTAAAGCGGGGTCTGTTGCCTTTGGGGATGGCAAGACGGCTGGGCCTGTTACGATGAAGTTGCGCAACGCTCTCTGCGGCTTGCAACGTGGTGAGGAGGCTGACCCATTCGGTTGGGTCCATCCGGTCGCCCTTTAATCTATTTGAGGCTCTAGCTCTTTTTGGCTAGAGCCTCTTTTAGCCTGCGTTGCAGGGTCGCCATGAGTTCTGGGTCTTGAGGCGCGTCAGGCTCGCTTAAATCCCGGTGCATGGCTTGGAGAATGTCAGGCGTGGCGTCTTTTACCGCTAGTCGCCAATAATGTAATGCCGCTTCTGGCTGGCCCATGCTGAGGAGGGCTGTGGCGTAATTATGTTGGCCACGATAATCGCCCCCTTCGGCAGAGAGGCGATACCAATCTAGCGCGGCGGCGGGGTTTGGCGGTGTCTCCCATCCTTCCTCAATAAAGCGGGCAAGGAGGTTCATAGATTTAGCATGACCGCGCAGAGCTGCACGGCGGAAGAAGATGAAGGCGGCTTTGCGGTCTGCCTCCACCCCTAAGCCGCGCATATGGCAAATGCCGAGATTATAAATCCCCCATAAATCCCCAGTTTGGGCAGCTCTCTCGTAATGGCGTACGGCTTCGGTGAGGTCTAAGGGGCAGCCCCACCCAAATTGAGAGCAACGGCCAAGCATATTATGGGCAGGTCCATAATTGGCCGAAGCTGCAACCATAAACCATTCACGGGCTCGTCCTTCATCGCGCGCAACATACCGGCTATTGAGCAAGGCTTTGCCGAGGAGGACTTGCTCTAACACATGGCCTTTGCATGCTTTACGATATATGCGGACTAACTCAGGAGAATAGTCGCTACGTGCTTCGGAAACAGTAACACGGCCGAACAAGCGACGGATGCGTGCAAGCACCATGGTAAATCCTAATCCTCACACTTTCTCTAGCCGTAGGCCTGATAACGGGGAGGGCGTTAAGGGGGCTATACAGCCCCCTGGTGCGCGCTGCGGGACTTGAACCCGCACGTTCTAAGCGAACTCGAGATTTTAAGTCTCGTGCGTCTACCATTCCGCCAAGCGCGCTCTGGATGGTCCCCTATATCATAGCTAAAAGATTAGCGCCATTCTGTGAAAGCCATTTTTCTGCTTTTTTACGTCCAATTTGTCCGTGCGGGGTGTAAGCATCCACTAAGGCCCAGAAATCTGGCCCATGATTAAAATGGGTGAGGTGGGCTAATTCATGCACAATCACATAATTATAAATATCCGGCGGGGCCATGATAAGCCGCCAGCTAAGCATGATGCGGCCTTGTTGTGTGCAGCTTCCCCATCGGCTTTTAACATCGCGTAAGCTGAGCTTTGTTGGGCGTGTCTTCATCCGCTGGCTATGATGTTGGAGAAGGGATGGGAAAAGAGCCTCCGCGCGGCGTTTAAGAAAAGAGCGTACATAACGAGGATGTTCATCAGATGGATGGCCAATATGGAGGCCCTGCTCTGTTAGGCGTGTACGGCCATCCATCGTAATGGTGGGGAGGAGAGGGATGATGCTGCCTTCTAGCCAGATATATCCTTGCTCTATGGCAGTGCGGGGGAGGCTCTCCATCGCTTGGGCAAGCCATTGTGATTGGCTTTGGAGAAATTGCATCCCCTGTTGGCGATTCACACTGGGGGGTAAGGTGATGACGATGGCACGTTTGCGGAGGTCTAAGCGCAAAATAATGCGGCGCGCCCGCGCAGAATGACGCCAAAGGAGTGGCGGCAATAACATGGATTATGAGCGTGTATGGCGGTTATGGCGTGCTAGGCAGGGTGGAGCATGTTCGGGCCACGCACCGGGCCAGTCGGCGATATGGTCTTCTAATAATCCGGCCTGTTTCTCATTCAGGCAGCGACTACTTGCGGAGGCTCCCGCTTTGATGACCGTCTCGCTCGTCCCGCTGCGGAGGGGATGCCAGTCTGGCAAATCATACCCATCATGGAGGAGGCGATAGGCGCAGCTTGGGGGGAGCCAATCTATCTCATCCAATAAAGCGGGGGTGAGGGAGATACAGTCAGGAACGCGCTTATGCCGGCGGTGATAATCTGTGCAACGGCATGTGGTTGTATCGAGTAAGCGGCATGAGACATCGGTCCAGATAATCTCATCAGTATCATCATCGCGTAGTTTATTGAGGCAGCAACGACCACAGCCATCACAGAGGGATTCCCATTGTTCTGGTGTCATATCCATAAGGGACGTTGTTTTCCAGAAAGGGGGATGGTTAGTCATGAGCAATACTATGTAGGTTAGGGGATGGGAGGAGAATGGGCGAGCCATCTATTAAAACGCTCACCTAAGGAGAGTGCATGTGATGCCCAGAAACTATCACTAATTTCAAGTGATTCGGGCGGTAAGGAGGCAGGAAGCTCGGCTGTACGAGGGGGGTCGGTGAGGAGTTTCTGCTTTGTTTCATTGCTTTTTTGGTAAGGTAAAGTGATGGGAATATCCCACATAGCAGGGCTATAGAGGATTGTTTTCATCTGGACACGATAAGGGGGTGCGGTCCCATGTTGAGATTGGCTGGAGAGGACGATTGTACAAGGGGCCACGCCCATAAGGACAGAATGTTGGGCAAGGATATGATGAGCTTGCGAGGTTGAACGCCACCATATGATGTAAGGGCGTAGCTGGTCTAGTTTATGGAAGGCGCGGTCTGCCCCTTGAGGGGTGGCAAGAACTTGGTAGAGGTGGGAGGGAGGTACGCTATCAGCGAGTAGGGCAATCTCTAAAAGTGGACGCGGCCCTTGGAAGAAGATGCGTTGACCAGGATAGCGCGCCACATCCCAAAGGTCAGCCCAATGGGGTGGGGTAGTTAAGCGTGAAGGGTCCCAGAAAATAACATCGCGGAAATACCCAGCAGGCTGCCCACACTCTCCTGTCGCTTGGAGTGGCTGTGCCCAACCGCGTGCGCAAATGATGGCCGATGTTGTACTATCAAGGAGGATAGCCTGCATTCTTTGGGGATAGGAGAGCGTGAGCTTTTTAATATCATCTAGGGCATAACTGTCACGCTCTAGGAAGTAAGGAAGGGTCTGCTCAGTTTTCTGCGTAATCATGGCTGTAAGGCTTTGCTCTGGTATAGCCCAATAAGACGGTGCTGCGCTTGGTAAAGAGGAAGCAGCCCAAGAGGAGGCGGAGAGTAGAACTATAGTGAAGATATAAGCAATGGTGGTCGTGCGCCGCCATAACGGCGTGGGTTTTAGAAAAGATGCAAAGAAGCACCATAATTGAGAAGAGAACATGACACGCATGATGATTGTGAAGACCATATATCGAAGAACAAAATGTTACAGTTGAGCTTAGGCTCGATGGGACGGCGTTAAGGCTTTTTAACGAAAAAATCTTGCAATATGATTAAAAGCAAAAGGTTAAAATTACCACTGTCATTTTTTTGCCTTCTTTCTGCCTTAGAATTAAACGCTATTTATGACGCGACATCGCGCCTTATGGGGGAGATTGTTCTTTTCCCCAATGCGGTGCTATAATCGTGCTCTACCCTATGCGGGCCGTGGATAGACTCATCTCGGTTATCCGGTTATGGCGTGTTTGGATTAAAAGAGGGGGCAGCAGTCACATTATGAGCGATTTACTGGAAATTGGGCAGGCGATTTTTTCTGCTCAAAGCAAGATTTTTCAAGAATGTGCAAAGCGGCACGGCTTGCGGGTTGGGTTCCTTATTGTCGCGATTGTGTTTCTCACTTTTGCAGCGATTACCTTTCACGCTGTTTTATGGGCTTTGTTTTCGCAGCTTTGCCATCTTAGTGCGTTGCTATCTGCTGTATGTGTCTTGGGTGTGGACCTTGTCTTCTTCTTTATCTTCTTGTTGTTGGGGCTGCGTGCTGGTCGCCCGGGCCTTGCAGAAGCACGGGCGCGCAAGGAGCGGGAGGAGAAATGGAATGAGCTTAAACAAACATTTGCTCTTACAGCTCTGCTAGGTGTAGCGGGCGGGCCGGTAGGCCGGTTTGTAGGGGGGCAAGCGTGGCGGTTTGCACGCTCCATGTTCACGCGCCGGGAAAAGTGATTTTACGGGTCTTTCATTTTTATGAGAGGAAAGAAGCGGCTTTTTAATTAAGGCCGCACCTCTATGCAGAAGGCTAGCTCTCTTTAAAGAGAATGGCCTAGTGGGGAGTAACGTGAGTACAGCACCCATAATATCACCCAATAAGGCCCTTATGAGGGGAGGTAAGGGGATATGATGCTTTCGGAAGTAAGCTTGTGCGGTGTGTTTGTCTCCCCCATTTCTGTCTATGCTGTCGCTGCTGTGTTTGTCACATTAGTGCTACGGTATATATTGTGGCGTTTGGGAGCGTTAGGCTGGTTCTGGCATGTCGCTCTATTTGAGATCGGGCTTTATGTCTGTGTTCTCTGTCTGCTTGTTCTTTATGTGTGAAGTGGAGAGGGGAGTATGAACTGGTTTCGGCGTCTTATACGCCCAATTTTGACCTTGATTGTCATCGCGGCGGCTGTTGGGCTTGGTTATGTGGTATGGGACCTTTACGTCCTTGACCCGTGGACGCGCGATGGGCGTGTGCGTGTGTATGTTGTTACAGCTACGCCAGAGGTTTCAGGCACGGTTGTGTCTGTCCCCGTTGTGGATAACCAGTTCGTCCATCGTGGTGATCCGCTTTTTACCATCGACCCATTACGGTTTCGGCTAAGAATTGACGAAGCACGCTCTCGTCTTGCTGGCCTTACAGAAGATTATAAATTGAGCATGATGAACGCTCATCGTCGTATGGGACTCGGTGGCGTGGTCTCGCGCGAGGAGCAGGACGTCTTTAACTCCGAGATGGAAGTGCGCCGCGCCCGCGTAGAGGAGGCGCAATCCGCTCTCGATACCGCTTTGCTGAATCTCCAACGCTCCACTGTTTATGCAGCTGTTGATGGCTATGTGACGAATCTTAATTTACGGGTCGGGGATTATGTCACTGCGGGTCAGCCGCGTATGGCCGTGATTGATGCTCATAGCTATTGGGTTTACGGCTATTTTGAAGAAACAAAGATGCACGGCGTGCATGTAGGGGATGTCGCGCGGATTAAGCTTATGGGGTACCGCCATATCCTCAAGGGGCATGTTGTGAGTATTGGTCGTGGTATTAACGATACAAATGGCGTGTCTGATAAGCTTGGCCTACCGGATGTGAACCCAATCTTTACATGGGTGCGACTTGCTCAGCGCATCCCTGTGCGTATTGAACTTGATGAAGTTCCCCCCGAGGTTATTCTCTCGGCTGGTATGACGGCCACCGTTGCGGTGGGGAAAGAGAAGGCCGGTGGACGGGGCTTACTTACAACATGGTTGCAGGATCACCTTTGAGATGAAACCGCGTTTTCTCCCCCTCCTTGTAAGTAGCTGTCTTTTTCTGACCTCTTGCATGGTAGGGCCGGAATATAAACCGGAGAAAATGAAGGTACCGGACCATTTCTCTAGCCAGCCTCACCCTGCCACAAAAGAGGAAATCGCCGAGACAGAGGCAAATTTGCGGGATTGGTGGGCACAGTTCCGGGACCCGGTGTTAAATCGCTTGGTGGAAGAAACACTTAAAGGCAATTACGACCTCCAAATTGCCACTCAACATATTTTGGCGGAGCAATCCATTCGCCGCCAAGCGCAGGCGAATTGGTATCCACAGCTTGATGCTAATGCGGGTGGGGGTGATAATCGCTACTCTATTAATGTTGATAACTGGCCATTACGTCCGGGTAACCCTAACAACCACCCTAATGCCTCTGTTCTGACCTATGGCGCGCGTGCGAGTTGGGAGATTGATATTTTTGGCCATATCGCTCGGCAGGTGCAAGAGCGTAAAAGATTAGTTGAAGTCAGCATCGAGGAACGCCGCGGCCTTTTGCTCTCTCTCCTTAGCCAGCTTGTGACAGATTATATCGAGCTACGCACCGTTCAGACGCAAATCACCGTGACAGAGCAATCCATCCGCACGGCGCGTGATAGTACGCATATGGTGGAGCGTCTTTATGCGAATGGGGTGAGCAACTCGCTGGCTATTGCGCAATCCCGAACAGAAGAACATGCCGAATTAGCGCGTCTCCCCCCCCTCCATGCGCGGCAGGAGCAGTTGATTCATTCTATTAATGTGCTGATGGGGGAAATGCCCGGTAAAGAGCAGCCAGACCTAGAGGAACGGCAGCCTATCCCGACATTGCCGCCTTTCCCGGCGATGTTGCCGTCCACCGTGCTGACCAATCGGCCTGATATTCGCTCCGCAGAGCGGCGTTATGCTGCCAGTGTGTCCCGTATTGGGATTACAATTTCTAATCTGTATCCTAACTTCAGCATTCCGCTGACGTTTAACCCCAATGCCTCTGCGGCCTATCAGGCCTTTCAGATTGGTGGGATGAGCTGGAATGTCATGATGATGGCTTCTTTACCCGTCCTGCATGGGGGGAAATATAGCGCGCAAATCGCCCAAGCGCGGAGCGAGGCTGAGGCAAGCCGCTTACAATATCGGCAGACTGTCTTAAATGCTTTCCGCGAGGTGGAAGATAGTTTGGACGATTGGGAGCAGGATAATGAGCTTGTCCGCCAAGAGCGCGAATCCGCCACGCAAGCTGCATTAGCGTTATCACGCGCGCGTAAGCTTTATGGGGCGGGGCTGACAGGTTATTTGGATGTTCTTAACTCCCAACAAGCTTTTTTATCCCGCCGGACAGCCGCTGTAGCGGCAACGGGGAAGCGCATGGATGATGCTATCTCGCTCTATGTAGCTTTCGGGGCCGGTTGGCAGGGGCGTGAACTTGCAGGTACCACCTTGAAGGTGGAGGAACATAATGGGCAGAATATGTTCCTACGGGCCTTTACGCGTTAAGATTCCCGCTTTGCTCTTGCTGAATCTGTATGAAGGGGAAGCGTAGATTGAGGGCGTGAGAGGTGCCGTTTAGGTCTGGGATGGTCAATGTTACCTTGGGGTCTAGCCGCATGGCATCATATCCTGCGAGATGAACAATCCCCACCGGGTTATGAGGGAAGGTAACCTCGCAGAGCTGACTTGTTTGCGGGTGAAGCATCCATGGCCCGAGATAGTTACACCCTGTAGGCATAAAGGCGATGGGGTAGTTATCATGATAGCTGGTTAAGGCAAAAGCGAGTTGGCTGGAGCTAAATATCTTCCCATAGCGTAAGACACGTTCTTGCCAATAGCGTAAGCGCGGCCAGTGCGGTGCAGTGCGGGAGAGGGCAAAGACCCCGCCATTGAGGGTGGGGCGTACCCCAATGGCGCGGCATAAATGGCGGGGCAGGCGCGCTATACGGGCATTTTTATAAAGAATGGAGCGCAGCTGCGTGAGTGAAAAAGCAAGCCAGCGGAGCCGAAATAACGGCTTATGGAGGAAAAGCTCCGGGATGATGGCGAGGGGTTGCCCCTTTTGCTCTGCAGCGCGGAGGAGGAGGTCAATAGCGGAGCAATCCTGCACCCAACTATCGGCATCTAGCCATAATAGCGTGTCATAATCAGGGAAAAGCTGGTCAAGTGCCATTTTAGAGAGTTCAATGGCGAGATGAGGGCGTTTGCGGAGGGCGCGCGGGGAGACATGAGGAAAGTGACGCGGGGCGCGGTGGAGGATATGCTGTTGTTTAAGCCAGTGGATTTGCGTTCGCTTTAGCCCGCCGTCAATGCAGGCAATCTCTATCGTTGCGAGATGAGGGAAACGCCGTAAGGAGGCCACAAGCTCTTGGAGGAGCGGGAAATAGCGGTGGTCGCTCCCTGTAATAATGAGGCGGCGGGGTGGGGTGGTCATAAAGCAAGCCATAATGGGGGAAGGAAACGCATAGGTAATGTTTGTATCCTCTATTGACCTTATCTGACAAACACCCCACTTCTTTTAGAAGAGAGAGGTTTATATGGTTGAAGCATCGACAGAATCAGCAGCTGATTTTTTGCGTCCTCGTTTGCAATGCCTCATTAAAGAGGCCGAGACGGCAGGTTATGGGCGGGACCGCGTTTTGGCGGTGTTGATTGATTTGTTGGATGATACGAATCTGGAGGCGACAGGGCAATAATGGCAACCGACCCTTACAAGGTTCTTGGCGTAAGCAATACAGCCACCGATAAAGAGATTCGGAGTGCGTATCGCCGTTTAGTTAAGCAATATCACCCTGACCGTAACCCCGGTGATATTAAGGCGGAAGAACGGTTTAAGGAAATTGGTAAAGCTTACGAAGTCCTAGGGGATGAGGAAAAGCGCGGACAGTTTGACCGTGGCGAGATTGATGCGGACGGCCAGCCGCGTGGTCCTTTTGGGGGTGGTTTTGGTGGGGCAGGTGGTGGCTTTGGTGGTTTTGGTGGGGGCTTCCAAGGGGGGAGTTTCACCGCGGAAGATTTAGGCGATATTTTTGGCGGTGCCTTTGGTGGGGGTGGCTTCCGCTCTGCACGGTCGCGCCGTGGTGAGGACCTCCATGGCGAGTTGCGGATTAGTATGGAGGAATGTGCCTTAGGGACGCGCCGGGAGGTAAGTCTTGGCGGAGGGCGTGAGGTCTCAGTTGGCATCCCCGCCGGGATTGAGGACGGTAAGACTCTGCGTTTAAAAGGCAAAGGTGAGCCGGGGCAACCCGGTATGGATGGCCGCCCCGGCCCTGCGGGGGATGTGTTGTTAAAGGTCCATGTCGCAGAGGACCCCTATTATAAACGTGAGGGGCGGGACCTCCGCGTTGTGCAGGATATTGACTTAGCAACCGCTATATTGGGGGGGAAGATTCATGTGCGGACCCCTGCCGGGACCGTGGCGTTGAAGGTAAAGCCACATTCCGATAGCGGGACAATCCTTAGGTTAAGCGGGCGTGGCATCGCTGCGACTAAGACCCATCCGGCTGGTAATTTGCTGGTGAGCTTACGCATTGTTCTTGGGACAATCTCCCCGCAGCTTGAAGCCCTTATACGGCGGGAAGCTGAGGAGAAAGAGGCGCAAGAAGCCGAGATGGAAGCAAGTAAAGGATAAGTGGCCATGTTGTGGGGCATGTCTTTTTGGCAACGTGTTCGGCAATCGAACCTGCTTGGCCTTTTGGTTGCGGTGGTTTTTGTGGTGGGGCTGTGCCTGCTAGGTCTGGCAGGGGTTGCGCTGGTGGATGGGTTTCACCTCGCTGGTGGTTGATTTTTGCGTAAAGGGATGAATAGTAGTTTCTCCCTCGTAATGGAGTAACATGGCCTTATGTCTGACCTTCCGCGCTTAGATGTGACATTCCTCTCCGCGCGGCGGCGGGCTTTTGCTGTTGTCATGGCTATAGAGCTATGGGAGCGGTTTGGCTATTACGGTATGCAGGCCGTATTGACGATCTTTATGGTCGCGCAACTTCATATGCGTGATCATGACGTCAATCTCATGCAAGGGGGGTTAGGCTTCCTTATGTATAGTCTTCCCGTTTTGGGAGGGCTGCTGGGGGACCAGTGCTTAGGCACACGGCGGACCATGCTTTTAGGGGCTTTTGGCTTAACAATAGGCTATGGTTTGTTGGCCCTCTCCTTAGGGCATCAGATGGTATTTTTGCCTGCCCTTACATTAATTGCCCTCTCCAATGGTTTGTTTAAGCCCAATGCCGGGACGTTGGTCCGGCGGATTTATGCGGGGGATGGCACGGCCTTGGATGCTGCTTTTACGCTTTATTATATGGCCATTAATGTCGGCTCGACCGTCTCAATGTTGCTGACACCGTGGCTTCAGCAGCGTTACGGGGCGGCGGTGGCGTTTCTTGCCTGCGTTGTAGGGTTGTTGATTGGGCTGGGCTATTACGCCTTAGAGGGCGGGTATATGCGCCGCTTCCTCGCCCAACGTAGTGCAGAATCTGTGACCTCTCAGTCTGTGGGGGAGCCGCCCTCCATGCCGTTGGTGGAACGGTTGGTAAGCCCGTTATCCAAAGGGATGGTGAGTGCAGGCGTGTTGCTTGCGCTTATTGTGGTGTGGGGGTTTTGCACATGGGTGTTGCATAGTGCGGCATTAGTGCGCTTATGCATCATCATCGCTGGGTTTGGTTTGGTCCTTTTATGGGTGTGGCTATATCTCCGAGCAGAGCAGACAGAGCGGCCGGGTTTGTTGCTGACTTATATCTTGTCCACTCAGACGATGGCCTACCAGATTTTTTATCAGCAAATGCAAACTTCGCTAACGCTTTTTGCGATGCGGGATGTCTCTGGTGTGTATCAGCTAGGGCCATACCGGCTCTTTACGATGTCTGCGGGGCAGTTTCAGGCCCTCAACCCGATTTCCGTTATGCTTTTTAGCCCGTTTTTGGCGTGGCTCTACCGGCGGAGTGCGATGAAAGGGCGTGACGCGTCCCCAGCGGTAAAGATTATCTGTGGTTATGTTTTAGTGGGGGTGGCGTTTCTTATTTGGTGGGTGGCGACATCACAGAGCACAGGGCCTGTTTCACCATGGGTTATGGTGGCGGGTTATGGCACGATGTCCCTTGGGGAGTTGCTGACGATTGGCCTAGGCCTTGCCATTGTTGCACGTTATGCCCCGGCGCGGGTGAGCGCGCTATTAATGGGCGGGCTGTTCCTCCTCTGGGGGGTGGGGATGTACCTTGGTAGTCTTGTAGCAGATTTAGCAAGTTTACCCGCTGATGGCAGCGGCGGTATGGCCGGTTATGGCGCGTTGTTTAGAACCCTCTTTTTAGGCTGCGTGGGGCTATGTTGCGTATTAGTGATGTTGCTACCTGTTTTGCGCCGGTTAGAGCGCGCTCATTGGCTTTAAGGAGAGGGTGGATGCGCCGATTATGACGGTATCTTACTTTATAAATAGATTTCACCACTGGAATTGAACGATAAAATTTATATAAAGGGGGACGAAGTGTATCCTTCCTTCATGCTGCTGCGTTTTAGGGTTTGCTGGCATAGAGGGGTTGTATGTGGGGGTCTTCTTTTTATGAAGGCCCCGGTTTTATCCGCGTAATGGCTATAAAGGCGTGTGTATGTGTGGAATATGGCAAAAAGCTAATGCAGCAATGGCGGGGGCCATTTGTGTGCTGCTGAGCTGCCATGGGGCTTTAGCGCACACCACTGCCCCGGATGATTCACCTCATAACGGGGCGGATATAGCCACAAACACGGCAGCGGCTGAGGCGGAGGTGCGGGCGGTATTATTGAAGCCTAGCCCTCATGAGCATGTAACGCAGGATGAAGAAAAAGCTTTTGGCTCTATGCCATTACCTATTCCCGGTGATGCATTTTCACGCGGGGCAGTGGAGGAGCCAGCACCAACGGCGCGACAAAAAGGGCTACTACCCAATAGTTGGCACGACTTTATCAATCAGGATGGTTTTTTTGGGGATCCGTGGGGTGCGCGTACATGGTTGTCTGACCATGGTGTGAGCGTTAGCGGGCGGTATTTTTCTGATTCTGCGGGCAATCCGTTTGGTGGGAAGTCCCGCGCAGCACGTTACGCCGATGAGGAAGCTCTATCGATTGATTTTGACCTAAAGAAGTTAGCGGGGTTAGAGTTTAATGCCGGTGTGTTGCATTTCCTGACTCTTGCGCGGCAGGGGGCAGGGTTGGGGAATACCTTGCCTGTGATTAACAGCCCGATGGAGATTTATGGCGCAGGTGAGACTATGCGCTTAGGGCGGTTAAGCTGGGAAATGCACTGGAATCACTACGTCCAGACTGAAATTGGTGAAATTAATACCGAGAATGACTTCGAGCAATCCTCCACCTATTGGGGGGCGAACTTATATTGCCAATTTCAAAATAACGGCATTTGCGGGATGCCCCAATCCATCGCGATGAACTCAGGTTATGGGTTTTACCCTACGGCGCATCCGGGGGCATGGGTAAAGTTTTTCCCTGCGGGGAATGATCATTATCTGGTGCAATTTGGGGTGTATAGCGTGGACCCAACCATCTCTGGCGTGCGTAATGGTTGGAAGATGAATCTACACGGGGCGACAGGGACGTTTCTGCCCTTTCAGTTAGGCTGGCACCAAGGGGGAGAGGATGATTATAGCGGCCCGCTGCAAACCAATGTGAAGGTGGGCGGTTATTGGGATACTTCTGAGGTGAAGAATGTATACGGTCAGATGGGCACTTACGGGATTCCCCCTTCAGCTGCGGAGGGAGCCCCGCTTACTAAGGTGCGTGGTCGTTTTGGTGGGTGGTTTCAATTTGACCGGATGTTACAGCGCGATGAGGCGGACCCGCATCGTGGGACGGCGTTTTTTGGCTCCTTTACTTGGGGGGACCCGCGCACGGCTATTGCGCCCTATTATATGACGGCCGGTATTACGCGGAAGGGGACATTCGCAAGCCGCCCAGATGATACAATCAGCTTGGGGATGAAGGTCCTGTGGGCGAATCCTAAAGTGACGCATTGGATTCAACATCTCCAACGCTCTGGCCGTGGGGCGGGACTGTACGCGCCTCACTCTGAGGAAGCGATTGAGCTGAATTACGGCTATCGGCCTGCTCGTTGGCTGCTTTTGCGCCCCGGCTTGCAATATCTTTGGAACCCCGGGGCCATTAAACGCTATAAAGATGCGATGTTGATCGATCTTGAGACGGCCATTGCCTTTTAACGGCCTATTTTGCGGTTGTTCTGTTTTTGAGAAAGAGGATATACTTACGCAAGCGAAACAATAAGCGAGACGTTTCATGTGGAACTGGCGGTATCTTCTGGTGATGGGGCTATGTGGTACGGCTGGTTATGAGGGGCAGGCTGCTTTTGCTGCTCCCCCAGAGCAGGGAGGGACGCTCTCCTCGGCTCCTATTGTGTCTGCTTCAGCTACGGGGCAGCCTGTTGCAGCGAAAACGGAGACGAAGACTTGGTTCTCCGATATTGATGTCGGCCTTCAGCTAGAGGCGGGGGCTATGGCCAATAGTGGGCACCCTCATAACGGGATGAACTTTGGTCAGCTTTTGCAATCACATAGCGATACAGGGTTGCTGAATCAGGTGGCGTTGACCATCACCAAACCGGTTGATCCTATTGGCGGAGGCTACGGGTTAGGGGCGAATATTCAGATGCTCTATGGCTCGGATGCGCGGGCTTATGTCATCACGGGGATTTCTGATCGTTGGTTGAAGCATGATCGCTATCAAATCACGCCCATTCAAGCCAATATTGCTCTGCATATGCCGTGGTTGACGAAGGAAGGGCTGGATGTCCAGGCGGGTATTCTCGCCTCCCCTATGGGGGTAGAGGTGCTAAACCCGGCAGGGCGTGCGTTTTATACGATGACCTATACCGCGCAATATTCTAACCCGTTTGAGCATGTTGGGTTTTATGGGCAATGGCATCTTAACTCACATTATGCGGTGTTGTTTGGTGTAGATGCGGGGAATCAAAAATCCTTTGGCCGTGGGAATAATAATGGGCGTCCTGCTGGTTATGTGGGGTTTAATGCCAGCCAGCTTGCCGGGGGAGCGGTATCGGTAACCTATCTGCTGCGTGTCGGGCCGGAGGATGCGCGCCGTCAGTTGGGGACTCATCGTGCGCATGAAGCGCAACGTTACTGGAATGACCTGAATGCGACATGGCAGATTACCCCTAAATGGAGCCTCACAGCCGAGGCCACACAGGTCCATGATGAAGGGTTGGAGGCCAATACATGGAGCGGCGTCCTCTGGGGGGCTTATGCGGCGACTTCTAGCCTAACCTTTAACGCGCGCGCGGAAGTCTATCGGGATTCGACAGGGCAATTCATCGTGCAATATCCAGAGGATGGCTCTTATGGGCGTGTCCTATTGGGTTTACCGGCGCGGACTTATAGCGCACCAGCGACCACTTATGGGGATTTTTCCCTCAATGCGGTGTGGCGGCCGCAGCTTGGCCATCATGTAAAATTGCTGCAAATTCGGCCAGAAATCCGCTTTGACCGCTCTTTAAACAACACGCGGCCTTTTGCGGATTTCCGGCATCAGAATCGTATTTTGATTGGCGGTGATGTTACACTCGGTTTTTAAGGGGAGAGCGGCTTAGCCACGCCCCCGATAACCGGGCACATCTTGAGGGGGAATCCAAACCTCTGTAGGGGCAGGGCCTGTTTGCCAGAAAACATCAATCGGCATACCCCCGCGCGGGTACCAATAAGCCCCGATGCGGAGCCATTCTGGGTCTAGCAATTCTACAAGGCGTGTGGCGATTGTAACGGAGCAATCCTCATGAAAGGCTCCATGATTGCGGAAGCTGGTAAGATAGAGCTTGAGGGATTTGCTCTCTACAATCCAATCGCGTGGGATATAGTCAATGACGATATGGGCAAAATCTGGCTGGCCTGTCACCGGGCAGAGGGAGGTGAACTCTGGTGCGGTAAAACGGACAACATAACGCCGTCCCTTATGAGGGGCGGGGACGCGCTCTAGCTCCGCTTTATTGGGCGACTCCGGTTGGATGGTTTGGCGGCCGAGCTGGCTTAGGGCATCTGTGCCGGGGGCCGTTGGGCGTGGGGGATGGCTCATAAGGGCCTCCTTTATCTGGGGTTATGGCATAAAATCTATGTTTATGCTCGTCTCATACACGGTTCGGATTTGCAAAAAAATCAGTTTCGGTGCAGTAAGGGCATCATTCTGTTTTACTCTGTTATTTCCTGAAAGATCGTCTATGGACATCCGTAACATCGCCATTATTGCCCATGTCGATCATGGGAAGACAACGCTGGTGGATCAGCTTCTCCAGCAATCGGGCACATTCCGTGAGAATCAAGCCGTCACCGAGCGGGCGATGGACAGCAACGACCTAGAGCGTGAGCGTGGTATTACTATCCTCGCTAAATGTACGTCCGTTGTATGGAAGAATACCCGCATTAACATCATCGACACACCCGGCCACGCCGACTTTGGCGGCGAGGTGGAGCGCATCCTGAGCATGGTTGATGGTGCTGTGATTTTGGTGGACGCTGCCGAGGGGGCCTTGCCGCAAACAAAGTTTGTGTTGGGTAAGGCTTTGGCCCGTGGTTTGCGCCCGATGGTTGTTGTTAATAAGGTGGACCGTGGCGATGCCCGCCCTGATGAGGTGCATGATGAGGTGTTTGACCTCTTTGCAGCATTGGGCGCGAATGATGAGCAGCTCGACTTCCCGATGCTCTATGCGTCTGGCCGCCAAGGCTGGGCAGACCGGGAGCTAGAGGGCGCGCGTGAGAATCTTCATGCCTTGTTTGACCTTATCTTAGAGCATGTACCCAGCCCCGGGCTGGATAAAGATAAGCCCTTCGCGATGGTCTCCACAATTTTGGAGAGCGATAACTTCCTTGGCCGTATCCTGACAGGCCGTATTGAGCAGGGGCGGGCGAAGGTGAACATGCCCATCCGTGCGCTGCGGGCTGATGGAAGTGTGGTCGAGACAGGCCGCATCACCAAGCTTCTCTCCTTCCGTGGGTTGGAGCGTGTGCCTGTTGAGGAAGCTGAGGCGGGCGATATTGTTGCGATTGCTGGCCTCTCTGAAGCTACGATTCCTGATACATTGGCCGAGCCTTCTGTTGAGGAGCCGCTGCCCTCCACACCGATTGACCCGCCGACTCTCTCTATGACCTTCCGTATTAATGATGGTCCGCTCGGGGGGCGTGAGGGCAAGAAGGTGACCTCTCGCCAGATTCGTGACCGCCTCTTTAAGGAGACGGAAGGTAATGTGGCTATTAAGGTGACAGAAAGCCCAGAGAGCGAGGCTTTTGAGGTCGCAGGCCGTGGTGAGCTTCAGCTTGGCGTATTGATTGAGAATATGCGCCGTGAAGGCTTTGAGCTGACCATTGGTCGGCCTCGCGTGTTGTTCCGTGAGAATCCGGAGACAGGCGAGCAGGAGGAGCCGTTTGAGGAGGTCGTCATCGATGTGGACGAGCCTTATTCCGGCGTTGTGGTGGAGAAGATGTCTCTGCGTAAGGGTGTGATGCAGGATATGCGTCAATCCGGTGGGGATAAAGTCCGTCTTACCTTCATGATCCCATCGCGTGGGTTGATTGGCTATCATGGTGAGTTCCTCACCGATACACGTGGCTCTGGGTTGATGAACCGTCTTTTCCATTCCTATCAGCCTCACGCTGGTGCGATTGAAGGCCGCCGTAATGGCTCCCTCATCTCTGCTGAAGATGGTGCAACGACTCCATATGCGTTGTTCTCGCTTCAGGACCGTGGGACACTTTTTGTGGATGCGGGTGAGAAGATTTACGTTGGCATGATTCTGGGTGAACATTCCCGTGAGAATGACCTAGAGGTGAATGCCGTGCGTGAGAAGAAGCTTACGAACATGCGGGCCTCTGGCAAGGATGACGCCGTTGTGCTGGTTCCTCCGCGTAAGATGAGCCTTGAGCAGGCCATTGCTTACATTGAGGATGATGAGCTGGTGGAGGTCACACCTTCTGCGATTCGTCTGCGTAAGCGGTATCTGGACCCGCACGAGCGTAAGCGTGCGGCACGCGGTGCGAAGGGCTAAGCTTTCGCCCATTTGTGAGAGCGTGTAACAAAGGGGAGGCCGGGGCATTATTGTCTCGGCCTTTTCTTCATATGATAGGAGATGAATGCGTCATGGCGAAAAACCTTTATGCCACGATGAAGGCTCTACCCGGCCATCGGGAAAAGGTGGCCAGTCTGCTTACCGCTTTAGCCGAGAATGTTCGTGCCGAGCCGGGCTGTGTGCGCTTTGTGGTCTATACGTTAGAGGCTGAGCCGGACCTCTTTCATGTTGAGGAAAGCTACCGCGATGAGGCCGCCTTTAAGGCCCATATGGGGACCGAGCATGGCCGTGTGTTCAACAAGGCTATCGAGACCCTCGTGGAAGGTGGGGCCTCTAAGGTTGTTTTTCTAAAAGAGATTGCCTGAGGGCAGCGGGGAGGGGTCAGACCTTACCCGGCTGGCCCCGGCTAGTGGAATGTTCAAAACGCAAGGCTTTATCGGGCCGAGCGACATGGTGTGCGGCATGGGCTGCTATGGCCCCTTCGGAAAAGCCTTGGAGAATGAGCTTCATTTTGCCGGGATAATGCGCCACATCACCAATGGCGAAGATGCCCTCTAAGTTGGTTTGCATGGTGGCAGGCTCTACCGCAATCGTGCTGCGCTGCGTCTCCAACCCCCATGAGGCCACAGGGCCAAGGTCGGTTGAAAGACCATAAAAAGGCAGTAGCACATCAGCCTCTAAGGCGCGGACGGTCTCATCTAGTGCAATGACCTCAACATGGCTGAGCTGCCCATCAGTCCCGCGTAGGCCATGAAGTTGATAGGGGACGATTTTCTCAATCGCACCAGCTTCAATTTTGGCTTCGATTTGGGCCAGTGTCTCCGGGGCCCCACGGAAGCGGTCCCGCCGGTGGACGAGATAGAGCGTCTCGGCAATGTCGGAGAGGGATAATGCCCAATCCAAGGCGGAATCACCACCACCTGCTACGACAATGCGTTTACCCTCAAAAGCGGCACGTTTTTTTACATAATATTGCACGCTACCGCTGCGTTCATAAACATCTAGCCCCTCTAGGGGAGGGCGGTTCGGGCCGAAGGCCCCAGCCCCAGCGGCGATGATGATGGCTTTCGCGTGGATGACATCGCCGCGCTCATTACGCAGGGTAAAGGCCCCAGCCTCCCCCTCTAGCTGGCTGATGCGGCTGCCAAGGAGGCGCGGGACGTTAAAGGGGGCGATTTGCTCCTCCAACGCAGCGATTAAATCCCCCCCCGTGATGGAAGGATGAGCGGGGATGTCGTAAATCGGCTTTTCAGGGTACAGGGCCGCGCATTGTCCCCCTACACAATCAAGAACATCAGTTAAGATGCAGTCGAGGCGCAACATGCGGCATTCAAAAGCGGCAAAAAGAGCTGCGGGGCCTGCGCCAATAATGGCGATGTCGGTTGTGTGGGTGGCAGATGAATGTGTCATAATCGTCTCCATAAGCATTTTTTGCCGCGGGGAGTAGGGGGTGATGCCTTTTGCGCGTCATTTACAGGGTATCATTGTGCTATGTTATAAGCCCATAAAGTTAAAGAATAGGGCATAAAGAGCGGTAGAGGGTGGTTTTGCTGATGGATGTGCGTCTTTCCTCCCCAGAGCAAACGGCGGTTTTTGCCCGGCATGTGGCGGGTTTGTTGCAACGGGGGGATTGTCTGGCCCTGCATGGGGAGATGGGGGCAGGCAAAAGTAGCTTTGCCCGTGCCCTGATTCGCGCCCTTGCTGATGATGAAGCGTTGGAGGTTCCCAGCCCGACTTTTGCGTTAGTACAGCCCTATAACACAACATTGGGGTTGGTGTTTCATTATGATTTATGGCGGCTCTCCAGCCCCGATGAGCTTTATGAGTTGTCGTGGGATGATGCTTGTGAAGGTATTATGCTGGTGGAATGGCCAGACCGCGCGGCGGAATTGCTGCCAGAGGGGGCATTTCATCTCACCTTTACACCGGGCGCAACAGAGCAAGAGCGGCATATAGCTTTTCATGGTTGGCCAGAAGAACGCTTAGATACGCTTGCGATGATGTATGAGGGAAACCAAAGCTGATGGCCTCTCATACCCCTATGAATAGCGCGACAATCCCCGCCTCTTGTGCGTTTTTGGATGAAGTGGTTCATCAATGGCTAGCCCGTAATGGGGAGGAAGCAGGGGATGAGATGCGGCGTGGGGGGCATAGCGGAACCATCCTTGTACCCGGTCGCCGTGTGGCACGCGCCCTTATGGAAGCGTTTTTGCGTGTGCTAGATGGCCGCCCTGCTCTTTTACCGGCTATTGTTTCTTTGGGCGATGTGGAGCAGCAAACGCTTTTTCCCATGGCGTTGGATGAGGCCCTCCCCCCCGCTGTAGGGCCTGTTTTTCGCTTAGCCATTCTTGCGCGTTTGATTTTAGCGGCTCCTTTTTTCACTACGGTCTCTGGTCGTGAGGGTGGGACGATTGATCGTGTATGGCCATTAGCCCAAGCGTTAGCAGATCTAATGGATGATGCTGAGCGCAGCGGGGTGGATTTATATGAGGCTCTCCCGAATGCCGTTGCGGATGATTTTGCTGGGCATTGGCAAAAGACGTTAGAGTTCCTCAAAATTGTAACGGAAGCATGGCCTGCCATCCTCAAAGAGGAGGAGCGGAGCAATATCATGGCTCGCCAGGTCGCGTTGATTGAGGCGCAAGCGCGGTGTTGGGCAACGATGCCGCCAGATTATCCGCTTTGGGCTGTAGGGTTTGTGGATGGCTCGGCAGGCGTAGCGGCGATGTTAGGCACGGTGGCTGCCTTACCGCGTGGGATGGTGGTCTTCCAAGGGGTGGATTGCCAGATGGAGGATGCTTTGTGGGAGCATCTCCCCCCCACACATCCGCAAGCTTTGTTCCGAGATGTGTTGGAGCAAATGGGGATAGAGCGGAGCAGTATCGCTCAATGGGGGCGTGTGCAGCGGCCTGCGCGGGAGCGGCTCTTCCAATGTGTGATGGTGCCAGAAGCGGGAATTGCCTCTTGGGGCCAGCCTTTGGCCGATATAGCAGCGTGTTATGAAGGTTTGTCCATTCTACCTGCTGCGGAATCCCAAGAGGAGGCACAGGCGATTGCGCTTATCTTGCGGGATGTGGCGGGTAAGCCGGGTCGTTCTGGCGCATTAGTCACGCCAGATCGTGCTTTGGCAGACCGAGTGAGGGCGGCTCTGCTCCGTTTGGGGATTCATGCTGATGATAGTGCGGGCGAGCCTTTATCCCGCACGCCTAGTGCTGTGTTTATGCGCCTTATTGCTCAGGCGGTGACACGGCAATTCAGCCCGGTGGCGTTGCTCTCTGTCCTCAAACATCCATTGACGGCTCTAGGGATGAGCCCCGGCCGTGCCCGGGCGAGTGCCCGCCTTTTAGAGCGGCGGCTTTTGCGTGGCCCTGCTCCGCAGCCGGGTTTAGAGGGCTTGCGTCAGGCTTTGGAGAGGATGGAGGAGTCTCAAAGGGTGGATTATGGGCATCAAGCTGATGCGCCAGACCAGCCTGAAACATTAGAGAGCTTCTTGGCAGCCTTAGAGGCCGCTTTTGCCCCGATGCGGGCATTAGAGGCTACAGCACGCGTGCCGGAGATGCTGACAGCTTTGCTCCAAACAGCGGAAGCCCTCGCCGCTACGGAGGAGGAAGGAGACGGCCCCGACCAAGCGCGCCCCGGCTCTCGCTTGTGGCGTGGGGAGGATGGCGGTACGCTCTCCCGGCATTTTGTGGAGTTGATGAGCCATACAGGGGACATTCCCCCTCAACCCCTCAGCGCGTTAGATGGGTTCTTGACCACGAGCATGGCTGGTAAGAGTTTGACGGGCTTGCGGGGCTATCAAGATGGTGTGGAGCTTGCCCATCCGCGTATTGCTATCTATGGGGTGTTGGAAGCCAGGCTTTTAGCGTTTGATACCGTAATTCTGGGTGGGTTGAATGAGGGTGTTTGGCCTCCCGTTGCTGATTCCGGCCCGTGGATGAGCCGCCCGATGCGCCAGCGTGTGGGGCTGCCCTCACCAGAGCGGAAGATTGGGGCCCAAGCGCATGATTTTGTTATGGCCGCTCTTGCCTCGGCGCATGTTGTTCTCTCTTACGCTCAGCGGCGCGATGGTGCGCCCACGGTCCCTGCGCGGTGGGTGATGCGTCTTTCTGCTTTTTTGGAGGGGCAAGGCCACGCTTTACAAGAGCATCCCGCCCTAGCATGGCAAGCGATGTTGGATATGCCTGTGGGGGAGGCACGCCCCGTTGCCCCGCCAGAGCCAAAGCCGCCCTTGGCTTTGCGCCCACGCCGTTTGAGTATTACGCGGATTGATACGTTAAAGCTGGACCCGTATGCAATTTATGCACGGTATGTCCTTGGCTTAAAAGCCCTTGCCCCGCTGGAGGAAGGAGCAGAGCATGTTGATTATGGGAAGGTTGTTCATGGTGCGTTAGAGCGCATGATGGCACGTTATCCCACAACGTGGCCCGAACAGGCTTCAGAGCATTTGCATCGTTATTTTGATGACGCGTTGGATGAGGCACAAGTCCATCCTGCTCTTGCAAGTTGGTGGCGGCCCCGCCTGCATCGCATTGCCGATTGGGTGTTAGAGCGAGAAAGTTGGCGGAATGCCGGGCGGGTGAATTGCACCTCGCAAACGGAAATTGCGTTGGATTACGTCATGCGGGATTTACCGGGCGGGGCGTTTTACATCACAGGGCGAGCCGACCGGATTGACGTGCTGGCAGAGCCGGGACAAGAGCCGCAAGGGCGTCTTTTTGACTATAAAACAGGTCAGCTTCCTTCCCAAAAGGATGTTGTTGCGGGGTGGTCATCTCAATTAGTGCTGGAAGCTGCGCTCTTAGCCAAAGGGGCCTTTGAGGGCTTACCCGCCATGGAGGTTGAGGCGTTGCGTTATTGGCGGTTAAGCGGGGGAGAGACACCGGGTGAGGAGGTGCGCATACCCTCTGCCAAAGCAAAGGCGACGTTGGGGGAGCTTATAGGCCCTGCTTTGGAGCAATTACGCCAGCTATTGGCAGATTATGATGAGCCTAACCGGCCTTATCGCTCCCAGCCATGGGCGGGGCGGGAGGCACGTTATAGCGATTATACGCAGCTAGCTCGTGTAGCGGAATGGCGTCTTGCGGGAGGGGATGAAGCATGAGCGCGCATCAAGAGGCTCTTAAACAGGCCAATGAGGCTCAGAGATTAGCATCAGACCCTATGGCCTCGGCCTTTGTGTCGGCTTCTGCAGGGTCGGGTAAGACGAAGTTGCTGATTGACCGGCTGTTGCGGCTTATGTTGCCCATCGCCTATCCCGGTGAGGATGGGCAGCTTATATTGATCGAAGGCTCGGCCCCTTCGCGTATTTTATGCTTAACTTACACTAAGGCTGCTGCGGCTGAGATGGCGCATCGTTTGCAGCAGCATCTTGGGCGGTGGGTCTCCCTTTCTGATGAGGCATTAGGGGAAGCCCTTACGGCGTTAGATGTCCCTAATCTAGCAGAAACGCGGGATTGTGCGCGTGGGCTTTTTCTAAAAGTTCTGGACGCGCCGGGCGGATTGCAGATTGAGACCATCCATGCTTTTTGCCAATCTTTATTACGGCGTTTCCCGCTTGAGGCGGCATTAGACCCTCATTTTTCGCTCATCGAGGAGGCTGATACAAAGCTTGCTCTCCGCCATGCGTTGGAGGAGAGCCTCGCACGCCACCAAGACCCGGTGCAGGTGCTGGCAGGGCTGACAGGCTTTGATAAATTGATGGGGCTTTTAGGGCAGTGCAATGCGCAATCTGGCCTTCTCCAACCGCTTTTGAAGATATGGCAGCATGAGCCAGAGCGCGTTAAGCAGGCTTATCAAAGGCTTTTAGCGTGTGGAAGCCACGGTACGGATGACGTGCTTAAAGAGGCTTGTAGCCTTAAAAATGAGGCAGCATGGCGGGCGGATATTCAAGAAGCCTTACCGGCATTGGCAGAGACAAAACGTGCCCAATTTGGAGAGATTTTAAGCTGGTTGGGTAAGCCCGCAGCCCAGAGGGATAGAACAGTTCTTAAAAAGCTGCTTTTTACTGATAAGGGTGAGAAGCGCGATTTAAGCCGCCATCTAGGGGCAAAGGCCCGCAAGGCAGCACCGGATTTAGCAGAACGCCTCATAGACGAAGCCGAACGTCAAGAAGGGCTAGAGGATTCTATACGCGCTCAGCGTTTATTGGAGGTGAATACCGCTTTTCTCGCCCTCGCTATGCCTGTGATGATGCGCTTTGAGGATGATAAGAAGAATCGCGGCGTTGTGGATTATAATGACCTCATCGCTCGGACGCGGGATGTCTTGCAGGAGCCGGGGGCGGCGTGGGTCCTCTATAAATTAGATGGGGGGATTGACCATCTTTTGTTAGATGAGGTGCAAGATAACTCCGCCCTGCAATGGGAGATTGCCGGGGCTTTGACGGCCGATTTCTTCTCCGGCATCGGGGGGCGGGAGGATACGCCACGGCCTAGGACAGTCTTTGCGGTGGGGGATTTTAAGCAGTCGATTTATAGCTTCCAAGGGGCGGAGCCAGAGCAATTTCATAAATGGCGGCAGATTTTTGCACATCGTGTGCAAGAGGCCGGGCTTTTATGGCGGGAGCCAGAGTTGAATGTCTCATTCCGCTCTCTGCCGCCGGTTTTGGCAATGGTTGATGCCGTCTTTACGGGGGAACAAGAAGGGGCGCGGCAGGCGATTGATGGTTTGCGGGAGGCAGGGGATAGAGCCCCGCTTATTCATCAATCGGCACGTTCTGGCGGTGGGGGGCGTGTGGAGTTATGGCCGCTTGTCCCTGCTGATGCTCAAATAGCGTCACAGTTGGACATAATAGAACCAGCAGAGAATAACCCATGGCGGGCCCCTCATAAAAATGAGGAGCAGCGCAGTGCCCCCCAACGTCTTGCTGATGCGTTAGCGCATTATATCCAACAGCAGATAGGCCAACCCTTACAGCCCGGCGCAGCCCCGCTAAAAGCCGGGGATGTGATGATTCTCGTGCCGAAACGCTCGCCTTTCTTGCGGATGCTCATCCGGGCTTTAAAGACGCGCGGCCTCCCTGTGGCAAGCTTCATTCGGGCTGGGCTGGTGGAGCAAGCAGCCGTGCAGGACCTTATGACGCTTTGTGATGCGTTGCTTTTGCCGCAGGATGATTTAAGCCTCGCGAGCGTGCTGACCTCTCCTTTTGGGGGGCTAAGTGATGAATCGCTCATGGATTTGGCGACATGGGATGGCAAAAAACAGGCTCTCAAGCAGGTTCCGCTTTGGAGTGTGTTAAATCAACGCCATGAGGAACGGCCAGACTGGCATGCAGCTTGGATGTGCTTGCAGGGCCTTTATAAGCGCGTAGATTATGACACGCCCTATGAGATTCTCGTGCAGGCCCTTGGCATACAAGGCGGGCGCACACGCTTCCTCTCTCGCCTTGGGCCTGAAGCTGCAGAGCCGATTGATGAGCTTCTTACGGCAGCTTTAACCTATGAGACGCAACATCCCCCATCCTTGCAAGGGTTTTTGCAATGGTTGCGTGCCAGTACGGTGGAGAGCCAGCGTGAAGCTGAGACGGTGATTGATGCTGTACGGTTAATGACGACTCATCGCTCTAAAGGGTTGCAAGCGCGGCTTGTTATTCTACCGCATACAACGCACGGCCCCGGCAAAGCTGATCCTTTATTATGGGCTGGGCTAGAGGGAGATGATGTAGAGGGGCCGTTATGGGTCCCGCAGACGAAAATGCATTCAGAGCAAACAACATTTTACAGCGCGCAAGAGCAGGAACGCCAGAGGGAGGAGAGTAACCGCTTGCTCTATGTGGCTCTAACACGGGCGAGTGATGCGTTGCTCATTTGTGGGTGGGAGCCGAAGCAAGCCCCTAAAATCCCCACATGGTATGACTATTGCTATCAGGGCTTGCGTGCACTTCAAAGTCAGACAATCGAGCGTTTGGCTTCCTATCAGCCGGTTGCTTCACCCTTTGAGGGAGGATGGGAGGGTGAGAAGATCGTGCTGGAAAGACCTGTCGAGGCTGCGGTCTCGTCTAAAGTAGCAGAGCCTCATCCAGTGGCTCCCCCTATTTTGCCGGAGTGGATGGGCCATGCCCCTGATTGGCAGATACAGCCCGCCCCGCATGAGGATGCGTTGGCCCGCCCGCTCGCACCGAGTCGGCCTGATAGTGCGGCTTATGGTCCATTACCAGCAGCGCGTTCACCTTTGGAGATTATGCGTGAGGGGTTGGTGATTCCACAGCCTGTTAAACGGCGGCAAGATGCGATGGAGCGGGGTGTGCTGGTCCATCGCCTGTTGCAATTCCTTCCCGATATTGCTGCGTTAGAGCGGCAGGAGAAAGCAGAATCATGGTTGCGGCATACGATGCCGGGTGTGGATGAGGTGGAGATTATACAGCTTGCAAAGCAAGTGGTCTCTATTGTGGAGATGCCTTTATTAGCCCCGCTTTTTGGGCCGGGAAGCCGAGCCGAGCAAGGCATATCAGGGACGTTGGGCCGTGCGGGAGATGGCACAGGCCGCGTTGTGTTGGGTCAGGTCGATCGCTTTTGTTTTGATGGACAAACGGTGTGGCTGTGCGACTATAAAACGGGTCATGTTCCTTCCCAACCGGGGCGTATTCCGGCGGCGTATCGGGCGCAGATGGCGAGTTACCGGCGTGTTATGCAAGGGCTTTATCCGGGGCATGAGGCACGGTGCTTCCTTGTATGGGTCGATGGCCCGTTGGCAACAGAGTTACCTCCCGCCTTATTGGAGGAAGCGTTGCAGTCCGTAAGGTAGAGAGTTGGCTAAGGGCAATGATTTATAGGATTTACATATAATTCAGACCAACAATACCGATTTCCCAAGGAGCAGCATCAACGGCATGGATAAGCGTACTAGGTGAGTTCACATTTCTGGGTAAAAGAGCGTTCAAGTGGCTCAAGAGCAAAGCTGCTTTGTTGAGTAGCCCAGTGGTCAGCGTCTCTGAACTATGGCAGGGACAACAGGATGTGAGAGTTTATAGAGAGTCCGAGGGGGAGTGTACGATGAGTGAACATACGATTGCAGTGACGGATCAAGCCTTTGAGAATGATGTGCTGAAGGCAGAAGGCTATGTTCTGGTGGATTTTTGGGCAGAATGGTGCGGCCCATGCCGGATGATTGCCCCAGCGTTAGAGGAAGTCGGCAAGGATTATAAAGGCCGTGTCACCGTTGCGAAGTTGGATATTGATGCTAACCCAGAGACACCAACAACCTTTGGTGTGCGGAGCATCCCGACCTTAATTCTCTTTAAGGAGGGTAAGCCCGTTGCGCAGCAGATGGGGGCATTGCCGAAGAGCCAGCTTAAAGTATGGTTGGACTCTCATATCGGTTAATCAGCCTGATGCGCTTTGCGCACTAAGGTAGAGATGAAAGCTCGGTAACAGGGAGGGGGTCTTCCTGCATTGCCGAGCTTTTTTATGGTGTTATCGTGCGGCAGAGAGATGGTCAGCTTTTGTAGGAGGGTGTAAGAGGGGGTATGTCTAAAAAGCGAGTGTTCCCGGCCCCTGTTATGATAACCACCTCTGCCGGGGTGGCCTCTATATGCGCTAAATTGCAGCATGAGCCTTTTGTTACGATAGATACGGAGTTTGTTAGGGAGAGGACCTATTGGCCACGTCTCTGCTTGGTACAGCTTGGCGGGGTAGATGATGTTGCCTTGATTGATACATGCGTACCGGGGATAGACCTCTCCCCTTTGGCGGCTTTGTTGGCTGAGCCAGATTGTGTGAAAGTTTTCCACGCAGCACGGCAAGATTTAGAGATTTTCCTGCATTTATTTGGGCGGTTGCCCGTTAATGTGTTTGATACACAAGTAGCGGCTATGGTGGCGGGTTTTGGGGAGCAAGTGGGGTATGATAACCTCGTAGCCTCCCTTACGGGGCAGTCGATTGATAAATCGCATCGTTTTAGTGATTGGGCGGCGCGTCCGCTCTCAAAAGCGCAAATTGCGTATGCAAGTGCTGATGTAACGCATCTGCGGGTGATTTATGAGATGCTCCTCCATCAGTTAGAGGAGCAAGGGCGGCTTGCATGGGTTAAGGATGAATTATCTGCTTTGGCAGATGAGCGTGTGTTCCGGCCTGATGTGCAAAAATTATGGAAGAAGCTAAAGCCACGGACGCATAACCGCAAAGTTCTTGCGATTTTGCGGGAGATTGTCGCATGGCGCGAAGGGGCAGCACAGCAAGAGGATGTCCCGCGTCAGCGCATTATTCGTGATGAAAGCTTGTTGGAGATTGCCGCAGTCCATCCGCATACTATAGCCCAGCTGATTCGGATTCGCGGGGTGACGGCGGAGTTTGCAGAAGGGCCGTTAGGGCGGGCTTTATTGGCAGCAGTGCAGCAAGGTGAGCAATGTCCAGAGGAAGCTCGGCCAGAGCTTCCCTCTCGCCGCAAAGGCGATGGCCCGCGCGCTCCGGCAGGAGTATTAGCCTTATTGAAGGTGCTTCTTACTGTGCGGAGTGAGGAAGGCAAGGTGGCCTCACGGCTTATTGCCTCTGCTGAGGAGCTGGAGCGTCTGGTCCAAGGAGAGCAGGACTTACCTGTCCTGACAGGGTGGCGGGCGCGTTTATTCGGCCGGGAGGCGCAAGCTCTTTTGCGTGGTGAGACCGTTTTATGTGTGGAAAAAGGGCAGTTGCGGATTATTGAGCGGGGGGCTCATGCCCCTATGAATATGGGGCAGAAAGGTTAGTTTTGAGCTAACCTTATTTTCCTGATAAAAGCGTAGCGTAAGAGCCCCGTAACAACGCTACGGGCAGGAGTGGAGAGAGCAGCAATGGCTATGGAATGGACAGATGAGCTGATTGCTCGTCTTAAAGAATTGTGGGAGCAAGGTCTCTCCACAGCGGAGATTGGCCGTCAGCTTTCTATTACAAAAAATGCGGTTGTTGGTAAGGCTCATCGTCTTAACTTACCCTCGCGCCCGTCCCCCATCCGTAATAAAACCGCTACGGAGGGCGGGGCCAAGCCTGCGCGCCCGCGTGCTAGTCGTGCTAAAAAAACTGCTGAGGGAGAGGCCCCAGCTGCCACAGCGAAGCAGAAAAAGGCATCCGCTGTGACGGAGGAGCTGTTCGCTACGCCCCCTGTGGAGGAGAAGGCGAAGGTAGAAAAGCCGAAGAAGCTTGCCTCAAAGCCGCAGGAGGTGCCGGCGGTACCGCCTACCCCTCAAAAGACAGTTGCGGTTGATGAGCCAGCATTAAAGGATGTAGAGGAGGCGAGCCGCCCTGCTGTTGTGGCTGCGCCGCGTAAGGTTGCGCCGCCGCGCCGGGTACGGGAGGTGATGGATCGCGCCACACGACAAGGGCCAACATGCCAATGGCCCCATGGGGATCCTGGTACGCCGGAGTTTCATTTTTGTGGGGCTACCCCTCTTGCGGGCAAGCCTTATTGTGCTGAGCATGCGGCCATAGCTTATGTAAAGATTCGAGACCGCCGCCATTAAAATGGCCATATAAGCGGTACAAAAAAGCTGCCAGTCCTTTAAGGAAGCTGGCAGCTTTTTTGTAAGCTGAGGCCATAGCGTAACAGATAGAGCCGGGCTTAGGCGTGATGAGACCCGGTGCTATGTTTTTCGCTCTCATGATGGTGGGACACGTTATGGTCTTTATTGCCGGGGAGGGCTGAGGTAATCATGCCCAACTTCCCTGTGACTTGGCCGCCTTCATCGACCTGCAAGCGGCGACATTCTGCATTGCCGAGTAGCCGCCCACTAGCGCGGATAGTAAGCATATTGCGGACAGTGAGGTCACCTTCTAGTGTGCCAGCAACTTCAGCCGTTCCCGCTTCTGCTGAACCATGAAAGTGCCCGTCGGGGGCGATGATAAGTTCTTTCACCGTTAAATGTTCTACAGCAACTGTCCCTTCGACAATGAGACGTTCAATATTCTCAATCGAGCCGCGGATGGTGATGCTGTTATGGACGATGAGAGTCCGCGCATTGTCAACTGTGCGTGTTTTTTCTTGGTGATTATTGCGGTTGGGGGTTATCCGCTGGCGGGGAGCGGGACCCGGCATAGGGGAGGGGGGAGTAGGTAGAGACATGATTTCCTTTAATCAGGCGATAGAGTAGCACGCAATAACGGCACATCTCCTAAGGGGAGCCATGCCGAACTCTGCCCTGTCATCAGGCGTATCCCTAAAATAGAGGGAAGTCGTGCCCTTGGCTAGGTAATCCATGCAGGTAAGTGCATCTTTTCCTTATCACGAGAGGATAAAGAGAGATGGCTCTACAAGGTCTGAAGGTTATGGTAGGGAATATTTAATGTCAGACTATAAAAGAAAGTGACCTATCATGTCCGCTACCCCTCCGAAATATGACCTTTTATGCATTGGCAATGCCATCGTGGATGTGCTGGCAACTGTCACGCCAGAGCTGTTGGCAGAGTTTGGGGCTGTACCGGGGAGCATGACGCTCATTGATGCTGCTACCATGGCAAAGTTGGAGCAGCGTATCCATATCGAGCATGTAGCAGGGGGTGGCTCAGCAGCGAATAGTGTGGTTGTTGCTGCGCGTATGGGGGCAAAAACAGCTTATCTTGGTAAGGTTGCAGCCGATAAAGCGGGCGAGGATTTTACAGCGGATTTACGCAAACAGGGTATAGATGTCCCCTCCACGCCCCTAGCGGCTGGCGAGGCTATTCCTACAGCGCGTTGCATTGTGTTGATTACGCCCGATGGCCAACGCACGATGTTTACATATCTAGGGGCTTGTGTGGAGTTCACACCCCATGATGTTTTAGAGAATATCGTGGCCGAGTCGGCTATTACCTACCTTGAGGGTTATTTATTTGATCGCCCCCAAGCGCAGGAGGCTTTTTATCAGGCAGCCCGTTTAGCGCATAAAGCGGGGCGTAAGGTCTCTTTAACGCTCTCTGATAGTTTCTGCATCCAACGTCATCAGGCAGCTTTCCGGGATTTTGTGGCAGAATCGGTTGATATCCTCTTTGCCAATGAGGCTGAGATTCTCGCCCTTTACGAGACAGAGACGCTTGATGATGCTTTAAAAGCCCTCTCTCATGATGTTGCCCTTGGTGTTGTGACCCGTGGGGAGAAGGGGGCTGTTATCCAAGCGGGTGAGGAACGGCACGATGTCCCCACTAAGCCGGTGAAGCTGGTTGATACGACTGGTGCGGGTGATGCTTTTGCAGCGGGCTTCCTCGCAGGCTATAGCCGCCATCATTCTCTTGTGGAGTCTGCGCGGTTAGGCAATGAGGCTGCGGGCCATGTGATTGCTCGCCTTGGTGGTCGTCCAGGTGCGGATTTTGCCCTTAAAGCCTAAGGCGTAGCACTAGGGGGCGCGGTGTGTTTACAGCGCGTCCCATGTTGTCAGTTGGATGTTATGTGGGGCGAGTAACGCGCGCGTAGCAGGGTCTGTTAAGGCAGCTAGCTCTTGCTCTGGCTGATAGCCGGGCATGAGGGCAGCCATTTGTGCGTTTTGGCTCTTGGCGGGGTGGAAATAAACCTCACTCACCCCGGCAGGGAGTTGAGGGATGAGGCGTTGGATGCGCTCTGGCGTCATATGGCCAGACCACCGCAAACCAAAGCAGGAATCGTTGGTTTTCATCCCGGCTTTCCAAATTTGCCAGCGTAGGACACGCGTCCATTGCTCCAACGCGCAGTCACCTAGGTGAGGCGTTTCCCCCATGGGGCCCGCAGGTTCCATAGGTGTGCGAACGGCCTTTAACCCATAGATTTTGCCCGTTTGGAGCAGTAAATGCCCGATTGTGGGATGGAGATGCATATGCTTATGCGCATTGGCATGGTCCAACCGCAGCCCTGTGCGTGCAAATTGCTGGAATTGAGCGTGGATTTCCTTCTTTAACGCAGAGCGCGTAGCGGGAGAGAAGAAATATTGAAAGCCCAGCCCTACTTGATTCCGACCAAACCAGCCTTTTTCATCCGTAATAACAGGCAGATGCAGGCAGGAATCGCCCTCTATAACGACAAGATGTAACCCCAACCGGAGGTCTGGCATACGTTGGGCACGGCGTAGAGCGTCCTCAAAAGCCGGGGCGGCAACCATGAGGCTTGCCGTGCTGAGGAGGCCTTTGCGATGGGCCTCCTCAATCGCCTCATTGACCTCCACACTCATACCGAAATCATCAGCAGAGAAAATAACACGGCGTTGTGTAGAGGTATTCATGCGGCGTTTGCCTTAGGCAGAATGACGCTGACGGAGGAACTGGAAGAACTCCACACCCTCACGCAAGCGGCGTTTGAGCATTTGTGGGTCAGTTGCCATTTCCTTCAAGATAGCGAAAATCTTGGAGGGGCGGAAATAGAACTCCTTATAGAAGGTCTCCACGCTCTTAAAGATTTCCGTATGGGAGAGATGGGGGTAATGCAGCGGGGCAATCTGCACACCATTCTCGTCAATCAGCTCAGCTTCATCAAGATTCAGCCAGCCATTCTCAGAGGCCTGCTTATGCAGGAATGTCCCCGGATAAGGAGCTGCGAGAGAGACCTGTAATGTGTGCGGGTCAATCTCTTTAGCATATTGGATGGTTTCGCGGATGGTCTCGCGTGTTTCACCGGGCAGACCAACAATGAAGGTCCCGTGAATCTTAATGCCCAGCTTGTGGCAGTTTTTGGTGAACTCACGGGCTGTCTCAATCCGCATACCTTTTTTGATGTTATGCAGGATTTGTTGATTACCGCTCTCATACCCTACCAGCAGCAAGCGTAAGCCGTTATCACGCAGAACTTTTAGCGTGTCATAAGGGACATTGGCTTTAGCATTGCAGGACCATGTTACACCCAGCTTGCCCAGCTCCCGTGCGATGGCCTCTGCGCGGGGGAGGTCATCGGTGAAGGTATCATCATCAAAGAAGAACTCTTTCACCTGCGGGAAGTATTTCATCGCAAGCTTAATTTCAGCGGCTACATGCTCTGGGCTGCGGGTACGGTAGCGGTGCCCACCCACAGTTTGCGGCCAAAGGCAGAAGGTGCAGCGGGACTTACACCCACGGCCTGTATAGATGGAGATATAAGGATGCTTGAGATAACCGATGAAGTAATCTTCAATCCGTAGGTCGCGCTTATAAACCTCCGTTACGAAGGGGAGGCTATCCATATCCTCAATCATCGCACGGTCTTTATTGGTGATAATCTCACCATTTTCATTACGCCATGTGATGCCATCAACCTCTGCGAGAGGTTTCCCCTCGGCAATCTCTTTGATGGTGAAGTCGAACTCATTGCGGGCTACGAAGTCGATCGGGCTGCCTTGGGCAAGGCTCTCATCGGGCTGGACGGCAACTTTTGCGCCAACCATACCAATCTTCAGCTTCGGGTTGGCGTCCTTCAGCATTTGTGCCACGCGGACATCAGAGGGGAAGGAGGGTGTGGAGGTGTGCATGATGACGAGATCACGATTCTTCACATCCTCAAGGATAGGCCCCATGCCCATTTTAGCCGGTGGAGCGTCAATCAAGCGAGAGCCGGGGACCATTGCTGCAGGTTGGGCCAACCATGTAGGATACCAGAAGGAGCGAATCTCTCGCTTCGCCTGATAACGTGAGCCAGCACCACCATCAAAGCCGTCGAAGGATGGGGGCTGTAGAAACAATGTTCTCAACATGTATGGACACTCCTGATAATGTCGGGCCTGTCAACGCCGGTTTCGTTGATCAGGATTAAGGGGCACGATCGTTGTTGGGGTTCGTTATAGGGACTTCGTACGTGTTTTGCCACGGGAGATGTGCATTGTCTGCCCCCGCCATGTTACACGCGAGCCACGGGCACTTCCGAGCATCACACAAGCAGAGAGGCAGTCTCGGAATATAAGGAAAGGGAAAATGCCGGGTAAAGCGCAGTTTGTCAGGTGGTTAATGCGCCGTGTCACGGCTCCACGGCAGAGCATCCCTCCTATCAACAAGCCCCATGAAAAACGGCGCGATGGTGCAAAAAGGACACACAACACCCCCCAGAAAAGCGGTAACTGTAGGACAGAAAGCCCATATCCAAGAGGCTCCACACTCCGAACCGTTCGTCCCCAGCGTAGCTCATGGGTGAAAAGGTCCTTTAGGGAGGTCTCGGTGATAGTCGTCTGGCATAAAGTCCGCGCAAGGGCAATCTCCCCCCCATTACGGCGGATAAGCTGGCCTAGCACGGCATCATCAGCGACATGAGAGACAAGGGCCTCAAACCCACCAATCTGTTGTAAATGCGTTCGTTTGAGGGCCATCGTAGCCCCGAGGCAATCTTGACGCCCCATGAGGCGGGACATCATCACACCGGGAAGGAAGTTGGTGTTAATGCTGTGGGCGCCCAATATGCGGGTGAGGCTGGGGCTAGCAGGTAAGCCCGCATATAGTGTGGTTACAAGCTGAACCTTCTCTTGTTGGAATGCTTTAACAATATGCGTGATGTAATCTGGGCTGACATGAATATCGGAATCAGAGATGATCAAAATGTCATGTCGGCAAGAGGGATACATATTGATGAGGTTACTGACCTTACGATTAGGGCCATGTAAGGCATCATCAATAATGATTGTTACATCGTGATGAGGATAACGCTGCTGGAGGCGGCGAATTACCGGTAAAGCCGTATCATCTTCTTTATGTAGGCCGAAGATGATTTGATAGGATGGGTAATCCTGCTGGAAGAAGCTTTCTAATGCATCTTCAAGGCGTGGCTCATCCCCATGTACCGGCTTCATGAGCGTAACGCTGGGGCTTAGAGCCTCTTGGTTGTGAGAGGAAGCCTCGCGCTGATAGGGGGCAGGCCGACCGGGGATGCGCACATTCTGGCAGAAACGAGAGAGTAAGCTTGTCCCGATGAGATTCTGCACATGCCCCGCTAGTGAAAAAGCTCCGCTCAGGGCGGAGGCTATCGCAAAGAGTGGGGCCATCAATCAAGATACCTCATGAGAATGGAGGGAAGGGCGTTTTTCTAAGCTTTTCATCACGTCTGCCCAGCGGAGTGGGATACAAATTATAATGTAGGTGGACGTGATGAAAAGCTATCGCAAATTATTCGCGGAGGAAATCGTCAGCTTTGGTGGTGAGGCTACGCGCTAGGCCGTTTGCTCCTTTCTCGTTGAAGATTGTCTTAAAATCAGCCCGTTGAGCAGCAACTTGGCTGATGTGACCATCTAGCAAAATATCGGTGATGCGCCAGCCGTCGGGACCTTGGGCCATGACATAGTCAATGGGTGTTGGTGTCCCATTAGGGTCATCTTTCCCGCCGATAGTGGTGTGGACGATGGTCCGTCCATCCTGCTGGATCGTGTTTACAACGGTAAAGACAGCATCTGTTCCCGGCTTAAAGGTAGAGACATAACGCGCTACGGTGAAATGTTTAAAAGCTGCCAATAGGTCGTTTTTTTCAGCAGTAGAAAGATGGTCGTAATGTAGCCCGATGGAGCGTTTGAGGATGGACTCCATATCAAAAGCATGCTCAACGAACGGCGCGATCATTGCGCTGCGTTTGCTCATATTGGCAGAGGAATGTTCAGACTTATCCAAGGCCTTATATAAGGCTTCTATCGGGGCTTGTGGCGTTGTAGCAACAGGGGTGGCAGATGCCGAACTCCGGCTTGCCAGTGCGGGATGAACCCCAAGAGTGGAGACAGTCCCTATAGCGAGGGCCATCATTCCAAGGGAAGAGATAAGACAACGTTTCATGGACATGCTCTTTCCTCCTATGCGTCCTTTTATGCAAGAGGCGATGGGGCAGTTTGCAAGGGTACGCCTTGCAGGATTTCGTATAACTGTGTTGAATCTGCTACAGTTAGCGAGACAGTATAGCGCATTGCCGCCGGATAAACGAGTCCACAGTAAGAAGGAAAAGAGAGAATCTTCCACCGAATCCTCTAGTGAGGGTGTAGGGCTTAGTTCGTTAAGCTTGCATTTCTGCGCTGCTTCTGCGAGAGGGAAGCGGTGCAGGCTCGGCAGTCTCATTCTGGCGCGTCTGTCGGGCTATGTGCCACGGGTGGTCTGATACCGTGATTCAGCTCAGGAAGATATTATCAGAGGATTATAATGGCCGTACCATTGATGCAGGCTGTCCGAGTTGGACGGTACGTTCTCAAGCAGCACCTCACAGGGCGCAAGCGTTACCCGCTTGTGTTGATGCTTGAGCCGCTGTTCCGCTGCAATTTGGCTTGCGCGGGCTGTGGCAAGATTGATTATCCAGCGAAGATTCTTAACCAGCGTATGAGCTATCAAGAATGTCTTGATGCGGATACTGAAGCTGGTGCCCCAGTGATTGCTGTGGCGGGGGGAGAGCCCCTCTTACATAAAGAGATGCCACAGATTATTGCGGGCCTCGTGGCGCGTAAAAAATATGTGTATCTCTGCACGAATGGCCTTTTGTTAGAGAAGAAGATCGATGACTATAAACCATCACCTTTCTTCTCGTGGGACATCCATCTCGATGGTGACCAGCAGATGCATGATTCGTCCGTCTGCCAAGAAGGGGTGTATGATCGTGCGGTGAAGGCCATTAAATTGGCAAAATCCAAAGGCTTCCGCGTCTCTATTAACTGCACCTTGTTTGATGGTGCTAAGCCAGAGCGTGTTGCAGCTTTTTTTGATGAAGTCATGCGCCTAGGCGTTGATGGTGTGATGACAGCACCGGGCTATGCTTATGAGCGTGCCCCGGACCAAGAGCACTTCCTTAATCGCCAAAAGACGAAGACCCTTTTCCGGGATATTTTCCGCTTGGGTAAGGGCCATAAATGGCGGTTTACGCAGTCTCCTTTGTTCCTCAACTTCTTAGCAGGCAACGAGACATATCATTGTACCCCATGGGGTAAGCCGTTGCGGACCGTCTTTGGTTGGCAGCGTCCTTGCTATTTGTTGGGTGAAGGTTACGCTAAGACCTTCAAGGAGCTGATGGATGATACAGCGTGGGACCAGTACGGTACCGGTGCGTATGAGAAATGCGCCGATTGTATGGTCCATTCTGGCTATGAATCCACAGCGGTGATGGATGCAGTGCAGCGTCCTTGGCATTTCATCAAAGTAGCGTTGCAAGGGCCAGAGACGGAAAAGCCCATGGCTCCGGAGATATCGTTAGCGAATCAGCGGCCTGCCTCTTACGGGTATGATGCTGAGGTAGCGCGCCAGATGGAGCGGCTTGAAGGCGAGGACGCTAAGCGCGGCAAACCGGCTCGTGGTCCACGCGTACGCATTAACGGGCAGAGTGAAAGCCCAGCCCCGGCCCCGGCAAAGTAGGGCCATATTTCCTGCTCTGATTTTCTCGTCATTACCTTGTGATGGCGGGCTTATCAGGGCAGGATAGTTTTATGATGATTCCTATCCTTATAATTATTCTGCTCATCGTCCTTAATGGTGTTTTCGCCACGGGTGAGCTAGCTCTTATCTCTGCCAAACGCGCCCGGTTGTCCCATCTTGCACAAACAAAAGTTGCTGGGGCAGAGCGTGCATTAAAGCTGGCGGAAAATCCTCAAAACTTTTTGCCGACTGTGCAGATAGGTATGACCCTTGTCTCTATCTTGGAGGGGGCATTTGGGGGCAGCCAGATTGAGGAATCACTTCAGCATTACATTGAGCATTGGGCTATTTTTCAACCATTTGCTGGTGAGCTATCCATCATTATTGTGGTGGCGTGTATCACGTTTGCCATGTTGGTCTTTGGGGAGCTTGTGCCCAAACAAATCGCATTGCAGCGACCAGAGGCTATAGCCATTCATCTCTCTGCGCCGCTTTTGGCCTTATCTTGGTGTACGCGCCCGGTTGTGTGGTTGCTCAGTAAGACCTCTAATTGTGTGCTGCAACTTGTGGGGATAGGCTCTCTCCCGCGTGCCACTGTAACGGAGGAGGAGCTTAAAGCCGTCCTGCAAGAGGGAATGCAAGCGGGGATTTTGGAAACGGAGGAGCGTGAGATTATCGAGCGTCTGCTTCGCTTAGCGGATCGTCCCGTTCGTGCGATTATGACGCCACGCAATGAGCTGTTTTGGATAGACCGTAATGCGGATGAGGAGACGCTGGTTAGTAAGTTGCGGCAGTCTTCTTACGGGCGGATTGTTGTTTGTGAGGACAATGTGGACCATCCAGTCGGTGTGATGCTGGCTAAGGATGTGATGGACCGACTGTTGTTAGGTTTGCCCCTTTCGATTGATGCTGTATTGCGCACCCCGCCCGCTATTCCAGATAGCCTTACAGCTCAAGGGATGATTGAGCGTTTGAAGGGGATTTCCCTCGGTATAGTCTTTGTCTTTGATGAATATGGCTCTTTTGAAGGCATCGTTACACCCTCTGATGTTTTTGAGGCGATTATTGGGGATGAGGCCCTAGATGCGTCCTCTCAAAAACGGCATGAGGTGGATGGGAAAGAGGAATATATCCTTGATGGTTTCATGCCGATTGATGATGTATGCACACGGCTGGACCTACCCCCAATGGTTGAGGATGGGCGGTATCATACATTAGGCGGGGCTTTGATGGCTCTATTACGCCGTGTCCCTGCGCAGGGGGATAAGGTGGTGTTCTCTGGCTGGTTGTTTGAAGTGTTAGAGACAGAACGCCGCCGTGTTGTGAGGGTGCGTGTTAGCCGCCGCGCGTTGGCACAAAATTAATGCGTTATCAGGGTGAACTTGCTGCCTTTGCAGAGAATATGCGTTCTTTCATAAAGGGTGTTTTTATTTAAGTGGCTATGGGCATCAATTATTAAACTATTATTAAAATAATGAAGATTTCCTAAAAAACCTCCTAATCTACCTTGCGTGCTTTTTTGAGAGCGATATAAACCGAGGCAACATCCTTTCTGCTAGTGCGCTGTAGCAGCTCTGTGGGAAAGGTAGCGTGTTGTGAGGAGACGTTGCACATGATTACGCTTTCACCCGACTATCGTCCTTCTGAGGATGAAGAGTTTATGAATGAACGGCAATTAGCGTATTTTAAGCAAAAATTGCTGCATTGGCGGATGGACCTTCTCAAAGAGGCGGGGGAGACGTTAGCGAGTCTTTCCGAAGGGGGCATCCACGAGGCTGATCTAACAGACCGCGCAACAGTGGAGACGGACCGTGCTTTTGAGCTAAGAACGCGTGACCGTGCGCGTAAGTTAATCATCAAGATTGATATGGCGTTGGCACGGATTGAGGATGGGTCTTACGGTTATTGTGAGGAGACAGGCGAGCCTATCGGTCTGCAACGTCTGGAGGCACGGCCTATTGCCATATTGTCGCTAGAAGCACAAGAACGGCATGAGCGGCACGAAAAGATTTATCGTGATGACTAATTAAGGGTTGCACGGAGAGGGCGAACAGGCTAGGTAACCCGCCATAGGTTTTCGCAAGGCTGCTGTAGCTCAGTGGTAGAGCACTCCCTTGGTAAGGGAGAGGTCGCGAGTTCAATCCTCGCCAGCAGCACCATGATGAGACCATCTCCCCCTTTTAGAGTTCTTTTGCAAGAAAGCCGCCTTCATGGCTGATGTGATTACCCTTTACGGGATTAAGACCTGCTCCACCGTTAAGAAGGCTATGAAATGGCTGGAGGAGGCAGAGATACCCTTCCACTACCATGATGTCCGTAAGGATGGTGTGACCTCGGCTTTGCTAGAGGCATGGTGCGCTACAGTGGGGTGGGAGAAGCTGTTGAATCGTTCTAGCCTGACCTTCCGTCGTTTGGATGAGGCGGAGAAAGAAGGGTTGGATGAAGCGAAAGCTGTGGCTCTCATGCTGGCTCATCCGACTTTGATTCGCCGCCCTGTTACGGTGAAGGGTGAGCAGATGATGGTGGGGTTTAAGCCAGAACTTTATGAGGCCTTTTTCGCTTAAAGCAGTGTGGTCTCGCTCTTTGTTTTTTAGGATGCTACAAGGCCCCTTTTCTGGGGCCTTTATTGTTGGAGGAGGGGTAAGTCATGGAGGTATTTTCACGGCGTATTCCTTCTCCCCCAAGGCGAGAGGGGGAGGCAGCGTATCCCCTTTTTGCGCCGGAGCAGGTTTTAACGCTCTTTCAGCGGCGATGCGCGGATATATGCAGCCGGTTTGAGGAGTGGCGTACACCGATACGTGTAAAGGGCGTGATAGGTGAGGTCCCCGTTGAGCGTTGGCGGCGGCGGGAGGCAACCCCGTTGCTAGATGCCCATACAGGGGCGGCTCTTTTGTTGGAGATTCCCCCCGCTTTGGTAGCGGAAGAAGGCTTGCGCACGGGCGAGACGGTACAGGTCATAGGGGTGTTGCGCGCCCACGCGCAACAAGGGCAGCTCACATTACGGATGGATGTTCTTTCCCTTACGCGTGATGCGCTGGAGGAGGCTCATCGCCAGAGTGAGATGGTGATGGAGCTTATGCGTAGTCTCCCACCACGTCGGCGTGCCTTTCCTACGCAGGAGGGGGCCCGGATGCTACTGCTTGGCCTTGGTGTGGGTAGCGAGCGGCTGGCCCATATGGTGCATGCTCTTGGGGGATTATGGTCGGAGCGTAACGTGACGTTACGCGCCGTCTCCGAAGCGGAAGGGCCGGAGGCTCTACAGAACTTATCGCAGATAGAGCATGAGATTATATTTTTGATTATGGCAAAGGGGCATCTTTCTGCATGGGAGCAGCCCGCATGTATTAAGGCCCTATCGCGCTGCCCAGCTTATCGTATTCTAGCTTGCGATGGCGGAGGCGATGAACAGGAGGGAGGGACCCTTTTAGCGCATTTAGTGGAGCAGTATTTCACAACGCCGTTAGAGGCCGCAGAGTTTATCCGGTATCAGAGTGTGGAACATCGCCAGAGGCAGGATGAGGAACGTGCTCATCAAGAAGAAGTAGAGGCATTGCGGACAAGCCTTGCCGCTCTTACCCAACGTCCTACCGAAGGGCCGCCCCGCCTTTCTATGCTCGCCCTTACCCTTGGTGTGGTTTTGGGGGTGAGCCTTATAGTAGCGGGGCATTGGTTTTTAGGGCTGTTTTAGCCGCATTTATGGTAGAAAAGCAGGCCGTGCAGTAAAGCGGGGCAAGAACTCCTCCAGCATGGGGGCTAATGTGCGTAAATGCTGTGCGGAATCAGGTGATAACAGCAATAGCGCGCGTTGTAGGTCTTGCGGCTGGGTATGGGCATGGCCTGCTACCCAAAGGAGCAACCCGCGTACGCTGAGGCCATCTTCTTCATCCATAGGGGGAAGCGGCGTAAAGAGCATGGAGGGTGGCACGGCAGCGGGAATCATTTCCAACGGGGTGCTGGCATGGCCCGTTTCGTGCGGCAAATGGATGCTGCGCGTTTTAGGGTCGAAGCTGATACGCAAACTAGTCATGCTGAAGGGACAAGGCGCATCCCCAAGGGTAAAGGGCGTTTCATCTTGCGTATAAAGCGTAAGGAGATGCGGGATACTCTCCTGCCAGAAGCCTGCAAAGGGGCGGTGTTGTTCTGGTGGGTCACATTCCAGTAACTGCCCCTCAGATGTGCGGAGGAGAATCGTACGACCAGGATTATAAGGAGCGGCGACTTGCGGGTTGAGGGCAAGCATATCCTCTAAGGAGGGGCGCACGCGGTCATAATGGAAGGCATCATGGCGGACATGGTCTTCCAAAGTGAGGTCATGGTCTTGCAAAAACCATTCAGCCCGTTTTTCGTCTAATTGTTGTGCTGCAAGCTCACGCAAGCGTGCCAACCCGGAGATGAGGGCACTTTCTCGCATCTGGTTAGCAAGCTGACGCATATGCACAATTTTGTCATGCGCTGGTGTGGTTATCTGCTCATTACGGTCATAATGAGCGCGCATAGCGGGGGGAAGCTCGGCCTCATCATGCGCTTGGGCACAGATATAATGTTGGATACAACCGCCTTGCCACGGGGCCACAAGTAAGTCAGCGTCATCAGGACGGTATGGCTGCCCATCAGCCCGGATGATGGCCTCGGAGGGGAGGTCAAGCAGGTGCGGATTCGTCAGAGCTTCGGGTTTAGCCAAATGATCGAGTCGGGCAAGCAAACGGACAAAATGATGGTCGTGGAATGATTCTGGGGCATGCCACGGATAATTGGCAACAATATGACCAGGCGGGGGACGAAGTTGTCCCGCCGTCCCATAAATACGCCAGTGAAGGGCAATCGCCGCCGTGTCTTCTTGAACTTTTTGGAGGAGAGAATCTAGCTCATGCTCTGGGTTAAGATACTCGTCTGCATCAAGAATCGCGACCCAATTTTCAGCTATATCGCTCTCATCGTCACTATCAGGCTGGTCTAGCTCTTGTGTGATGTGGCGCAGATGAGCGAGGGCATGACGTGTAAGCTCTAAGCGGCGCTTCTCGGCGGGGAGAGTCTCATCCAACTCCACAGGATGCCACGAGATAGGCCAGTCTGCTTGGTAAGCTTGGCTTATCTGACGCGCATTATCAAAGGCTCCAGCATCAATAATGGCGATATGTTCGACTCCTAAGGCCAAATGCCATGCGAGCCATCCCGGTAGGGTATGGTCAGCTTTTTTAAGGAGGAGAGCGCAGGTAAGACGGGGACGCCTAGCGGACATAAATACGCACCATGTTGCTATGGACGGTGGGATCGGTACTCACACGCATATCCAATTGGATAGGACGCGCACCCGCAGCCAATATGTGATTAGCGACAGGGGAGACCAAGTTCTGCGTGAGAGTGTGTAAGGTTTCTCTTTCAGCTTCCGGCGTTTTTTGCATAGGTGCTATGCCTTGGACGGTAAAGAGGATGTTGCTTTTCCGGCTGAGAGCGAGCTTTGCGGCTTTTTCTACCGCTGGGCCGTATTCTTCCTCTGGTGTACCTTCAATAATTTGCAGGAAGGCAGGCTTACCGGGAGCTGCGACTGGCAAAGCAGGGGCCGCAACGCGCGGGGGCCTACCCGCCTGCGGGTCGAAGGTGCGTTGATCAATCGGATTACAGCCCCAAAGAGGGGTTGCCAGCAGCGCAAAAAGAGCGGTGCGGGCCCATAAAGCGGAACGGTGGGTATAGAAAACCATCATAGATGACTTACTCGCAGGAAGCGGGGCATGACGCAAGAGGGTAGCAGGCTTGCTTTAAAAACTTCATTTTCCCTCTGTTGCTCTGCCACAAGGGTGCTATGGATGGTACGTCCTTTAGCTACCAAATTATGGAGGAAGCGACCAATGGCCGTTAAAATTGCAATCAATGGGTTCGGGCGCATCGGGCGTCTGGTTCTTCGTGGGATTATCGAGAGCGGGCGCACAGATGTGGAGCCTGTACTGATTAACGATCTCGGTTCTGTGGAGGCCAACGCTCACCTCCTGAAGTATGACACCATCCATGGCCGCCTGCCGGCTGAAGTTGAGGTCGTCAATGGTGACCTGCTCATCAAGACCCATGCTGGTAAGACCATCGGGCCTATCAAGGTGACCTCTCAGCGTAACCCAGAAGAGATTCCGCTTCAGGGTGTTGATGTGGCGATGGAGTGCACAGGCCTCTTTACAGCACGCGATAAAGCTTCTGCTCTGCTGAAAGCTGGTGCAAAGCATGTGCTGATTTCCGCTCCGGGTAAGGATGCAGATGCCACCATCGTTTATGGTGTGAATAACGAGGCTCTGAAGCCGGGTATGCAGATCGTTTCCAACGGGTCCTGCACAACCAACTGTCTCTCCCCAGTCGCTGCTGTGCTGGATGACAAGTTCGGCATCGAGCGTGGTTACATGGTGACAGTTCACTCCTACACGGGTGACCAGCGCACAATCGACACACTGCATAAAGACCCACGCCGTGCGCGCGCTGCAGCTGTAAACATCATCCCGACCTCCACAGGGGCTGCCCGCGCTGTTGCGCTGGTTCTGCCACATCTGAAGGGCAAGCTGGATGGTACAGCGATTCGCGTCCCAACGCCGAACGTCTCCCTCGTCTCTTTGGACTTCGTGCCGAAGCGTAAGCCATCTTCCATCGAGGAAGTGAACGAGGCCGTGCGTGAGGCTTCTGAGGGCCGGCTGAAAGGCATCCTCGGCTACAATACAGAGCCGCTGGTGAGCCACGACTTCAACCATGTTGCCTTCTCCTCCACCTTCGATGCAACGCAGACAGCGTTGGTTGATGGCGGTGAGCTGGTCCGCATCTGCGCATGGTATGACAATGAGTGGGGCTTCTCCAACCGTATGTCCGACACAGCGTCTCTCTTTGGGAAACTCTGATCATGGCTTTTCGCACGCTAGATAAAGCGGAGGTACGCGGTAAACGCGTACTTCTCCGCGCTGACCTGAATGTCCCCATGCATGAAGGTGCCATCACCGATACAACGCGTATTGAGCGTGTGCTGCCGACCATCCGCGAGCTGATTGAGAAGGGGGCTAAGGTCATCCTTCTCAGCCACTTCGACCGTCCTAAAGGGAAGGTCGTGCCTGAGATGTCGCTGGCACCGGTGGGTAAGCGTCTGGGTGAGCTGCTAGGTCGCCCGGTTGCTTTTGCGTCCGACTGCGTTGGGCCAGAAGCTAAAAAGGCGGTTGATGCCCTAAAGGATGGCGATGTCCTCCTGTTGGAGAACACACGCTTCCACGCTGAGGAAGAGAAGAACGATCCTGCATTCTCTAAAGCATTGGCTGCTAATGGGGATATTTATATAGATGATGCGTTCTCTGCAGCTCACCGCGCTCATGCCTCGACAGAGGGTGTAGCCCATCTTCTGCCTGCTTATGCAGGCCGCTTGATGGAAGCTGAGTTGAAGGCTCTTTCTGCAGCTTTGGAGAATCCAAAACGCCCTGTTGGGGCCGTTATTGGTGGCTCCAAAATCTCCACGAAGCTGGACCTCATCGGCAACGTGTTGGATAAAGTGGATGTGCTGTTCATCGGTGGGGCTATGGCTAATACCTTCCTCGCTGCTGAGGGTGTGAAGGTTGGCAAGTCCCTCCAAGAGGCCGACATGCACGAGACAGCCCGCAAGATTGCCGCTCATGCTAAAGAGAAGGGCTGCAAGCTGGTTCTGCCAGTAGATGCCGTTGTCGCGCGTGAGTTCAAAGCGGGTGCGCCTTCTGAGGTTGTGCCGGTGGATAAGGTGCCTGATGACGCCATGATCCTCGATGCCGGGCCAAAAACAGCCGAGCTTATCTCCAAGCATTTAGCTGACCTTAAGACTCTGGTCTGGAATGGTCCGCTTGGTGCCTTTGAGATTGCCCCGTTTGATAAAGCAACGGTGGAAGTGGCTCAGGCCGCAGCGAAGCTGACTGAAGCAGGCAAGCTGCTTACAGTGGCAGGCGGTGGTGATACGGTTTCTGCTCTGCGTCATGCAGGTGTGGCAGACCGTATGAGCTACGTCTCCACAGCGGGCGGTGCCTTCCTCGAATGGCTGGAGGGTAAGACCCTTCCGGGTGTTGAGGTGCTACGCGCTAAATAAGACATTGGGTTAAACCGAGGTTTTAAAAAAGGCGGTTGTCCTTATGGGGCACCGCCTTTTTTGATGATGTTATTTACAAAAATGCGGCTCGTTAAAACGAACCGCAGTCTTGCAAGGATGAAAAAGGGCCAGAGGGGGAGAGGAGACGTTTTAAGCGTCATCCTCCGTGAAGCCTTGCTCCTTACGGCGGGCTTTTACGGCAGAAGCCATAGCCTTTTGTAATTTCTCCATCGCACGAGCTTCAATTTGACGAATACGCTCGCGTGAGACGCCGTAATGGTGGGAGAGTTCCTCCAAAGTGGAAGGGTCTTCCTTCAAGCGGCGTTCGGTGAGGATGTGACGCTCACGCTCATTAAGGGTTTGCATCGCTTCGGCGAGGAGGGCCTTACGGCCATTCATATCCTCATTTTCAGCTAGCGTATCTTCTTGGCTCTCATTTTGGTCCACAAGCCAGTCTTGCCATTCTTGCTCGCCATCAATGCGCAGTGGGGCATTAAGGCTATGATCCGGCGCGGTGAGGCGGCGATTCATGGAGATGACATCTTGCTCTGGCACACCGAGCGTCTTAGCAATATGGTCAATCTGCTCTGGTTGAAGGTCGCCTTCCTCATAAGCTTGCATCTGGCCTTTAAGGCGGCGGAGATTGAAGAAGAGTTTTTTCTGCGCCGCTGTGGTTCCCATTTTCACTAAGGACCAGCTATGGAGGATATATTCCTGAATAGCCGCACGAATCCACCACATAGCGTAAGTGGCTAAGCGGAAGCCGCGCTCTGGGTCAAAACGGCGGACAGCCTGCATCATACCGATATTGCCCTCGCTGATAAGCTCACTTACGGGCAGACCATAACCGCGATAGCTCATGGCAATTTTTGCAACAAGGCGCAGATGAGAGGTCACAAGCTCATGAGCAGCACTGCTATCATGCTTATCTCGCCAGCGGCGGGCTAAATCTAACTCTTGCTCGGATGTGAGGAGAGGAAAACGGCGGATTTCCTGAAGATAGCGGGATAAATTGGTCTCCGGCCCAATGGCAGGGAGAGTAGTGGGAGACTTCATATATATTCGACTCCTTGCACCTAGCTGGCGAAAGAAAGAGCAATCCTTACCCGTTCTTTCATCACAGGAATGATGCGCCCTCTTAGGGAGGTTAGTTCCTGCTTGTTCATATCTCCACCCCTAAATAAGGCAGTGGAGGCATGCGCTGCATTTAGGACTCCTACAGGTTCTATTCTTTTAATCGTTTTCATCGAAATGTTAAACTTAAGAAAAAGTTATATTGATGAATTATGCTTTAAGGCTCCCCATTAATGCCTGAAAATCCTCCGGCAAAGGGGCGGTAAAATGCAGCATTTCCCGTGTGCGGGGATGTGTAAAACCGAGTGTTGCGGCATGGAGGGCTTGGCGGGGAAAGTCCAACGCTTCATCGCGCAGTGTCACGGGGAGTTTGCGCGCCGCAGCGGGGATGCGACGAAGATAAACAGGGTCGCCTAATAAAGGATGCCCATTATGAGAGAGATGCACACGGATTTGATGCGTACGCCCCGTTGCTAAGCGGCACTCCACAAGGGAGACGGCGTTATGAAATGTTTCTTTTGTTTTATAACGCGTTAGGGCCTGCTTTCCCCCTTGGATAACAACGGCCATGCGTTTGCGGTCCCGTTTATCGCGGCCGATAGCCCCTTCAAACTCACCAGCAGGTGGGAGAATCCCCCATGCGAGCGCAAGATAGGCGCGCTCCATCGTGCGGGTAGCAAAGGCTTCGGAGAGCGCTTCATGAGCGAGGGGGGTTTTCGCAACGACCATCACGCCAGATGTATCTTTGTCTAAACGGTGCACGATTCCGGGTCGTTTCTCTCCTCCAATGCCCTCAAAATCAGGCCCGCAATGGCCGAGGAGGGCATTTACAAGGGTCCCCGTTTCATTCCCGGGGGCGGGATGGACCACCAATCCGGCAGGTTTGTTCAAGACGATGAGGTCCCTATCCTCAAAAAGAATATCCAAGGGGATGCTCTCAGCTTGTGGGCGGGCAGGCTCTGGCGGGGGGAGGTGGAGTTCTAGCGTCATTCCTTCTCGTAAGGTGAAGGAAGGGTCTCGCCGTGGGGAGCCGTTGCAGGTAAGGTAGCCTGTCTCAATTAAGGTTTTAACGCGAGAGCGGGATAATGTCCCAATGGCATCGGCCAACATACGGTCGGCTCGTTGTCCTGCTTGGCCTTGCTGAATCGTGAAGGCGTAAAGCATGGCTGCATCAGCAGAGAGAGAATCGGGAATGGAAACATCAGACATGCCGCCTACCCTAGCCGAATCCACAACAAACAGCGAGAGTGTCCCGCCGCGCCCGCCGCGTGCGTTAGTGGCGGCGGTGATTATCATGGGGGTGATGATTATTGTAGGGGCGGCCGCCTTGGTGGGGATTATTATTTACCGCATTGTTCATCATGCCCCTACCCCTGTGGTGAGGCAGGAGGCTCCAGCTCTTTCTTCATCCCTTTCTGGTCCTGCTTTATTAAGCCTACCGCGCCGTGTAGGCGAGCAGGTGACGATGATGTCCGCTCGCCCTGATGGGGCCTTGGCCGTGATGTTAAAGGATGAGCAAGGCAATATGCGCATCGTGTTATGGAGCCCGGAGCAGGCACGCATCATTGCAGAATTAACAATGACACATCCTACGTCACCCTAGGGTCTCTTCCTCATAAGCGGGATAAGCGCGTAAAATACTGCTCATCAAGCCGGGGAAGCGTTCCTCCAACATCGTAAGGCGTAATGTGTTGCGATGTTGGACCCCTTCTACCCGCGTGTGCAAAATCCCTACCTCGCGCAACACTTGAAAATGATGTGACATGCTGGATTTAGGACGCCCGCGGAGGAGGGTTGTGCAGTTTGCTTCCCCCAAATTGTATAAATGATAGATAATGCCCAGACGCACCGGGTCCGCTATAGCGCGGAGGAGCGGGAGGAGGGCAACCTCCTCTGGGGCAGGGTGATGATATAACGTGGCCATGCCTCTCTGTATCGGGAGTCGGAGGGTGTTTTGTCAAGATTGTAGTTCTATATTGATGGAACAATAAGCCTGTGTTAGCCTCAACGGCAGAAGGGACGTTTCTCTTCATGTTTGTTAAAGGAGGACGTTATGGCAACGTTGTTTGAGCCTATCTCTTTTGGGGCTATTAAGGCGGCTAATCGTGTTGTTATGGCACCGCTTACCCGGGCACGGGCGGGCAAAGATGCTGTGCCGACACCTATCATGGCGGAATATTACGCACAGCGGGCGACCGCCGGGCTGATTATCTCCGAGGCTGTGGGGATTTCTCGCCAAGGGCTTGGCTGGGCCTATGCTACAGGCATTTGGAATGACGCGCAGGTAAAGGGCTGGAAGGCCGTCACCGATGCCGTGCATGAGAAGGGCGGTAAGATTGTCTGCCAGCTTTGGCATATGGGGCGGATGGTCCATTCCTCCACAACGGGGGAGCAGCCGGTGGCACCGTCTCCTTCCACAGCACCGGGGCACATCCATACATATGAGGGCAAGGCCCCTTATGAGGAGGCCCGTGCGCTACGTTTGGATGAGATTCCGGGCATCATTGAGGATTACATCAAGGCTGCGCGCAATGCGATGAAAGCCGGGTTCGATGGTGTGCAGATTCACTCTGCCAATGGTTATCTGCTTGATGAGTTCTTGCGTGATGGCACGAACCATCGGACGGATGCTTATGGTGGGTCTGTCGAGAATCGTCTGCGTCTGCTGCGTGAGGTGACGGAAGCTGTCATTAAGGAAGTTGGGGCCGAGCATGTCGGTGTTCGTCTCTCCCCGAATGGCGAGGTGCAGGGCACGATAGATAGCAAGCCGGAAACTGTCTTTATCCCGGCAGCGAAGATGTTGAATGACCTCGGTGTGGCATGGCTGGAGCTGCGTGAATCTAATCCTTCCAGCACCTTCACCTTTGGCGGGGCTACAGAGCAGCCTAAATTATCGCCAGAAATCCGCAAGGTGTTCACCCGTCCGCTGGTGCTGAATCAGGAATATACGCGTGATGAAGCTCTGAAGGCCGTGGCAGAAGGCAAGGCAGATGCTATCAGCTTTGGGCGCGCCTATATTGCTAACCCGGACCTCGTGCGCCGCTTGAAGGAGGATTTACCGTTTCAACAAGATGATATGGCCACATGGTACGGCCCGATTGGGGCGAAAGGCTATACGGATTATCCGTTTGCCAAGTAAAAGCAGGCCATAAAGTATAATGATGGGGTGGTGCTGGGTTTTCTGGCACCACCCCATTTTATATGGCAGCTGTTAGCTGAGGGGGCGGGTCAGCTCGTATAGGGCCACCGCAGAAGCATTGGAGACATTTAGGCTCTCCATCGGGCCAGACATGTAAATGGAGGCAATCTCATCACACGTCTCTCGTGTTAGGCGGCGTAGCCCTGCCCCCTCGGCCCCTAGAACGAGAGCCACACGGCGTTGACCAAGCTGGGTGCGGTCTAAGCGCGTCCCACCAGCATCTAACCCCACGACCCAGAAGCCCGCTTTTTGTAAGCTTTGCAGCGTGCGGGAGATATTCGTTTCCCGAATGATGGGCACAATATCCAATCCGCCAGAGGCCGCTTTGGCCATAGTCCCGGTTTCATCAGGTGTGTGACGGTCTTGCACGATGAGAGCAGCGGCCCCAAAAGCGGCGGCAGAGCGTAGAATGGCCCCGATATTGCGCGGGTCTGTTACTTGGTCCAATACAAGGATAGGGCCGGGGCGGTCGATCACATCCACAAGAGCCGGGTTTTCCAACGGCTCGACATTGAGGCACACCCCTTGATGCACGGCCTCTTTACCGCAGAGGGCATCTAGCTCCTCCCGGCTGACGATGCGCGGTTGATGCGCTGTTTGGGGAAGGGCAGCCTCGGCCTCTTTGGTGGCAAGCAGGGCGTAAATAATGCGCGCAGGGTTGAGGAGCGCGGCCTCCACAGCATGTTGACCATAGAGCCAATAACCCTTGCCAGTAGCGGGAGCCCCGTGCTTGGTCGTGCTGCGGCGGGAGCGATTGCGGGAGAGATTTTGCGCCTCTGGCAAAGCCACACGGCGGGAGGATGATTTTTTAGCCATAATTGCCTATATAATCCTTTAACCACGCATTGACATAGCCCCAAATGCGTATTATCACACGGCCAACCTGAGTACGGAGGGGTGCCCGAGTGGCTAAAGGGGGCGGACTGTAAATCCGCTGGCGTACGCCTACGTTGGTTCGAATCCAACCCCCTCCACCAGGTGTTTTTCTTGGAAAATTATGTAGTTTTTAGTCGGTCAGGGGTTTTCGTGGACCTTCTTCCAGTGTTTTGAGGTGCAGTTCTGTTAAGCGTTTTATAAAAGGATGAGTAGTAGCGTCATCTGCTTTTTCCCGAAGTTTTTGGATGATTGTTTCAAACCATTCTTTTTCGTTTTGCCATTCTTTGTTTTTAGCTTCTTGGAAGCGGAAGTAGAGTTCTCGGAAGATTTTATTCTGTTCTGAGCCTGTTGGTAGTTGATCTATGCATTCCAGAAATTTGTCAGGATCGATATTATGAAGGAAGGGATTATCGTCTGTGGGGAAACGTCTTTGTAAGAAAAGGTTCGTAATTTCAAAAGGTTGATTGTTTTTTATTTTTTCCTCAAAATAGTCCTTAATTTTTTTAAGAAGGTATTTCTTTTTTTTACAGGACAAGATGTCATTTATTTTTTTGATTTTGCTGATATTTTCTTTATGAAATTCCCAAAAATAATCTTTTACATTCCAGATGTCATTTTGGGTAAGAGAAGCGATTTCTTTTGATAAAAGCGAGTCGCAATATCTTTTAGTGTATTTTTCTAAGAGAGTAGCAGAGTCTATATCATTAAAACTGTTTATCTTCATGTTTTTTAGCATAAAATAAACGTCACAAACATGAAGCAGTTCCTTATCGTTTTCTGCAGTTTCTTTTTCGAGATATGAACGAAATTTTCCAATTAGGGAATCATAATGTGTATCGGAGGGTTTTTCATAAATAAAAGCTGAGATCCTTTTCCATATAGGGGTTGTTCTATTGTGAATAAAATAGGAAAGATTATCTTCAAAGTCTTCCTTGTTAAGGATTCCCTTTTCTAGAAGGTAGTATATAGATTCATTTAACATTCTATATACCTTTAATAGGTTGAAATAATTACTTTCGCGTGTTTTTGAGTACGAATCATTATTTACGTCTTCTTTGGAAATGGGACCAACTATTTTTTCAATATCATCATATGTTCTTCCATGTATATTTTTTTCTATGAGAAGTACATATAATAGGCAGAGGATATCAAAAATTATATTGTTATTATCCTCCTGTTTTCCCTTAAAGGATGGAAATAAGTATTTTCCAGAAGATAAGAAAAGTTGTAGAATCCTAATGTTTTCTACATTTGTTTTTTCAAAAAAATCAATGAAATTATTTTCATTTTCTAATAGAAATTTTCCAAAATTATCTTTGTCTTCAGATTTTTTGAGATCTTTTTTGAATTCAGATTCAATAACATCTTTCCAAGTACTTTTAATATCCGGTTGTACCCGTAATGTAAGGTAAACGGTCTTTTCCTTTGTACGTTCATAACGCTTTCTTTCTTCATTATCATCAGTAGCAATTTCTTTTTCATTAGCAACGAGAATAACGCGGTTTTCATGTGATTCTACCAAAGGCTGCACGAGAGCTAATATGTCGGATACGGGCATTTTTGCTCGTTCTACATCATCGAGGACTAGAATACGCTTTTTGAATATTTTGTCTTTGCTCTTTGTCTCTCCAGACATACCTAGAATAACTGAGAGGTCAGTTTTATTGTCATCTAAATGGTATAAATCAATCTTTAAAGTACTTTTCAACAAGCCTTTAAAAACGGTTTTTCCTAGTTCTCCAATCTTGCCGCCAAGTATGGGGTGCATGGCGACATAGATGGCTTGTGTTATTTCCTCGGCATTCTGCATCCCATAGAGGGATACATAGATCATGTTTAGCTCACTATCCGATTCACGGTCCGTCCTCTTTTTGTCAAAAAGACGTTTCACGAGCCATGTTTTACCGCAACCCCATGGGCCATTTAGCATTAAGGCGAAGGGAGGTTTGCTGCTTCCGTAGCAGTATTTATTAAGGACTTCGGCTACATTTGCATTTGGGCCAGCCCATTCGTAATTTTTAGTCATTTGAAAAAACCTCCTCCTTAATAGAATTGACTGTATCAGTTTATTTCGTTCGATAGAAAGATATTTGCCTGAGGTCAGAGGTGCTATTTTACAGGCATCAGGTTGATATAGAATATGCTAGTCTTCCCGCCTCGTTCGCGCAGGGTTGGGAGGCTATATGGCAGGATCGTCATTATCACATCATCAAAAGGCCCTCACAAACATGATTCGTATAGAAGGCGCGCAAGAGCATAATTTAAAGGATGTCTCGTTGGAGGTTCCACGGGGTTGTCTAGTGGTGTTTACTGGCGTGTCTGGGTCGGGGAAGTCCTCTCTGGCATTTGGGACGTTGTATGCCGAGGCACAGCGGCGTTATTTGGAGACAGTCGCCCCCTATGCGCGGCGTTTGTTCCATCAGCTACCCCCGCCAAAAATCCGTAATATCGAGGGGCTACCGCCTGTCATTGCGCTTCAGCAGCAGGCGGGGACAAGTAGCCGGTCCTCTGTGGGGAGTGTGACAACACTCTCTAATCTATTGCGGATGCTCTATTCCCGTGCGGGTACTTATCCCGCTGATGCGCCTATGCTGGAGAGTGACGACTTCTCCGCTAACACCCCGCAGGGGGCGTGCCCGCGTTGCCAAGGTACGGGATGGCTCTATGATGTTGTGGAAGAAAGGATGGTGCCCGATCCGACCTTGACCCTGCGGGAAAAAGCCGTAGCGGCTTGGCCCGGTGCGTGGCAGGGGCAGAATCTGCGGGACATCCTTATGATGCGTGGGATAGACCTCGACACACCATGGCAAGACCTGCCCAAAGCTACCCGGGAGTGGATACTCTATACGGATGAAACCCCAACCGAGCCTATCTATCGGGGGTTGAATTATGCTGAGAGCCAAGCGGCTATCAAACGGGGAGAGCCTGCAACCTATCAGGGAACTTTCGCGAGTGCGCGCCGCTATGTGATGCAGAGCTTCCATGGCTCTAAAAGTGCAAAAATGCGCGCCCGTGCGGCATCCTTCATGCAGGCGACGCGCTGCCCTGTGTGTCATGGGGCGCGTCTAAAGCCTGAAGCTCTTGCTGTGACCTTTGGGGGGCAGGATATTGCGGCCCTGTCTCACCTGCCTTTAGAGCAGCTTTATCATGTGCTGAAGGACCAGCTTGCAGAAAATCAACTGAGTGATGCTCAAGGCCGTGTGATTGAGGAGATTGGCACGGCTTTAATGAAGCGGTTGGAGATTTTGTTGGAGCTGGGGCTAGGGTACCTTCAAACGGACCGCGCTGTGGATAGTCTCTCCCCCGGTGAATATCAACGCTTGCGGCTGGGTACGCAGGTTCATTCCGCTTTGTTCGGTGTGGCTTATGTATTGGATGAGCCTGCCGCAGGGCTGCATCCTGCGGATATTGAATCGCTTTTGAATGTGTTAGGCCGGTTGCCCAAGGCGGGGAACTCCCTCCTTATTGTGGAGCATGACCCGGTGGTGATGCGTCATGCTGATTGGCTTGTGGATATTGGTCCCGGTGCGGGCCGTCATGGGGGGCAGGTGCTTTATAGCGGCCCGCCGGATGGTTTACGGCAGGTGGAGGCCTCCCGTACGCGGCCTTATCTATTTGCCCCGCCACCTTTGGAATGTGGCTCTAGGCGGCCTATAGAGCGGTGGCTTCAGATAGAGAACATTACATGGCGGAACATGCAGAATCTCTCGTTAAAGTTGCCGCTGGGTGTGTTGGTGAGCGTGACGGGTGTGTCTGGCTCCGGTAAATCGAGCTTGGTGAGTCAGGCCCTTGTGAGTTTGGTCAGCCGCGCGCTAGGTCAGGCGATTGAGGAAACGGATGAGCGGCAAGAGGATGATGAGACCGCACCGCTAGTGGGTGAGGCTGTGGAGGCGCAGCCGGAAGGGCAGATTATCGCAGGGTTGGAGCATGTGAAGCGTCTGGCTGTGATAACGCAAAAGCCCATTGGGCGGACGTCACGCTCTAATCTGGCGACATATACGGGTATTTTCGACCATATTCGCAAGCTTTTTGCTGCAACCGATGCTGCCTGCGCGGCAAAGTTGGATGAAAGTAGCTTTAGCTTCAATGTCGCAAAAGGGCGATGCCCGCATTGCGAGGGGTTGGGGACGGTCTCGGTCGGGTTGCTTTTTATGCCCGGTGTGGAGGCCCCGTGCCCGGTTTGTCATGGGGCACGGTATAAGGATGAGGTTCTCGCCATCACGCTGCGGAATAAAAACATCGCTGATGTGCTGGCAATGACGGTGGATGAGGCTTGTAGCTTCTTTGCAGGCGGGGGGATCTTGGCCCGTGGGTTAGATACATTGGTGCAATCTGGGTTAGGGTATCTTCGCCTTGGTCAGCCCGCGCCGGAACTATCTGGTGGGGAAGCGCAGCGTCTCAAATTGGCGACAGAGCTGCAAAAGCGGCGGTCAGCCTCTATGCTGTATATTTTGGATGAGCCCACAACAGGGTTGCATCCCTCAGATACAGACCGGCTTTTAGGGCAGCTGCAAACGCTTGTGGAGCAAGGCCATAGCGTGGTCGTGACCGAGCATAATATGCGCGTTGCGGCAGCGAGTGATTGGGTGATTGATATTGGCCCTGGCAGTGGGGAGAAAGGCGGGCAGATTATTGCTGCTGGTCCACCAGAGGATGTAGCGCAGGACCCTGCTAGCCGCACTGGGCCTTACTTGCGGGCTATTTTAGAAGGCGTCTAAAAAGGTACTGCCCCGCCAACCAATATGGCGGGGCAGGTGAAGTCGTTTAGTCAGCCTTTAACGTGCTCATATCAATGACAAAGCGATAATGCGTATCGCCTTTTTCGAGTTCTTTAAAAACGTCATTAATATCCTGCATGGCAACGGTTTTGGTGTCGGGCAGGATGTTTTTACGGGCACAGAAATTCAGCAATTCTTGCGTTTCACGGATGCCGCCAACGAGGGAACCAGTAATACGACGACGACCATAGACGAGCGGTAGGGTGGTGGTGGTAGGTAATGGGCCAATCTGCCCCACCATGGAGAATGTCCCATCTACATCCAATAAGGGGAGGTAGGGGGTGATGTCATGCTCGACAGGGATGGTATCAATAATGAGGTCGAAGCTATTGACGGCTGCCTGCATGGCCTTGTCATTGCTGGATGCTAAAAGCTTGTCAGCGCCAATGGCGAGGGCGTCTTGTTCTTTTTTATCACTGCGGGAAATGACAGTAACTTCCGCACCGAGTGCTACGGCTAGTTTTACAGCCATTTGGCCTAGCCCGCCAAGGCCGATAACAGCAACGCGCGTACCCGGCCCTACTTGGCAGGTGCGTAGGGGCGACCATGTGGTGATGCCCGCACAAAGGAGCGGTGCTGCCTTGGAGATGTCCAACCCTTTGGGGACTTTAAGGGCGAATTCCTGCCGGACAACAAGATGTTTGGAATAACCGCCCATATTGGGGGTGTTGTCCACCACATCAATACCGCCATAAACGCCATTCATGCCGATGGGATGCTTTTGCCCCTCGCGGCAATATTGCTCCTCCCCTTTGCGGCATTGGTCACAATTTTGGCAACTATCGACCATGCAGCCGACGGCTACAATATCGCCAATCTTATGGCGGGTTACATCCGGGCCTGTCTCGATGACACGGCCAATAATCTCATGGCCTGGTATAGCAGGGTAGGGTGTATGGCCCCAGTCATTGCGGACCCAATGCAGGTCGGAATGACAAACACCGCAATAGAGAATTTCCATCACAACATCGTTGGGGCGAGGGTTGCGGCGGTCAAAATGGAAGGGGTTGAGTGTATCCTCAGCGGAGGTGCAGGCAAAACCGACAGTACGCATAGCCATGATCCTTCATCACGGGGGGTATAATATTGTGAACCATTAAACATTTAGCAGCTTATGGCGAAAGAAGTATATGTTCAATGCAAGAGAGAGGAGGGTAGCTTTGCATTAGAACCAGACATCTTCATGCTGGCGTTTATAAGTCTCTATTCCGATTGTGCGGATATGATGAAGGTCTGCGCGAGGGGAGCGTCCGAAAGTGCGTTTGTAATCACGGCTAAAATGAGAGGGGCTTTCATACCCGACTAAAAAGCTCGCTTGAGCGGCTCCAACATCTTCATGCACCATAAGGCGGCGCGCTTCTTGAAGGCGAAGTTTTGTCCGATATTGGACGGGCGTCATCCCTGTTACTGCGCTAAAGCGTTTGTAAAAGCTGGATTGCCCCATGCCTGCAATTGTGACGAGGTCATGAATCTCAAAAGGCTCATGGAAATGATGACGCAAATGAATGAGGGCACGATTAATGCGTGAGAGGTCACTTTGATTATGAGCAATCTCACGCAAAACATGGCCTTGTTGGCCTTGTAGGAAGTGATAGAGAAGGTCCTTTTTGTAAAGTTTGGCTAAGAAAAGATCGTTTTTGTCCTTGTCTAATAATCTAACAAGCCTAAGCAATGTATCCAGAATATCGTTTGTAATATTGCTCAAGCCCATTGCGGGGGAGGGTGGGGCATAAGAAGATTTAGAGGATGCTAGGGCTGTCTGGGAGGGGGAGGCGGCTTCGATATCATGCAATAGCTCTCGCATTTCAAGTGAGGTGAAGCTGATGCAAAGGGCTAGATAGGGCGCAGAGGCAGAGGCACGTGTGATTTGCCCAGAGACGGGAAGGTTCAATGTAGAGATGAGATAGTGGCTCTCATCATAGAGAATAGGGCGGTTATGCAGATAGAGCACCTTCTCCCCTTGCACAACGATGTAGATGCGCGGCTCATACACAACAAGGACAGGGTCGGTTACTGTTTCGGTCCGATAGAGTGTGAGGAAGTCGAACGCAGTATGAGTAACCGACCCTGTGCAATGGCACGTGATGGCTGCTTGAAGGGGGGCAAGGGGGTGTCGGGGGCATAAAGAAGCTTATAAGGTTAGAATAACACGCTCTAAATGATGCTGATAGGCCGTTGTGATAGCTTCAATATCGGGGTTTTTCATCACATCAGTGGCAAGGAAGGTTGGCAAACGCTCCATCCCAAGGAAGGCATGAGCGCGATAGAAAGGGAATAAAACAGCGTCAATCCCACCACCATGGAAGAATTGATGAGGCTCCTCAAACGCTTCAAGCGGGGCGTTCCATGTCGTAGAGACCATAAAGCGTTTACCTTGCAGAAGTCCCCCCGAGCCGTAGAGTTTGGTTGGGTCATGACGACTACGCCCGTCATTTTTGTAAAAAATACCATGAGCCTCGGTGAAGACCTCATCCATATATTTTTTAAGGGGCCATGGCGTGCCCATCCACCAACCGGGGAATTGGTAAAGGATAATATCTGCTTTTTGGAAGGCCTTTATCTCCTCCTCAATGCTATAATGATGGTCAATAATTGTCTGGCTGATGCTGATGCCAGAGGAGGTGAGAAATGTTGCAGCATAATCCTGCAATGTCTGGTTCAAACGACCTGCGGAATGGGCAAAAGCTTTTGCGCCGTTGATGAGATGGCAATGGGTCATAATTGGAGTCGCCTCGTTAGTTTTCTTTTAACGCTCTATTTCATAACTCGTTACGAAACACGTCAAGGGCTAGGGAAAGCCTAGGGATAGCATGGAAATCTAAAAAATGGCCTTAAATTAAAGGAATATTCTTGTTGCAATTAGAGATTACAAGGTTATTTTAATGTCGTGTTAGCGTTAAGTCTTGATAGCAGGGGAGTGTAAAACGATGACAAAAAGGAAAACTGCCATGCGGTTGATTTGTGTCGGTGATAGTCCGAAGAATATGGATGGTCGCCCCTGTTCTACCCTTTCGGAGGCAGTATCGGAGGGGGGGATCTTCTTGCGGATTTCTGGCCGTGAGGGTGTGTTAAGTGCGTTACGCAATGACCAGTCTGATGTGGCGGTCATCCAGCAGACAAGTCCAGACCCGCTTTTGATTAGAACAATCCGTAATAACCGCTTTAGTCTGCCTATTCTAATTATTGCGCGTAACTTAACAGCTGATAATGTCGCTGATGCGCTTGCAGCAGGTGCGGATGATTGCGTGCCGATTACGGTAGGGCCTGTTGAGCTTTTGGCACGTCTTAAAGCCATTGTCCGGCGTGTGATGGATCATGGCGTGACAAGTCAAATCATCAATGTTGGTCGTCTGACTGTCAAAGAAGATATGCGTGAGGTTTTAGTGGATGATGAAATCCTGCCTTTAACGCAAGGGGAATATGATATTATGTCCCTCATGGTGCGCCGCCGGGGGAGCTTGCTGAACAAGTCTGCTATTCTTTCTACCCTTTATGCAGGGCGGGAGAAGCCTATTAGCAAGACGATTGATGTTATGGTGTGCCGTATTCGCCAGAAATTGCGTTCCCGTGGGATTCAGAAGCCTTTCATCACCAGTTGGGGCATGGGCTATCGGCTGAATGAGGAGGCGTTCCTTCCGTTAGGTGCGCGGGCAGAGGATGGGTATGATGCGGCTCATCATCAAGAGCTGCGGGAATCTAGCATGCCTGTATCTACTGGTTTTGGCGTAACCGCTATGGCAGGTGAAGGCGTGAGCATGCAGCCTGTTCCCCAAGGTTAAGGAGAGGGTCAGGCTGTATGAGTGATGAGACAGAGGCCTCTGTCGCTGGGGCTGAGGAGGATGCCGCTCTTGCTGATGAGGCAAAAGGGAGATCCAAGAAGAAATTAGCCCTGCTTATAGCGATCCCGTTGCTTGTCGTAGGTGGCGGCGTTGGGGCATGGCAGGCGCATCTCCTCCCCTTTGGGAAGGGCGGGGAGAAGGCCGCAGCACATGGCGGGGCTGGGGCAAAAGAGGCCCCAGGGTCGCGTATTTTACTCTCTGTACCGTCTGCCACGGCTAATCTTGATAATGGGGCGGGGCGGACGGTTTACGTCAAAATGACAGCGAGTATTGAGTTTGAAGGTGCAGAGAGTGAGGCGTCTCTCAAGGATCGTTTGCCGGAGGTAGAGGATATTTTCCAAACTTACTTGCATGAGAGCCGCCCCCAAGACCTTCATGGTAGTGGGTTTTATCGCCTACGGGAGGCTTTATTGCGGCGATTGCGCGTTGCCTTTGCCCCGGTAAATGTCAGCAACGTTTATATTACAGAACTTCTAACCCAGTAAGATGGATTAAGACCTAATGGCCGATGAAGATGAGCAGGGACAGGCAGGCCAGCCCACAGCCGATCAGCCTGATATGGGTGAGGCTGAATCAGCCGCAACAACCGGCTCTGGGGATGGTGAGACTGTAGATGAGGACCGCGCGTTAGACCAATCCGCTATTGATGCGATGTTAGGCGATACATTTTCCAACTCTGCCTTGCGGGAGGAAAGTGGCATGGAGCGCATCATAAAGGCCGGTTTTGTGGCCTATGAGCGCATGCCTATGTTGGAGAATGTCTTTGATAGGCTGGTGCGCTTCCTCTCCTCGACATTGCGTGGTTTTACCAATGATAATGTCGATATTACGATGGAGGATATGCGCTCTTTACGGTTTGGGGATTATATGTCTGGCGTGCCGACATCCTCCCTTTTCTCGGTATTTCGCGCAGAGCAATGGCGTAATTATGGTCTGGTGATTTTAGATTCTGACCTTTCCTACGCGATTGTCGATATTTTGATGGGGGCCATCCCCGGCCGTGGGGCCAAAGCGGTGGAAAACCGCCCTCATACCGCTTTAGAGCGGGCATTGATTGAAAAATTGGTAGTCATTACGCTTGCCGACCTTGCTGAGGCATTTACCCCAGTTGGTAAGGTGGATTTGTCTTTTGAGCGATTGGAGGTTAGCTCCAGCCTTGCAGTGATTGCCCGCCCCTCTAATGCAGCGATTGCGGCAAAGTTTCATATTGATATGGGTGATAGAAGTGGGAATATGGAGATTGTTATCCCCTATGCCACGTTTGAGCCTGTACGAGAGAAATTAGCGCAGCAATTTATGGGGGAAAACTTCGGCAGTGATTCAATTTGGGAAAATCACCTCATCTCCGAGATTATGGAAACGAGTGTGACAGTATCCACTGTTTTTGAATCAAGCTCCTTTCCGCTGTCTCAAATCTTAGCGTTAAAGAAGGGCAGCGTGTTGCATTTGCCTTGTAAGGCAGATGCGCCACATAATGTCCGTATGGAATGTGACGGTACGCCTCTTTTTGAGGGCACATTAGGCCGGTTGCATAATATGCAGGCCGTACGGATTGACCAGCGGCTTATCCCACCAGAAGAAGACTTAACACCGGAGCTTTTAGCCTCCCTTGGGGCTATCCCAGCAGAGCATCACATGGCAGGGCAGGAGGGACTTCATCATGTTTCTGGAAAATAGTCAGCTTGTTATTGAAGTCCTTTTGATGATTGTTTTGATAGCGGGGATTATTAGTTCCCGCTTGATCGTGCGGCGGCTAGGTGTCATCCGTGAATCCTATACGGCATTAAATGAGATGGTCTCCACGCTGGATTCCTCCACAGAGCAAGTGACGCATATGTTTGAGCGTGTGCGCCATGAGGTTAATCAGGGCGATAAGCGTCTCTCTGTTTTGCTAGAGCGTGTGCGTAATGCTGAAGAAGACCTGATGGACCATCACAAAATGGCACAAGAATCGACCGATTCGATGGCCGTTTTGTTGAAGAAGGTAGAAGGGCAAGAAACAGAGTTAAAAGAGCATCTTAACGCTGCGCGTGCCCTTTTAGAGCGTTTGGAGGCGCAGCAGGCGGTGTTGGAGCAAGCAAAGCAAGCCGTAGCTTCTGTCAATGCGCCAGTGCAAAGTGTGGAAGATATTGCGGGGGATAATGAGGCCGTGCCGCATTTTTCCGATTCTTTTACGCAAGCTGTGCCGGGGAGCCTGCGTGGCCCGCGCCCTTATATGCGTGGGCGTGAAGCACAACCAAAAGTGCAAGTGGGGTAAGGTTAAGTTATTTTAGGGAAGCTGTGTAATAATCATGTAAAGGTTATGTGGTCTATTAGCCTTGTCAACGATTTGTCGTTGGTCATGACGTATGATGAGTAGGGAGAAAAGGCCATGAGTCTTTCCATTAACACAAACACATCCTCCATGGTCGCCTTGGAGACATTGAACACCACACAGAGTGAACTTGCTAAAACAGAGAACGCCGTCTCCACCGGTAAAAAAGTCGCTAATGCGTCTGATAACCCCGCTGCTTTTGGTATTTCCGCACAGATTGGCGGTGATATTTCCGGTCAGAACGCTGTGAATGATGGGCTGAGCTACGCTTCTCAGATTGTGAGCGCCACCAACTCTGCGGCAAACAGCATCATCAAGGTTCTGCAAGATGTGCAGAACGCCGTCACCACTGTTGGTAACAACCTTGGTAGCACTACGTCCCTTGGCCAGCTTGATAAAGAAATTACTGGCTATATGAAATCCATCGACACAATCGCGCGTAACGCGACGACAAAGGGCATCAACCTGCTCTCTGGTGGTACAAGCGATGGTCTGGGCATTACCTCCAATAGCCTGACATTCGTCAGCGGGGTGCAGGGTGACACACAGACACTGAGCGGTTATGGCACATTAATTGCTGCAACAACCGGTGTGTCTCAGGGTGCAACCCTGACAGAACTTCTGGGCCTGACAGCCGGTGGCTCCGCTGGTGCTGACCCAACAAGCAACGTCTTCCTGACATCCAGTGCAACAGGTGCAAGCTTTGCTGGCTCCTATGCGTCTGATCCGAAGCAGGGCGTCGTGAAGATGATTTCGCAGGTGCAGAAAGCTATTGAGGCGATGACAAACGTCACCTCTGACCTTGGTTCTAACCAGAAGCTTATCGATTCCATGAGCGATTATGGTCAGAAATCTGCCGACTCTTTGACAGCGGCGTCTGGTGCGTTGACTGATGCGGATATGTCCGCTGAGTCTGCTAAGCTGACCTCCCTGCAGA
>NZ_WNIF01000002.1:0-188381 GCF_009725845.1 Bombella sp. ESL0378 | reverse complement strand
CACAAAGCCTGCCGCGCTAACGACGCACTTAAACCCATCCGTTGCAACGCATATTGCTGCTGCGCCGCAACCATCTTCAACCCCTCCTCTATAGGCGGTATCCCATCAGCACAAACACCCAAACCAGGCACAAAAACAAACGCCACAAAACTCAAAATACCCGCAACAATGCCCCGCATCACAACCCCTAATAATCACAAAGTCAAAGCCACCCTATCAACAAATAAAGAATATTGTCACCTTAACATTCCTCAACCACGTTCTCCCCGGCCGCAGCATCATGCTCTCTGTGAGCGATGATAACAACGCCCCCTCACCAACCATTACCGCTCTGGGAGTGCGCTAGACCAAATAAAGGGGGTCGTAAACGCAACACATATCAAATATAATATCCGGCCTTACACCCCCATTACGCAAGACGAGACTAACAACCTCCCCAACAGCTACAAGCAACAAATCTCCCAAACAACAGCCCATCTAGGGATAGTTGAAATCTGGGGCGGCTCCTACACTGGCACCCCTCCAAATGGGCAAGAAAAATCAATACCCATCATCTCTGCCCAAAATGGTATGGTTGGCTATCCCAAATATAACGAGGCCGGAACAACCATCACAACACTCCTCCGCCCAGACATCGCCTTCTGGCAACCTCTTATATTAGAGAGCAAATACGCTCCTGCAAACTGGCTTCCCCCAGAAAATAAGCCAAGTAGCCTCACCAACCAAAGCCATCAGCTTATCAGCAAAGCCCCTTGGGATGGCCTGTGGCTACCCATTGCCATCCAACATGAAGTCTCAACAGAAATAGCGGAAGGTAAATGGCACACAACCATAGATTGCATCCGCACCAACCTCGGCCAAAAACCACCCCCTCAATAGGAAATACCCTAATGCTTCATAAGCCTAAACACGCCTCCTTCACCATAACCCCTCTTGAGGATTTTGATTCATATTATCCACATCACAAATACTATCTCCTACGCCACTTCCTCCCCCCCCTCCGGGATAACCACCAGTAGTATAAAACCCCTCATTAATCGCCTGTACATGGTGGGTAATATCCCCCCACTCATACCCCATATTATCCAATAATCCTCCCATAATGACAGCGCATCGTCGATACCGCCCCTTCTGCGCCAATACTAAATCCGCTGCATTCTCCGCCCACATACGCCTAACGCCAACCTTCACAAGCTTCTTAATCGTTCCTTTCCGGTCCTCCCGAAAAGCTTTCTGCAACCGCTCAATCGATGGCGCATAAGGGTATTCCGCATTCGGGTCTTGATACATCAACCCTACGTCACAATCAGTTTCCGCCGTATCAGGATTTCTACCATTCATCTCCCGAGCAATATCAGTATCTAACCCCATATTAGGCATATGATGATGCAACAATTCATCAACAACTCTAACACAAGCACCAAATCTGCCTCTTTGCGCGGTTAAAAGAATCGCAGCATTTTCTGCAACCTCTTGCTCCACACCAGCCTGCACCATCCTATCAATAGTTCCCTGTCGATCTATTTGGAAATCATTCGCTACAACTTCTTCAGGATTACGAATATTATTATAAACAGGCTTCGCAGGCATCTTATCCAAAAAGGCCTTGCTACAAATATGCACTTGCTCAATATCGTAAACAAACCGCCATGACCCAGAATTCGCTAAGCGAATACGCTCCCGCCTATCCTTATCCGGCGGCCCATCATCAGGAAACTCAGGATGCAACGCATCATACCCGCTCAACAGCAAACTCACATGCTGCGCGCACATAGACTCAGGCTTATACTTCGCCCCCCACAAAGCCTGCCGCGCTAACGCCGCACTTAAACCCATCCGCTGCAACGCATATTGCTGCTGCGCCGCAACCATCTTCAACCCCTCCTCTATAGGCGGTATCCCATCAGCACAAACACCCAAACCCGGCACAAAAACAAACGCCACAAAACTCAAAATCCCCGCAACAAATCCCCGCATCACAACCCCCAATAATCACAAAGTCAAAACCACCCTATCAACAAATAAACCAAATTGTCACCTTAACACATCGCCAGAATATGGAGCCTACTATGCCTCTCCCCACCAACACCCCTTATCTTCGCCCTACGACGGGGAAAAATAACATTAAAGGCGCGCTAGATAGCCTTATTGCCAGCCACATTAACCAAATTGGACCTTCTATGTTGGTTCAAGTCGTGGATGTCTCGGCAGAACCAGCCTCTATCACCGGCAAAGTCACCGTCCGCCCCATGGTCCAACAACAAGACGCCCTATCACGCCCTTTAGCGCATGATATCATCCATAATGTGCCCTACCTACGCATCCAAGGTGGCACATCGGCCCTCATCATCGACCCCAAACCGGGCGATATTGGCTTCATCATCATATCCGGGCGCGACCACACCCATGCCGTAACAACCCGTCAGCCATCCCCACCTGCCTCATTCCGGCAATTTGCTCTACAGGATTGCGTTTATGTGGGTGGCTTTCTCAATAACGGGCCAAATCAATTCATTCAGGCCACAGAGCAAGGCTGGCGCATCGTAACGCCAGGGACAGTCTCTATCGAGGCCCAAGGCGAGGTCACTATCAATGCTGCAAAATTATCAGCAAATTGCGATATCGTAACAAATGGTGACGTAAAAGCCGGCAGCATATCCCTTACACAACACACCCATAACGGGGTACAACCCGGCTCCGGCGATACCGGTCCCCCCCGATAATTATCATTGAGGGAAAGGCATATGCCCATGCTGTGCAGTCTCGCGCATATTCTGCACAAACTCAGCTCCTTGAGCAAACTCAACCTGCTTTTGCCCACCACTCCACACCATCGTCACAGCATGACTTTGCGCCAATGCCGCGAACAGGGCCTTCCCTTCTGCCTCACTAACATAACAGCCCCATTGCGTGCCTCGGTTAATAATGCCGGTATAATGGAAGCTCTTTACCTCCAGACCGTTCGAAAAACGTACAGATAAAGCCGGGTCCTTAACCTCTTGACCTTTCAGCACGAACATCAAAAACACATCTCCGCCACGGCGTGGAGAAAAGGACAACATTACATCATCCTCAGCCAGCAAAGCCGTCAGAGTATGTTCCAACTCCAACATCTGCCACTTCCCCACCTGAGCAAGACGCTGCCCCTCCTGCGCAGACACACCAATAGCCGCTATGCCATTGGTCGTTACATGCCCATCTTGCCCCACCTCAAGAGGGGCCTGCGCATGGGCGATCCCCCCTGCTATGCAACACCCTACCCCTAGCATCCCCATTCTCACAGCTAAGCGTTTTAGCTTTAAGGCCCCTCGTACCATCTCCGCCCTCCTCTTTACTGCGTCACATCCTCAGCTTCATCGCTGGAGACCTCATCAATCACCTCATAATGCCGCTCCCGCGCAGCTGGCCGCTCCTCAGGATGCAATTCCTTAATCACTTCATGGGTAGGTTTGAGCGGTGCATTCTTACTATCTGACTTATCAGCCATATTCCTATCTCCTTACTGTATATCAAGGTGCCCCTCAGCTGGCCCCTTCCCAAAAGGAGATCAAGCCGCAACCTACCATAATCCTGCAAGACTGCTTTGCAGTAAGCCCAACCCTTCCCACGAAAAGGAAAAACTTACCGTAGATTTTCCCGCTCACAAATACCGGAGTTCTCTAGATAAACCACCACACGTTGGTCACTTTGGACAAACGCCTCAGAGGCCCCTTTCGCATCCGCTGCAAGCTGACGAACATATTGCGCACATTGCGAACGCGGACGATGAACCACAGCCCATAGGCCATCCTTTGCCGTCCTTTCCGACAACCCCAAACGGCGCAGATTTTGCTCATCAAACTGCAAGCCCTGCTCACTATGCCCACGATGATGAGCAGCAACAGCATTATCATGCAGTGCCTGAGACAACGACTCTGTAGGCTCAGGCTGATGGCTCAACATATCCGCGTGCGCCTCTCCAAACATCATAAGAGCCGCAACACACATAAACGCACGATAAGTCATACACAAAGTTCCTTATTGAGGAGGCACCGCCGGCAAGGCAGGAGCATAAGCCGGATGCTCTCCAGTAACAGCGTTATCACTCTCTAAGTCTGGTTTGTAGCAATATTTTGTAACATTCCCCCCACCATCATCATAGTAGATAAACATATGAATAACAGCATCATAGCAAGGCCCACGCCTTTTATTGATGAGAACATCATACGCGTTATCAGCAATCCTTTTTTCCGAATACGCAGCATGTAGAAACTCATAAGCCCGCTGAGGGTCCACCATAAAGGTTCCATCACTCCCACGGACAAAACGCTCCTCTGCTCGCGCCACGCCAAACAACGCCAACCCCGCCATCACGACCACCAATAAACGCATCATAAGCCCTCCTTCACCTTTCCTCACCTGCTACCTCACAGGACGCCCCATGAAAACCCTCTCCCTTACCTCTGATTGGGACTTATCGCTTGATAGCACCGGCAATCTCGTTGTGCTGTCTGATAAAACTGCCATTCTGCAAGATGTCTGCTCTGCCGCCCGCACATGGCTGGGGGAGGTGCTGTACGACACCGGGCAAGGCATCCCCTACGATACAGACATCCTCAATTCAGAGGTGGACATCTCCTTCTACGCCTCCGAGGTCGAGGATGCCGCGCTCTCCGTCCCCGGCGTTGCCGCTGCGACCTGCCACCTCGCCAATCCCACAAAAGAACGCCAATTACGCGGCGTTATCCTCGTAACCTTCACTGATGGAAGCACGGATTATGCCCAATTCTGACTTCATAACGAACGTCCCTGCTCCCACCCTCACCGATGCAGGCTTCACCGCTCCTTCTGAGCAAGACATCCTCACCGGCGTGCTAGCGGACATGAACACCGCCCTCGGTGGCGGGGCTAATACGGCCCTCTCCACCCCTCAAGGGCAAATTGCCATTTCAGAAACCGCTATTCTTGGCGATTTTCTATCGGCCATGCTCGCCGTCTTTAATGGCGTGGACCCCGCCTCAGCCTCCGGGCGAATGCAAGATGCTATCGGGCGCATTTATTTTATGGAACGCCGCCCCGCCACCGCGACCACTGTTACCGTGCAAGCCACGGTGAACGCTCCCGGTCAGGTCATCAAAGCGGGCACGATTGTAGCCCAAAGCTCAGTGGATAATACGCTCTATGCCGCCCCGCAGGATATTACCCTCCCCAACACCAACACTGCTAATTTAGAGCTTTCATGCCAAACAGCAGGGGCCATTACATGCCCCGCCAATAGCTTAACGCTCTATCAAGCAGGGCTGGGGATTGCAGCCCTCTCTAACGCCGCCCCCGGTGCTACGGGAGCCGATGCCGAAAACCGCACGGACTTCGAGGCGCGGCGTCAAGCGAGTGTAGCGGCCAACAGCATCGGTCAGAACGCCTCTCTCATGGGCGCATTGCTTGCACTCCCGGGCGTAACAGATGCCTTTGTGACGGATAACCCCTCCCAAACGGACATGACGCAACAGGGCGTGACCATCCCAGCAGGGGCGCAATATATCCTTGTTGAGGGCGGCAATCCGACAGATATCGGGCGGGCCATCCTCAATAAAAAGCCCCCCGGCATTGCAACTGTTGGCACGCATATCGTCACCGTTCAGGATACCAACCCGGTTTATGCGGGGAACCAGCCGTCTTACTCCTTCCATTATGACCGCCCCACCCCGGTGGCTGTCTATGTAACTATGGAGATTGCGGCGTCTGACACGGTGCCGAACAACGCAGCACAGCTTATTCAGCAAGCCATCATGAGCTATCTCACAACGGGGACAACACGCATTCGCATCGGCAAGACGCTCTACGCCTCACGCCTCTCAGCGGTTGTGGATGGGTTAGGTGACTGGGCGGAGGTGCTAACACTCTCTATCGGCACGGATGCCAATGCGGGCCAGAACAGGCTCACCCTACCGATTAACCAGCTCCCCACCGTCACAGCCGATACAATCAGCGTGCAGGTGGTGACATGATCGACATACGCGAGACCATCTTAGCGCAATATGCCAACAGCCCCGCCCTCACCGGCATTATTGGTTACTTCAATGCGGCCATAGACCCACAAAACCTCATTGAAACCTTCCAACAACGCGTCTGGAACCCCCTTACCGCCACGGGATGGGGGCTGGATGTGTGGGGCCGCATTGTTGGAGCCCAGCGCGTCCAGAAGGTCAGTCAACCGCAATTCATCGGCTTTGATGAAGCTGATGACGGCACCAATTCAGCGCGCCCTTTTGAAGATGGCGTCTTTTATACCGGCAAGAGCATCACCGAGAATTATGCCCTCACTGATGAGGCCTTCCGGCGGCTTATCTTCGCCAAGGCGGCGGCCAATATCTCCAACGGCTCCATCGCGCAAAGTAATGCCATCCTCATGCGGCTTTTCGGTGGGGATGATAAGGTCATTTACCTCTCCGAGGGTACTCCCGCCGATGACTATCTCGGCTTTACAGAGGCGCACGGCCCTACCAAAGGCCCTCAAACCTTCGAAAACGGCATCTTTTTCGGCGACAGCTCCTTAGGGTCTGCCAATGGTACGATGACCATTTGCCATAACTGGGACCTCTCCCCCCTTGATGTCACCCTCATCCATCAAAGCGGTGCCCTCCCCCGCCCCGCCGGTGTCCACATCCTTTATCAACGAGTTTACATTCCATGAAACAGACCGACACACGTCCTCTTTTCTCTATTCCTTGGGCCGACCAAGCCGATAGCTCCACCATTGCGACCATTCCGCAATCAGCAACCGCCATTGGCCGAGCAAGCATGGCTCTGGGCTTCCCCAAAGCGACCATGACCCCCATCGCCGCCGGTGGCGTACCGCCTTATGGCGAGGACATGAATGGCATCCTCAATATGCTCTCACGCGCGGCCCGCACAGCAGAACTAGGGATACTGCACCCTTTCTCTGCCGATTATGCCACCGCTATTAATGGCTATCCTGTAGGTGCAACCATCGCACACCCTACCATCGCAGGGCGTTTTCTCATCTGCACGGCAGACAATAACACCAACGACCCCAGCCAGAGCATGAATGGCTGGCTAGACCCGCTAGGAAATTACGCCACAGCCGCCGCCCTTCAACAGGAAACACAACGGGCACAGGCAGCAGAGGCGGGGTTGCTACCGCTTGCTGGCGGCACCATCACCGGGCCGATTAACCGCGCAGGCGGCGGGGTTTTGCCAGAGGTGATTGGGCCGAACTTAACGGGCCGTGTGGTGATTCAGGCGTTTGTGGCTACAGGCCAGAAAGGAGCATGGGGAATCAACGTAAACTTCCCTGTTTCATTCCAACCCGGCACAGTTCCGCTAGTTTTCACTCAAATAAACGTTGAAGAACTAAATGTACCAAGAAGTCGAATGTCACCTTTAACTAATAATTTGTCAAATAACGCTCCGCAAATAACAAATACAGGTTTTTCGTTCCAACCGTTTTACGTTGGAGGAGAGAACGGAACCTCCGCATACCCGTGGCATTTGCAATGTCTAGCAATAGGAGTAATGCAATGAGCAATTATCAGGAAGAATACCCAGCGCGTTATTACGCCAGCTACGACCACTCAGCCAGCCAGCCGACCCCTGTTACGGGCTGGTTTGACATGGGATTTTACAACTCCCTAGACGGATTCCCCCCTGCCTCAGAGCTACTCCCTCTCACACCAGAGCAGTGGGAGAACCGATTGCCGTGCGGACAAGGGGTGCAGGATGGCAAAATCGTGCCCTACACCCCGCCGCCGCCGCCGCTCAAAGCCCAAGCGACCTCCGCTCTGCAAGCCGCACGCCAGATTGTTTATAACAATTACGGCATCATTGGTGAGCCTACGCCTGATAACTGGGTCGCCTACATAAAAGCCTTAATGGCTATTGTGAACGGCACCGACACCACCAGCAAAACCCTCCCCACAGCCCCTAGCGAACCAACAGCATAACAAGGAACCCCCATGAATCTCTACGCTGCCTGTAGCTTCCTGCTGGCGGTGCTGGGCTTTTTGGGCGGGTTGATTTGGTACGCTAACCGGGCGGGGCGTAATAGCGCGCGCGTGGATACAAGCCAGCGCAACACGGCCAACGCCAATGCGGCCACGCAGGCCGCACACGCCATGCTCAATGCCCGCACCAATGGCATCCGCACCGATAATCAGCTACTCGATACGCTGGATAAAGGAGCCTTCTAATGCCCAAGCGTGATTACGCCCCCGCTCTGGCAGTAGCGACCCTTATCGCAGCAGTATTATGCGCTCTGTTAGGCGGATGCGCGGCCCAACCCACATTGCGCCCGCTTTGCCCGCCCCTTGTGGCCTACACACCCCAAGAACAAGCCGCTCTAGCGCGCGAGCTACGCACTCATCCCGACCTCGCAGAAGTGCCGCTCTTCCTCACCGATTACGCTAATGAGCGCAAAGAACTGCGTGCGGCTTGCCCTCCATAAACACACCACCCTGCCAGATGATACAGACCGCCCCTTCAAGGGCGGTTTTTTTATAGCAAGAGGATAAAATGACCGACCAACTCCCCACGGCCCCGCCCTATGCGCCGCTTAATGAGCGCGTGGCAGCGTTAGAGGCCGTACAGGCACGCCATGATGACGACATCACAAAGCTTAGCGACAAAATCGACAATCTCGCCCGTGAACAACGCGCAGGGATTGAGGCATTAAGCAACCAGATTGCCGCCACTATCTCCACACGCTCCCGCCTCATTACCGCCGCCATCACAGGCAGCGCGGCCTTTGGCGGTGGCGTAGCAGTGGGGCTGTATCAGCTTATTCATACGCTCAACCCTCATCTTTTCGGAGGGTAAAGCATGGGCCAGACCGACAGCCGCCCCCGCGGCATCCGCAATAACAACCCCGGCAATCTCAACTTTGCCCACCAACCCGGCGCGGTGCTAGAGCCGGGGCCTAACGCACGCTTTGCACGCTTCCCCACGCCAGAGGCGGGGCTTGAGGCCCTGCGTGACCAGCTTGCCCGCTACATCCTACGCGACCATATCGACACCGTAACGGGCATCATCAGCAAGTGGGCCCCCCCGACCGAGAATGACACCTCATCTTACATTGAGGGCGTGTCTCACAGCCTCGGCGTGGAGCCTGATGAGACGCTCGGACAACCCACGCCCCGCTTACTCTCTGGCCTCATGAACGCCATTATCCGCTTCGAAAACGGCCAGAACCCCTATGGTGGCTTGGTGCTTCAAGTGGCGTCAGACATGCAGAAGGACGTTATGACATGATGCCATGTTCGGCGCGCTCCCTTTACCCTTCTAAAGAGGCCATCATCCAAGGCTTCCCCAGCAAGAACCGTGGCGATGCGTTGGATTACAGCCTCTATCTTAGCCCGTTCTGCTGCGAACCGGGCGAGACTGTCATCCGTCTTACGGTAGATGTGCCACAAGAGACAGGTCTGACGCTGCTATGGTCCGCCCTCTCCAACGCGCTCGCCACCATCGGGCTGCAAGGGGGAACCCCCGGCACACAGAGCATCACCATGACGCTCGAGACCAGCACAGGCCGCCGTTATGTCCGCACCTTACGCATCACCGTGTTGGATGATGCCGGGTCGGTCGATGCTGTGCAGGCCAGCCTTCCTCCGCCTGACCATGCGGCCATCCAGCCCGATAACCTCACCCTCCCTGATGGAAGGATTCTCACCCTATGACGAGCATGACCGTCAGCAATGAAGGCGGGCGCGTCCGCGTGCCGGACCTGCCAACCTTGAGCGCACCTCAGGCCGGGGACCGCGTGCTTGGCCTCCAAGGCAGCGTGGTCGGGCTGTTCCCCGCTAGCTCTCTGGGCGGGGGCAACATAACAGCTCCAGACCTCTCCGCTTACGCCACCACCACCGCGCTCACGCAGGCACGTGATGGCTTAAAAGCACAGATTAACGCCGCTATCGCCTCCATCCCCGCCCCGCCGGACCTCTCCGCTTACGCCAAAAAGAGCGACCTCCCCGATAGATCCGGCCTTGTTACATCCCAACAGCTCGCCCAACATATAACGCAGGCGATTGAGGGGATTCAGCTTCCCTCCATTGAGGGATTAGCCAAACAAGCCGACTTAACCACAGAGGCAACCGCACGCCAGACCGCTGATGCTGCTCTTGAGCAACGCATCAACCAGGTGAGTGCCACTATCCCGGCTCCCCCGGACCTTTCAGGCTACGCAAAGCAAACCGACCTCACAACCGAGACCACCGCGCGGGAGCAGGCAGATACCGCCCTGACCCAGCGCATGAGCAGCGTGGAGCAGAAACTTGCTACACCTCCTGCGCCCTCCACTGGTGGTCTTGCTGCGGGGGTTATCGCCTATTTTGCTGGCACAAGCCCACCGGAGAACTGGCGCGTGCGTGATGGCTCATCCTTTCCGATGGATGTCTATCCCGAGCTTGCTAAAATCTACCCAAGCGGCTTCCTCCCCAATGATTGCGGGCTCTTCATCCGCGGGTACGACCCTAGCGGTTATAACGACCCAGACGGCCCAACGCGCGGCTTTGCCTCTTATCAGGAAGGCTCCGCCGCCGCTGGTACCTCCACCATTGGGGGCCGGGTGGGCATCCCGGTATTCTTCTCCGGCGACTTCCAAGCAGCCGGGTTAGAGCAACCAGCCGCTGGCCATTACCCCAGCAAACCGGGTGTCTCTAACCCTTTCCAAAGCAGCTTCTTCGATATTCACACCCCCGCCCCAGATAACGCATGGGCGCAGGTGGCTGTGACGCGGCCTAAAAACCGCAATTACTTACCCATCATCTATGCAGGATTACCCGTTAAATGACAGACGATACCAACAAGCCCCAACCACGCGCTAGCTTCGGTGATGACGGCTTCACCGTAAATAGCGGCTATATTACACTCTATGCCTTCGACCCTTATACCAGCGTCTATAAAGGCTCATGGGAAGGCTGGGTGCAAATCTACTCCACCGAGCCCGCTGGCAGCACACGCTTTGCTCCCCCTACAGCGAATGACGGCCAAGTCGCTGTGTTCGATAACGTCAATAAGAAATGGAATGTGCTGGAGAGCCATATCGGCCAGACCGTATGGCGCAAGGCCGATGCGAATGCCTTCCAAATCTCCAAGCCGGGGCCGCTGCCAGCGGATGTTGTCACAGTCGCTCCACCAGCCCTTTACGGCCATTGGGATGACAGCACGCAACAATGGGTTGTCGATAAAGCCGCCGTTGCTAATGCACTCAAGCAGCAGGCTTTATCCGTACTAAGCGTCGCACGGATGCAGATTTACAATAATTACGGCATCTTCAATGAGGATACACCTGATGATTGTGTCGCTTACATCCGCGCCCTAACGGCCATCGCCAAGGGTAAGGATACGACCAGCACAGCCTTACCAGAGGCCCCAGCTGACCTTAACCCATCCTGACCATAAAAAGGGCCGCTCCATATAGGGGCGGCCTTTTCATATTTAGGGGGCATCGTGGATTTCTCATCCATCCTCTCCGCTCTGCCCAATAGCGTGCAGGGCTATGCGGCGTTACTCATCATCGCATGCGCCGCACTTTCTACCATCATCCGCCCACCCGCTGCGGGGTCGCGTTGGACGGTCCCATACCGGCTGATGAACATCCTCGCCTTCAACATAGGCTGGGCGGCCAACCACCTACCCAACAATCGGGCCAATAGCAGCAATGCACGGGACTCCCCGCCGCATTGACTGAACCCTCACCAACCATCACTCACTAGAATTGAACAGGAGCCTATCATGGCCGATACAAACCCCTCCCTCTCCGCCCTCATCGCCGCTGGTGAGAGCGTGTTCACCGCCATCACAGGTAAATCCTCCGCAAATGTTGACAAAGTCACAGCGGGAATCTCCTGCGTCGCAGACGGCTTGCTCCCGACTGTAGAAAGCAAAGTCCGCTTCGACCTCGGCAAGGTCATCGCAGGCGCAACCGCCATCCTCACCGGCACGGCCCTAGTGCTATCCGGGTTGAAAAAACGCCCAGAAGCCACGGCGTCCACCGTCTCCAACCCCACAACAGTGCCTAGCTCCAACAACGTCCCCCGCTAAATAGCTCCCACCTCCGCACTGGGCAAACACCGTAGCGTCCAGTGCGGGCTTCCACGTCCATGATAGCAATCTTTTTACAAAGAAGGTATCTACATAATAAACCTCCTCATCCTATTGGTTATGTCTCTTTTATGCCTCTCCTGTTCAGCTCTATATTGCTCTATAGCCTCACAGCCTGTGCTGAAATCGCTGGATGTTTTTCATTTTGGGCATGGATTAAACTTCATAAAAACCCCCTATGGCTCATTCCCGGCAGCCTCTCCTTGAGTCTCTTTGCTTTTCTACTAACATTGAGCCCTTCCGACCATGCTGGACGTGCTTACGCACTTTATGGCGGAATCTATATTGTTATAAGCCTAGTTTGGAGCTGGCTCATAGAGCATACAATACCCGACATATGGGATATCGCCGGTGCAAGCCTCTGTCTAAGCGGTGCTACTATTATCTTATGCGCCCCCCATAACCACACCTAGGCGCAATCTCCCCTAAGACCGATATGTAAAGCGAGGTAATGTCCAATTATATCGAATAGATAATAACCGAAATGTAATACCAAATATCATAGCTATAATAAGTTCAATATTTTTATTATCTATATAATGAGAGCATAACAAAAAGACAATAGCCGTACTTACCGACACCGTCCCATATAATTCAGAACGAAACAAAAGCGGGACATCGTTACATAATATATCCCGCAAAACACCCCCCATACATCCCGTAATCATACCAGATATAACTACACATATAAGCGACAAATGCCCTACTATTGCTATCTGACACCCAATTACTGTAAAAACAACCAATCCAATCGCATCGAGAAATAAAAATAACTTACGCAATTTATGCATATGTCGTGCAACAACAATAGTCGCTAAAGCTGCAAAACCTGTTATTAAAGAATAACTTGGATGCCGCACCCATGACAATGGATAATGATTTAGCAATACATCCCGAATAGACCCACCCCCTAAGGCCGTTACCCAGCCCAAAAGAAAAACGCCCACAAGGTCCATCTCTAATTTTCCAGCCAAAAGGGCAGCGGTCATAGCTTCGGCAATTATCGCGATGATATATAATATAGTGTACAGATCAAACGTCACGCTGCTGCCTTCATGCTACGTTTAGGTCTCTATATCTCAACGCGTAATCAAACGGCCATAATTTGCAAAAAGAACATGGGCATCATCTTCACCAAAAGGCATATTCTTCTTCACACATAGAAGAAACCGATTCATAAACCGCATAGATGCCAACGTATCATTGGCAGAATTACCATTAAACTGCACCATCAAACGGTTAAAATCAGCATCTACAGAATAATAACGCTCCGATGAGAAACGGTCACATAGCTCATGGAACTCCCTTTCCATGGAACTAACCATCTGTTTATAAAATTGATGCGATGCCTCAATCTCACAATAAAATGCCTCGTGCCGTGGGGTTACTTTAGGGTTCCCCTTCGGAAAAGGCGTCAAATCCTGTGAAAAAAGCTCATGTTTGGAGAGACGGCCAATCTTTTTACCAAGTTGGCGGACCTCATCCTCATAACCGAGCAAACTATATACTGAATCCGTCATAACACCCCTCCCGCAAACATATTATGCTGCCCATACCATAATTCGGTACTAACACGCATAAGATTATTCCCCCTTACGAGGATGATTTAATGCCCAACAACGCGATGTTACCACGGTTTGATCCGTCTCAACATTCGGCATCGTCAACGCACATATAGCATGAAGACGCGCCTCCATAGGGCCTTCTTTTCGCGCTAAAACCACTATCTCCTCTCCACCTGCTTCATGGGCGGATATAATCGTGTAATGCTGATCCAACAAAGCCTCTAACGATACATCAATAGGCTGAAAATAAGTTGGAATGGCCAAAGGACTATACGGAGCCTTCACACCCGATTCCGGGAATGAAAGTGCGCCCGCCACCGCGATACTCTCCATATAAAAAAAACTTATCGCCCCAACTACCAGCCCTTCCAAAAAGCCCGATCGCCCTTTTAGCCACATCCTCATCCAGCCACACCTTCCTTTGTCTTCAGAACCCTGCTGCAATGGCATGAATCTGCATCGTTCCCGTAAAATAACGGTTCGCTGGGAGGGGTGTTACGGCCTGACCGTCTTGCAGTTTCACCACCCCTTTTACGCGTGTAAAAATAGAGACCGTATGATTATTCGCTACACGGTTTAATGACGCCGAGACAGTATAACTCATCGTACCATTATCATACCCACCATGCGGGCCGGGACGTAAACGAACTTGCATCCGATATTGTCCCAAGCGGTAAGCATTATGCCCAATTTCAACCGTCTTCTGGACTTGCCCACGGCGGATATTCGGCCCTAGATTCGTTTTTAGCACATCGGTAGGGGCTTGGTCCTTCCCCACCACCAAAGTTGTTGGAGCCAGCTGCGCTTGCACCTCATAAACACGGTCCAAGCCTTCAGCCCATGCAGGCGTTGCAAGAGCCATACCCCCAACTAGTAAAGCCATCATGGACCATGCACGGCTCCATATTACCCCATCCCTCTTACAACCCAACATGGTGTTTCTCCTCATATTTTCATTCTGATACAAGAACAAAAAACTGCTATTATAGCAAGTTCATTTTGGCAAAGGACATCCCTCAAATGTGACTTGCATGAAGGTCAAATCCAACCACCGCCCGAACTTACACCCTACTTGAGGGCACTCCCCCACTTTTTGGAAGCCTAATTGCTCATGTAGGCGTAATGACCCTACATTCCCCGATTCAATACCCGCAATCATAACGTGATACCCTCGCTCACGCGCAGCCTCCATCAAAGCGTGCATAAGAGCCTTCCCGACCCCCTTACGTTGTGCAGCTTTATGCACATAGACGGAATGTTCTACCGTATATTTATAGCCATCCCACGCACGCCACGGCCCAAAAGTGGCATAACCATTCACCACGCCATCATCATCCACACTCACCAAGACTGGCAAATCCGCTTCATCATGAGCCTTTAACCATGCTGCCCTATTCGCTACATCCACAACGCGATCGTTCCATATCGCTGTCGTTGTCCTCACAGCGTGATTATAAATCTCCGTAATAATGGGAAGATCATCCTCTATGGCGTGACGAATATCCATTATGCCCTCCACTCCCCTCTAAAACTGTCTCAGTTTATGCTGCTTTTACCTATGAGGGTAGAACATATCTTATGACCTCTCATAGAAACTTGATAAATCCCTTCGCACCCTCACAAGAAGGATATGATTATCAGAACAATTTATATCCTGCATTAATAATACAGGTTTGACGCCTTGCACTGATTCCCCATAAAATCCCCTCACAAATAACCATGGTCTTGCATAACAAAGACATAATACGGGGAGAAAGAGAGTGCCATTCATTGATACGACTTTCAGCCTCTTTGCAGGTGGCTTAGGTCTCGGCAGTTTCTCCGCTATTCTATTATGGCTTCAACTCCCCGGTCAGACGCCTCAAATATCTTACCTCAACCCCACGTTAGCCAAGGGTTTGCTGGGCGTAACGGCCCTGCTTGCATGGAACCTTTGGGCCTATATTTTCGGCCCGATTGGTGCATTCTTCTGCCTCGGTGGCCTGACTATGGCCCTCTTATGCCTACTCCCCATTTGCTGGGCTATTCTTGACACCTATCGCTCATCGCTCTCCTCATGACGACGCCTAACACTCCTTTATGGCGGCGTATCACCATCGGGATAGCATGTTGCACCTTCATCATAGGAGGGAGCATCCCTATAGCAACATGGTTGAACATCCCTCATCATTATGGTGTCACTGGTAGCTCCCTATTTCTCCTCAGCAGCTGCTTTATCGCCCTTATGGGCCTTACAGCCCTCATTGGCACTGGGGTAGGGCGTAATATCCATCGTATCGCGCGCCGTTATCAAACACTCCATGGATGGATTGGCATTACCACAGGCAGCCTCTTAGCAATGGGGTTCCTTGCTGGAGCTCTTACATTATTTGCAGCCCCATTACAGCAATGGAGCATAGCCCGCCTACCTCCTCCCTCACCTCTTGAAACATCTCTCTTACCTCTTGATAAGACGACATTAGATACATTAGGGGTGCACACCCCCTTACAATATCGCATCACATTAACCAGCCCTACCACAGCGCAGCTAAGCCTCCCCCTTGCACCAGAACTCCCCTTAGCTTTACCAGCTGCTCAGATTCTTATACATCAAACCTCCCCTCACACTTCCTCCCTTTATTATCTTGCCCCTACACCAGCCCCTAGCTTTATTGGTGGGTTACATCGCCGCATGGGGCTCCCGCTACCAGAGCCTTGGGCGATGCCCATTATAGGGATTATATGCCTCTTTTATGGGCTGGCACTGCTATCAGGCGTCATTTTACTACTACCCGGCATGTGGCGTAACCTTATGACCGTACGCTTACACGGGCGCGCAAGACGGCGTTGGCTGGACTTACATAGCTTACTCGGCCTTTGCTCCATGCCATTTCACCTCATCATCGCTTTGACAACGGCCCTCTTTGCCTTCTTCCCACTCTTTTGCAGTATCTCTGACACTCATATCGTTTCGGAATCAAAACAAAATACCCACTCCCTCATCTCACCGGAGAGCGTTCTAACGCAGCTCCATACTCTTGCCCCTCACTTTCAACCTTACCGCTTAGACTATATTCTCTCCCCTATCACCGCCGATACATTAGCTGCACGTGTCATGCTCCATGCCCCGCTCTATAGCCCTAACCCTCTCTCATCTAAGCCTCTACAAACTTATCCTTCCTTATTTGTACAGGGTATAGATACTTACAACCCAATGATTGGTCGGGATCGTGCCTCCATCACACTGAACCCTTATACGGGGAGCGTTTTGGAGGAGACGAACTTATCCTCCCACCAAAGCCTTGCACGACGTTTGCTCACATGGTGCCTTGCTTTACATTTTGGAAGTTTCGGGGGCGAGTTTGTTCGATGGCTCTATATTATATTAGCTCTCTGCGGTGTGGGGTTCTTCCATACGGCCAATCAGCTATGGCTTAATACACATCGCAAAACCATAAAGAAAAAAAGCAGCCGACTTGAATCATCAATGACATTATGGCTTGACCGCATAACAGAGGGAAGCCTCATGGGGTGTTTACTTGGCTTATGTGGGGTTATCGCCCTTAGCCCCCTGACCACTCACCTCATCCCCCTTGGGAATATTACAAAAATGGCCAGCTTACCCTCTATAGCCCAAACATCTATGATGCGGCTTTATCAGCATATCACACTATTTTATTATACTTGTTTTGCTCTAAGTATTCTAAGTTGTGCTACTTTCCCACGCTATATCTACCGCGTTCTTATACTCATCTTATCAGCTAGCTTCCTGACCACAGCCCTTACCATCGTAACGCTACGCCACACGGCCATGCAAAACACAGCAACATGCAGTCTAACGCTAGCCCTCGCCCTAGCGACCATAAGCCTCTGGGCGAGTGCAGGCTTTATCCTTACAAAGAGGATGTCTTTTCTGCCTCATCTTTCGGTGAAAGACCCACCCACTCCTGAAGCATAAATTCAACAAGATAAAGCAGGGTCGGACCAACAAAGACACCAGCAAAGCCTAATGTAGCAATACCACCAAAGGCCCCAAACATAATAGTGATGACCGAAATCCTCACATAACGACGAATGACCAAAGCTTGTAAAAAATTGTCATTCGCTACGGCAATCAACGCAAAGACCAATAAAATCAGCGCGTGAGACAAAGGAGCTGTAAAATAAAGCCAAATCGTACTAGCAAATAATACCCACGCACCACCAAATTGTAAGACGCATGATATAAACATCACCGCCGCAATAACGCTACCCATCGGCATACCAGCCAGCATAAGGCCAAGCCAACCAAAAAGAGATTCCACAATGGCGGTTAAGGTTACCCCTAACGCAACACCACGCATTGTGATTTCTGCACGTTTTAGAAAATGACGACCCGCCTCTCCTGCCAAGCGCACGCTGATACGCTCTAGCACATCAATCAACTTTTCTGCATGGAGGAGGATAATCACCATAGCGATCAATGTCAGGCCAAACTCCACCAAAAGAGACCCAAAACTTCCCGCCGAAGAAAGGACCATGCTTATCAGCGTCTCAGGAGGAGGGATAATCTGCTTCAGCAAACTTGGCAGACTATTTTCACGCAGATGGTCCCACAGAGGTACAATATGACTTCCCAGATGCGGGATATGGCCCACCCACGCGGGAACCGCTGGTAACTGCCATGACGGTAATATAGAAATTAAGTGCGAAACATCCTTAACATGTTGCGCAAAAATGAGAGCGATTAGCGCAACGGGCATAAAAAAGACAATCAAGGCGGCTAAGGCTGTGCAAAATACAGCGGCAACACGACTACCAAATAACAGCTTGTGCAATTTTAGCACAAAAGGCCAGAACGTCACCGAGATAGTAATGGCCCCTAATATGGGCAGTAAGAAAGGCTTGAGCACCCATAAAGCCGCCAACAGCAACGTCCCCACCGCAAGGGCCGTCAAAACGGGCTTCAGCTGCCCCTCTGCTTGCTGACCTTGGAAGTTGGCCTCTGGCTGCGTAAAAAAAGACTTTAACCGCGTTATCATACCCTGTCCTTAACCGTGTGCTCCATTATACCATCCCACTATTTCTTTACCAGAGCTTTACTTTTCTTCTTAACAAAGCGTGACCTAGCGTTATAAAACCTGCTAAATGCTCCCAGGGCAGCCAACAGTGCTGTGTGGTTGCTATCATCGCCAGTTTATATGGAAGGAACAAACCGTTATGGCACAAAACGATGTAAACCCCGTTCGTAACATGACACGCGAAGACCTCATCTTTGCTCTTGTACAAGATGTTGTACGGATTGAGGGACCTAACACACAAATCGACCGAGCTTACCTAACAAAGCTCGTTTCCGAAATTGCACGCTCTGTTGACGGCAAATAAGCCTAGAACGGCTCTATAAAGCCGGGGCCCTTTTATAAGGCTCCGGCTTTTATAAGCTTTTACGAAGGCAGAATAAGAGAAATACCCTCACTGTTAAAGCGGTTCATCAAAGCCCCCATCACCGCTGTCGTTACCGCGTCACTACTCGTACCGCGAGCTATATAAACAGACAGTGTAGCTCCGATTGTCTCCCCTGCACTAGGATCAAGCAACGTTTGCGGGGCAGGGTCACGCAGAATGTTCGGTTGCTCATTAGCCACCTGCATGAAAATCTCCTGTATTTTATCCAGACTAACATTAGACGGCACAGCAACAACGAGCTTCACCTTCACAGGGTTTTGCCCAGCACTCCAATTTTGCACGTTGGAGGTAATAAATTGAGAGTTCGGCATAATCACTGTGGTCCCATCGCTCAGGCGGATATCCGTTGCCCGAACATTCACACGCTGAATAACACCTGTAGTCCCACTAATGCTAATTTTATCGCCCGCTTGTGCAGGCCGCTCAGCTAGCAAAATCAACCCAGAGATAAAGTCCTTCACGATGGATTGTAGGCCAAAACCCACACCGACCGATAACGCACTCACCACCCATGTTAGATTCTGAACAGAAATCCCCATCATGGATAACAACTTCAACCCTGCCACAATCCATAATGTATATGTCATGATGCTTAGAATAGATGTCCGCGCACCATTATCTAATGACGTTACGGGAAACAGGCGATTATTTAACCATTGTTGGAGAAACTTAATGCCATAAAATACGCCTATTATCAGCAGGGCGGCATTTACCAACATCCGTGGTGAAAAAGAAATCCCAAAAAAGATGTCTCCCGCAAAAATCTGTTGCAAACCGTCCCATGCACCACCAAAAGAGGCCCCATTTCTCCCCTGCAATAAGGCTACAAAAACCATCACCAACCCCAGACCAACAAGGGCCGTGCTGATAACCTCCACCTGTGCAAGACGGCGTGCGCTTAGGCCAAGCTCATTCCAAATACGCCCTAAATGACTTTGAGCCGAAAACACAAATTGCGCACAATCCCGCCATGCCTGCATGAGCAACATAACAATACCAGCAGCATAAAGCAGGGTCAGCACCCAGTCATTCAACAAAAAGGCAAAAGGAATATAACCACTTAATACAGCTAGGCCCGTTACTAATAGTAACAATGCTGAAACACCATGAAGCGGCAAATATTGGATTAACATTGCACCAATATCCTGAGCCATTCCCCCACCTAGCTCACTTATATCCTCACCGGCATGTTGCTGACGATTTTTCTCCACACGGCAAGGCACATAAAGAAAAATCGCTGATGAAAGAGCCAAAACGCCGCCCAATATGGCATCCAACCCCGGCCCAAGGCTTTTATTCAGCTCGGCTGTTCGTAACGCCCCACAAAAGAGAACCCCTGTGCCTAATAATAAGCTGCAAAGAGGGCAAATCTTCCCGCGGAGTGAGCGTTTTAACGAAACGCCAGCTCCCATCACAAACCCAAACACCGGTAAAGATCGTGTTAAATACTGCCCCGATAAAAGAGGCATCCCATCCTCACTAAACGCAATGAACCCCCACCCTTGCCAAAGAAGCTCCGCCAAAAAGGCGCATAAAATACCGAGCACCACACTCCCTACGGCGCGTTGCGTGCGAATAGCAGCAACCCACCGCATCCGGGCCAATGTGGTATTCAGCATTTTACCTGTTAACCAGCGCACAGCCTCTGCAAAAACAGAAACAAGCCCTATAACCCCTAAAGCCCCAAGGACGATATTTAACTCATCCCGCGTAAGACCTTTAAAGGCGGCGTACCCCTCGGCCCCGATTGTTTGCCAAAAACCTAGACTTAATGGTGTTTCCACATGACGAACGAGCGCACCTTGCTGCACACGGCGGCGCAAACCATCTAGCTGGCCTTCCAACTGGCGCGTCTGCAAATCACACACTCGCATCCGCACTTGCAAAGACGCAATGCCTAATGATGTCTTCCGTGCTGCCCCGCGCTGACGCGTAATCGTTGCATCCTCACCATCTTCAGCCTTGGTGCCGAGCACCTGCAACAAAGATGTGATAGAACCCTCATAAAATTGAATCTGGGCTAAGCCATCCGTAACATGTTGCCGCACAACCTTAACTTGCGCGCTATAAGCATCCAGAGCATTCCCACTAAGAGGGGTTTTTGCACGAGACAACTCCTCCCCAATGCTCCGCAATGTTGCTTGGTCTTGCTCTAGCTGGAGCCGCAAAGCACTTGCAACATTATTCCACCCAAAATCTCCTTCAGGTGTACCAATAACTAAAGGCGAGGCGGTATTGGCAACGGCTTTATCGGCGTCCGCTGCCCCAATGGAGGAAGCTGCCTGTGCAGGAACAACCAGCACAAGAATAAGCCCACATAACGCCCATAACCGAGCTATAACAAGCGGGAGGGGAGAACGATTCATAAAATCACTTGCCACTAATACGCTGCGCTGCACAGCTTCTGACTATAAAGTTAACCTAGCAGGCTCTTTTACAAGAGTGAAGCGTTCAGACGTTCTATGAACATCTCTTCATCATCTGCCCCATCTTCAATATGATGGCTACATTCTCAGCAACCCGGCGGAGGGAAGATGGAGCTTCCTCCAACACCGTTGTTAAATCTGCTGGATGCGAGACCGTATCAAAAACGGCATCAATACCGACCTGATGGACAAGCTCTACATCCTTCCCAGTAGAGCCAACAATGGCAATCACCGGCTTGCCAAAGCGTTTTGCAATCTGCGCAACCCCCATAGGGGCCTTCCCATGGACTGTCTGCCCGTCCATTCGCCCCTCACCAGTGATGATGAGGTCCATCTCTGCAAAATGCTCGGCTAAATGCAGCTGCTCAGCAATAATCTCCACACCCGGCCGTAAGGTTACGTGTGTAAAAGCCAACAGCCCACCACCAAGGCCACCTGCTGCCCCCGCCCCAGATATATGAGCGATATTACGTCCAGATTGAGATGCTAAGAGCGTTACATAATGTGTTAGGGCAGCCTCTAACTGTGCTACATCCTGTGGGGAGGCCCCTTTTTGTGGACCAAATATCGCCGAAGCCCCCTGCGGGCCTGTGAGAGGATTTGTAACGTCACAGGCTCCCTCCAGCGTGACATACGCTAATCGAGCATCCAAGCCAGAAGCATCTATCTGTGCGAGATGAGCCAAGGCAGCACCACCGGGAGGCAAATCACGCCCTCGCTCGTCTAACAATCTTACCCCCAGAGCCTGAGCAAACCCAGCCCCACCATCATTTGTAGCACTACCGCCTAACCCAATGATGATATGCTGGCAGCCATGATCCAACGCAGCACGCACCAACTCTCCCACGCCATAGGTTGTTGTCTGTAATGGTGCATACTCATCCGGTTTTAATAAAGGGAGGCCCGCCGCGGCGGCCATTTCGATCACGGCGGTGCGCCCATCCCCGCTCACGCCCCAAAAAGCAGAGACAGGCTTGCCCAATGGCCCTGTCACGCTGCATGCCATTATCTGCCCACCCGTCCCCTGGGCAAAAGCCTCCACTGTGCCTTCTCCACCATCTGCCATAGGGAGGCAAAGGTAATCAGCATGAGGGAAAATACGCGAAAATCCTGCTTTAATCTCCCGCGCGACCTCTAAGGTGGAAAGACTACCCTTAAAGGAATCACATACAATCGCAATCTTCATGCCAGCTCATCCCTTCAACCACATGCGCGGGATTATGAAACGTAAACGATGCGGCCCTTAATCATCCTCACCATAAAACTCCTCTCCCAAAACAATCGCCGGGCGACCTTTTGAGCGGCGGAAATTATTTGTATCCCGCAAAGAATAAGCACATCCACAATATTCTTGTTTATAAAAACGCTCGCGCTTGCTAATCTCAATCATCCGAGCAGAGCCGCCGCCTTTACGCCAATTAAAATCCCAATATTCTAACCCTTCATAGGGAGCTACAGCGCGCGCACCGCACTCATTAATCTGGGTCATATTCTTCCAACGAGAAATACCAAGGGAACTGGTCATAACGGGGAAGCCATGCTCATGCGCGTACAGTGCTGTACGCTCAAAGCGCATATCAAAACACATCGTACAGCGTATGCCTCGTTCTGGCTCCCACTCCATCCCTTTTGCACGCTCGAACCAATTATCTTTATCATAATCAGCATCAATAAACGGAATATTATGGGCATCTGCGAAGCGGATATTCTCATCTTTGCGTAAAAGATATTCCCGCTCTGGATGAATATTCGGATTATAAAAGAAGATGGTATAATCAATCCCGGATTCCGTCATGGCTTCCATCACTTCGCCAGAACACGGCGCACAGCAAGAATGTAGCAAGACCTTTTTTTGCCCACCGGGGGGCTGAAGTTGCTGACGGCCTGATGGTAATAGCTGAGGCCCCTTCCGGCGATTACGCCGCGCCGCATAGCCGCGTTTGGCCTCTGCTTCCTCCACCATTATGCTCTCCACTTCATTATCACTCATATGCTTTGCCATACTAAAGAATGGACCATGCTGTCGAGCAGCACTCTATGCTCCATGGTTTATTTTTTAGTCATCTCGTTACGATATGAAAACAAATCTCTTACTCAGAGACCGTAACGCCTGCTCGCAGCCATACCCAGCCCATCAAGGCCGCCATGAGAGAGCCGCTCAGAATACCAAGCTTTGCGGATAAGAGTAAATTAGACCCAGCAAATGAAAGGGAGGCCATAAAAAGACTAACGGTGAAGCCAATACCGCACAGCATAGATAAACCAAACACCATATACCATGATGTCTGGCGGGGCAGAGGGCTCAACCGGCAACGCACAGCTAGCCATGTTGCACTGAAAATGCCCGTTGTCTTACCCATAACCAACCCGACCGCTACAGCACAAACCAAACGTACATTCACCGCATGGAGAGGAAGGGTCAGTAACGGTATCCCCATAATCACAAAGCCAAATATAGGCAGAATCACCCATCTCACCCATGGTGTGACGTAATGCTCCATACGCTCTACAGGCGAGGGAAGCGTCTTCACTCGTGCAGGGAGGCACAAGCCTACAACAACGCCCGCTATGGTAGGATGCACCCCTGAGACCAACAAACATCCCCACAACAAACATCCCGCCACGCTATACGGCCAAAGAGCACGAATCCCACGCCTCCCCCAATAGACCAAGCATCCCACCAATACCGCACTAACGACTAAGGGCCCGCACCTTAACGTACCGCCATAAAATAATGCGATGATCAGAATCCCTAAAACATCATCAAAAATAGCAAGGGCCATGAGCCAAACACGCCCTCCTTCGGAAACATATCGTCCCAATGCCAATAAAATCGGCACCGTAAAAGCGGCATCCGTTGCTATCGGGATGGCCCAACCTGCCTGCAAAGCAGGCTCTGACGCGGCAATCACTCTGTATAAAAGAGCAGGCACAACGACCCCACCGAGTGCGGAGACACATGGTAATAAGCACTGACGTAATTGCGATAAATGCCCGCTAACAAGCTCCTTTTTAAGCTCTAAAGTGATAAGCAGAAAAAATAATGTCATCGGGCCAAGCGTGATGGCTTCAATAACGCTAGGTAATGTGAGGGACCATGTGCGCCCGTTCCATCCGGTAATGTGCACATCCCCCATAGGGTGAGCCAATAATGCGTAGTTAGCCTGCCAAGGCGAGTTCGCCGCTATGAGACCTGCAATTGCCATAAAAAGCAAAAGGGATGGGCCGGCTATATCGGCTGTTCGCCACCATGCTTTTTGCATCATGCACATATACTTAACATTACGACATGAACCCTACCTACGCCCCTTATCAGGTTAATAATGAGAGAATATTGCCCCTTGGAATAAATAAGCTAACTTTAGATAATAAGCATTTGTCTCCGCTATATTACGCCCTTCTACTGAATGGGAATAACGGGCTGTTATATTCCACGCGCTATTAATATTCCACATCAGCCCAACACCCAAAGCGACTTCACGGCTGCTTGTATTGGCTACATAATGCCGTAATGTATTATCGCGCAAGCCGGCATTATTCTGCCAATCCAACCCAAAGAATGGCTCCCAATGTGGGGAGGCCTTCCAGCTAAAGCGCAAATTGCTATGGAAGGCCGTTCCCGGATGATAGGAATGTTGGCCTTTATTATGCAACGTAGACGCCACAACCGCCCCTAAATCACCATCAAAGCCGAAATGCTTCCATTCATAATCGAACATAAAGCTTGAAAGATTGGACCAATAATTAGGGTTGAGGCGGTCCCGTGTCGCACTTGGGGTTTGCATAAAGGTCTGTATCCCGAAGGTGCTATGAGCGTTCGGCTTAAACCACACGGCAGGGCCGCTAATAGTTGGGCCTAACCCACCAAAATTAGTCCCATTGGCAAGCTGATAACTCTCTGTCTGAATCACCTCATAAGCAAAGCCAATTTTAGGAATGGATTTAAACGTCCAGAAATGAACATATTTGCTCATCCCTGACCATGTATGAGCCCCTTGGCCGGAATGACGCGCCCCTTGGCCATCATAATGGAAGGTGGCCGCATTACCGTCCCCATACTGCACAAAGACATTAAACGGCTTAAAATCAACCGGTAGATCATATTCATGCGGGCCAATAACAGCAAATGTTATATCCGCAGCTTTCGCGCAAGACACCCGCATAATGGTTGATAGAAGGATGACCCCCCATACAACACTAAGCCACGGACGTGATATTCTCCCACACAGCACGCGGCTCCCCCTCATAAAGCGATACTCCGCTCACAGCGTCTCTCACTCTATAAAAGAAGTATCGCCCCCTTAACAAGATAGGCTAATCATAAATATAAATGTACCTTATCAGTCCTTATTAGCCTCTCAGATTTAGGCCTTGCGCTGAAGGTGACGTACAAACCTATAATAGGCCCCGCCTGTTACAATCAAACTAACAATCCAAGAGATATCCACGCCATGAAGCAAAGGCACTAGAGGACCCGTGTAAGGGCCTGTCTTCATAAAGGGAAGCTCAACAAAGACACCTAATACATAAACCGCCACGGCAAGACCATTAAACCGCCCGTAAGGCCCGCCATCAGCGGCAAAAAACGCGGCAACATCATATTGACCATCGCGCAATATATAGTAATCGCATAGATTAATCGACGTCCACGGTACGAGAACAGCCATAAGAATATCCAGAAAGGACGTATAGGCCTTTAGGAAATCCCCCATCATGCCGAGGCTCATTATCAGCGCGATGGCGAGCAAGAGAAAGGTCATCAATAACCGTCCCCCTAAACCAGAACGCCAAGCAGGGCGGAAGGTTTGCACAAGGGTTAGGCTGCATAATGCGCCGCAATACACACTCATCGCATTAGCAAGAGGGATGGCCAAAGCCAACACCAACAATACAAGATTACCCACCCGTCCACCAGCATGGGCCAAAGCCCCAGCAAGAGGAAGTGAGGGATAGCTTAAAGAAAGCAAACTCCCCAAGACCATAGGCAAAACAGCCCCGATAACAGTCCCCCCATAGGTTGCCCAAAATGCCCGCCGACCAGAACTTGCCTCATCCGGTAAATAACGTGATGAATCAGAGACATAAGGCGCGTAAGCTATCTGCCACAATGCTGAGACTGAAAAAGCCCCAAAAAAGCCCGCTAAGGAGCCATGCGTATCCGCCAGCAAACTACGCGAGAAACCACCAAGCCCGCAGCCAATCGCATATACAACCGCAATGATAGAGACCCAGCTCGCAAAACGAGAACATATGTGAATCGCACGATAGCCCATCACGCAAGGGACAAGCGTTAAGATAGCGACCAACCACACCCCTTTGCTCCCGCTAAAAACTGGAAGAACATGTGCTAGGGCTCCCCCCCCAACCACGCAGTTAGACGCCGCAAAACCAATATACATCAACACAACGAGCAAAATGATCGGCACTGACCCGTAAATGCCGAACTGCCCGCGACTTTGCACCATTTGAGGAACGCCAAGCCTAGGGCCTTGGGCTGCGTGGAGGGCCATAAAGATAGCCCCCACCATGTTGCCTAACAGCAACGCTAAAACAGACCATAAAAATGAAAGCCCAAAAACGGCTGGACCTAAAGCCCCTGTAACGACCGTTAGCAGCGTCATATTCGCGCTAAACCATACAGAAAAGAGGTCTGCCACCCGCCCATAACGGTGCGTGTGGGGGATGGGGTGAATCGTGTGGGTTTCCAAATGGGTCGTCATAGCTCACTTCTCCCACACTACTCATAATTTTGCCAGCTCTCTGCTGGCTAGATTTTCATAATTATGTCGCCATAACAAACAGATAAGCTTTGATCTTCCTGTTAAAATTCTTTAGCTCTTCAGAGAGCGTTTTATGTTAGTCATCAATGCCTAAACAGCGTCTTTACAATACCGGGAGCCTTCATGACGATGTATCCTTTACGCCTTAATGGCATGAAGCCCTCTCGCCCCTCACGCTCATATATCAAGCTTATAAAGCATATTGCATTATCTACTCTATGGGTAGGGTGTGCATGGCTCGCTGTCCCTTCTGCCAAGGCACAGGTTTTAGATGAGATTATCGGCAATGAGCCAATGCTCCGCGTGGATACGCCCTTGCCTGCCCGTGCTGACTATACAACCTCCGTCCCACCTTTTGCCCGGCCTGAAGCTTTGTTCCCGCGCGGGTTTGGCATGACTGACTGGCTCCGCAAACGGGGAATCGCCTTCCTCCTTGATAATACGAACGAATTTGCCGGGGCTATTACCCCCCCTACGAAGTCCTACCCCAACTCCCAGCATTTTGCCCGTTATAAGCAAGGGGCAAGTAATGCTGGGCAATATGCGGCCTCTGTTAATGTCAACTGGGAGCAGCTCATCGGCTTACGCGGCTTCTCCACCCATAGCATTATTGTAGGGCGGTACGGAACAACGGCAAACCGTATGTTCGGTGATTGGCTTAACCACGCCTCGGAAGATTATGGCGGGGGTGGTAACGTAGTAGTCCATCTCGTCATGGCCTATGGGGAGGAAACCCTGTTCGGGGGACGTCTCTCCATCGCGGCAGGGCGTATGTCTGAGATGTCAGACTTCCAGAACAGCCCGCTCTTTTGTAACTTCCAAAATGGTAGTATTTGCGGCCGTCCTAAAGCAGCAACAGATAGCAGCTTTACCAGTGGCTACCCCGCCGCTGTATGGGGGGGGCGTATACGCGGCCGTCCGTCCCGCTTCCTCTATATGGAGCTTGGCCTCTATGCGGGGGAGAATGGGATTTATAAAAACGAGCAGCACCGTACGGGCTTTAAGTTTAATGGCGGGAATATCAATGGATTCCGCCTGCCTTATGAGATGGGATGGGAGCCCATCTTCGGCAAAAATCATCCCGGCCATTATAAAATTGGTGGCGTCTTAATGACGGCCCCTAATCCTGATAATTATTATGATGTTAATGGTCAACCTTATGCCTTAACCCATCGCAGAGCAGATCTCCACCACGATGGTTATGGAGCTTGGTTTATGGCTGACCAGCATCTCCTGAACCATTATAAAGACAGCAAGCGCGGTATTACAGCACTTTGGGGCTTCCTCTATAACGATAAACGCATCGCCCTGCGTGAATGGGAGGCCTATGGAGGGGTCATCGATCGCGGGCTTATCCGCTCCCGCCCCTTTGATACGCTTGGCATCTCTTTTACTTATGAGAAAATTGCTCCCGGTGTACAAGCAACCGAAACAATGATGCTAGATAATGCACAATATAACCGTCTCCCTAATCATGCCACAGGTGTGCAACGTCATGCAGCGGTTTTAGAGGTCAACTACGCTATCCATGTTTATCGCGGCGTTATCTTCCAGCCTTTGATGGAATATTTCTTTCGCCCCAATGGGCAGGGTAATTTACGCGATGCCGCTTTGCTTGGTTTTAAAAGCCATGTTGAAATCTTTTAAAGCACAGCAAAAAACAACATAGCAGCTTCCCGGTTCCTTCCCTTGCACCTTTATAAGGCTTAGGCTCTCATGAGAGTGGTGATAAGGGGGGCTCCCCGACTATCTAATAGAAAGGATAATCACATGCAGTTTACCACGCTATCACGGGGTTTGACCCTCTCCGCTTTAGGACTAAGCCTTCTGGCTGGGTCTGCTTTTGCCGCTGATGCAACAGCAGCACAGGACCATAAAAGCCTGCACAAAGAGCATGCTGAGGAACGCAAAGAGCATCGCGCTTTCCATCATCTCTCCGACCACGGGCAGAAGGCGATGGTGGAGATTGTGGATGCTCAGCATCTGCTCGCCGCAGGTCAAGATGAGAAGGCTATCCCTGCCCTCAACGCAGCCCTCTCCCATTTGGATTTAGCCGCTAAAGCGCGTGAGCAATTCACCGCAGCAGAGGCAGACTTGCACCCAGCCCCGCAGCATCCACTCCCCAAAAACCACACAGTGGCAGGCCCGACGGATTGGATTCCGGTTGGGGGTGAGGTCATCGCTACAACAGAGCTAGAGCCAGCCAAGAAAAGTGCCATTGCTACGGCAAATGCTCAGCTTAAAGCTGGCCAGACCGACCAAGCCGCCCAAACGCTACAAATTGTTGGGCAGGATATTGACTTTGTCATCGCCCTGGCACCGCTCTCCCAGCTTCAAGGTTATGTCAATCGCGCGCTTATTTTTGCCCAAGGCCATCACCCTGAAGCGGCAGCTGTGGCTTTAAATGATGCGATTGATAGCCTTGTCTTCGTCTCCGAGACTGTGGTGACAGAAGCAACAACAGCCACTCAGAAGTAAAACGCTCTTTCCTCTATGGGGATACTCCATCCCTATGAGTTCTTTACTAAAAAACCGGCACTCTCGTCGTGCCGGTTTTTTTTATAGTCCCCTAAATCATCCCCATAAGGCATATCCATACTACCCTCATTTGGGGATAATCCTACTCATTTCTTAACAAGAAGGGCAGTTTTCTGCGCCGTAGGCCTGTGGAAAACCTTGTGCACAAACTTACTGCCCTTGACAACGAGTCTCCTTTGCAAAACTAAGGAGTCGCTCTCTCTATAACCCGCCATCAGGGCTGTGATGATGATGCTTTTTCCTTTTCTGCATCAGGCAACACATCAGACCAACCACCCCCCAGAGCGTTATAAAGACGTGCAAGGTCTGTTGCGAAGGCAACATCACTACCTGCGAGGTCGAGTTGAGCATTTTGCAACCGTTCTTGAGCCTCCAAAACAGCAAGATAAGTAGCAAGACCAGCTTTATATTGGCTGGTTGCCAAAGCAAGCGCGCGCTGTTGGTCCTCTACAGTGCGGGAGAGGCCCTCACGACGGACTTGTTCATCATGATAAGCTTGTAACGCGTTATCGACCTCATTCCACGCTTGTAAGACTGTTTGGCGATATTCCACAGCGGCAGCGCGTTGGGCGGCCTTTTTCAACTTCAACTGCCCATAAAGCCGTCCACCTTGGAAGATAGGCAGAGAAATACTCGGCCCGACATTCCAAGCCCGTGCATTCCAAAAACCAAGGTCACGAAACGATAAGGTCTGGAAACCAAAATCCGCCGTGACCGTCACTTTAGGGTAGAAATCCGCTGTAGCTTCACCAACCTCTGCCACAGCTTCACGCAGATGGTCCTCTGCTTCACGAATATCGGGGCGACGATGGGCGAGTTCTGACGGCAAGCCAGCGGGCACAAAAGGCGGCACAGTCGGCACGGTTGCTGTACGGCCTAGCTCCTCATTCAAGCTCTGAGGGGGTTGGCCAAGCAGTAAGGCGATGGCATTTTGTTCCCGCGCGACAGTCTCATCCAAATTAGCCTGCTGGGCTTCTACACCATGCAGACGCGCTTTAAGACTATCGACATCAAGCTCGGTCACCAAACCACTCTTATAGCGGCTTTGCGCTAACGAGAGCAGATTTTGCACGGTTGCATGACTATTTGCTAAAATGCGCTGGCGTGTTTGGTCCCCGCGTAGCTCCAGATAATCACGCGCCATATCGGCTTGGCGGGCAATAAGGATGCTACGCCTTTCCTCCTCGCTCATCTTCATCAAATATTTTGCCGCGCGATATTGATACGCCACCCGACCCCAGAGGTCGATTTCGTAAGTCGCGTCAATTTTATCCTGCCATTGATTCAGCAAAGGAACAGAGGCTTCCTGCGAGGCTTGAAGAAAATTCGCCTCTTGTGAGGGAAGATCAGGAACACCTTTACCAACGCGTTTAAAAATCTCCTGTAATTGCTTAGAGCTATGCTGCGAACGAACATACGTCCCCGTTGCGGAGAGATTGGGGAAGCGTTCTGCCCCGGCAATCAGCATTTGTGCGCGGCTTTGGGCTAGATTTTCCGTCGCTAAGAGAAAGGATAAGTTCTGGGTGGCTACACGCTCTTCCAAAGAGGTGAGCTCTTGGTCATGGAAGGAGGTCCACCATTTATCGGCCATCGGCAATTCTGTCACGATGGAGGACGGCGAGGCTTTTGCCTGTGTTTTATCCTCTGGGGCGGCATTAGCCCCGTGCGGGCCCGCTTGCGTGCTTTTCGGCGAGGGCTGATTCTTCCCATTATGGAGGTCATAATGCGGTGGGGCCCAATCCTTGGGTTGATGATATTTTGGCCCGACCATTAAGCAACCCGCTAAACCAAGCGAGGCAACCCCACATAATAAATGCCGGCTAAACTGCGATAGAAACATGACCCCACCTTTAGGACGGACGGAACGAAGGGAATGAGCGTCTTTCACAGTGCAGCTCCTGCGTAATCATCACTAAAAAACAAAGAAGAAATGAGGCTCCTATATGGACCCCTCCCCCCGCGCGGCTTATCATGCCCCCTTATGAGCAGGAACAACCCTCCCCTAAAGTAATGACACAGCCTACCAAACCGGCCCCTAAGACCAGTCCAATCCAACACCGCCTTGTCCCAAACAAGGGGAAAAATGCCCCCCGTAAATGTGAGCAAATCCTCACCAGTGCAGGGCAGCTTTTCCTCCAACAAGGATATGAGCGGACCTCCATGTCCCAAATTGCACAGCTGGCGGGGGTCTCTAAAGGCTCGCTCTATAATCATTTTGAGAATAAAGCCGATTTGTTCACTGCCTTTTTTGAAGAACGCAGCCGCACACGGCTTGATACGCTCAAAGCGGTATCCCGCACCCCCCAACCGGATTTGCGTACCGCCCTCATCCAAGCCGCATCGACCATTATTACACTGCTGATCGACCACGAGGCTATCGGGCTGTATCGCATTGTTGTCGCGGAGGCGAATGAGTTCCCCCATCTGGCTGATACGCTCTGGCATTATGGCTTCTCCCGCACGCTGAGCAGTCTCACAGAATGGTTTACCCACAAGCATGAGGCGGGTTTGCTGAAGGTTGATGATGCCGCTTTTGCCGCTGAGCAATTCTTGATGATGAGCCAGACGCGTATTGTCCAACGCACGCGCTTGTCCTTGCCGGTTGATCGCAGCCCAGAGAACATTAACCGTGTCGCCAGTGCAGTGGCGGACCATTTCCTCAAAATATACGCGCCATGAGGGCTGTATGAAGCGGCTCTTATAAAGGGGAGACTGCATCATTAATGCCCTCCCCCACTATGGCCACTCCCTTTCATCGGGGAGAGCAGGAAGCAGAAGGGCACCACGCACAAAGCCATAATCCCCAGCACGTTAAAGAGCTGATTATAAGCTAGCATCGCCACTTGCTTTAGGAAGTCCTGATACATATGCGTAATCGCAAAGGCATGAGCCCGTAAAGGAGCCAGACCATGCGCCTCAGCTAGTTTTTGCATCTGGAAAATATAAGCGCGGAACTCTGGCTTCGCGGCAATCGCATGGGCGGAGACATCAGTTTGTTGGACCTGCCGCATCTCCGTGAGAGCCGCTGTGGAGAGAGAGATAGCCTGTGAACCAAAATAATTCCGCACCATACTGAATAAGGCCGATGCATCACCATTCAACTCGCGCGGGAGGGTGGAATAGGCAATGGTGGAAATGGGCACGAACAAAAAGGCCAGCGGGGCCGTTTGCCGCACGCGGCATAGCACCAGATACCAAAAATCCACATCCGCATAGAGGGTTGCTGCAAAGAAGCAGGATAGTGCCATGAAAAAAAAGCCTAGTGCGATGATATAGCGCACCTGCATATGCTTCATCAGCATCCCCACAAAGGGGATAAGCACCATCACAGCCATACCACCCGGTGCCATAAGCTGACCAGCAATGGTAGCCGTATAGCCCTGCACCTGCTGGGCAAATTGCGGCACAAGCACTGCCGAGGCGTAAAGCAACACGCCTACCGCGCCTATCATGAAGGTCCCAAGGGCGAAGTTACGGTCCTTCAAGACAGTAAGATGGAGGAGGGGCTTTTTGGTCTTTAACAACCAAATAATGGCCCCAATCGTACAAATACCCCCAATAAGAGCCATCGTGGTGATAAAGGATGAGCCAAACCAATCATCATCCTCCCCACGGTCAGCCATAATCTCTAAACAGCCCAACCCTAATGAGATAAGGCTAATGCCAATAACATCGACCTGCTCTTTAGTGGGTTTGAGCCATGGCGGGTCTTCCACCAAAGCAATGACAGCAATGACGGTAATAATCCCAAAGGGCACATTAACGTAAAAAATCCACCGCCATGAATAAGTATCCGTCAGCCACCCACCTACAAGCGGACCAAGGACAGGCCCGACCACAATAGCCAGAGCTGTTAGCCCAAAAGCGGCACTACGTTTTTCCGGTGGGAAAATATCCAAAATGATGGCTTGTTGGACTGGTTGTAGCCCTCCCCCAAAGAAACCCTGCATTAAGCGGAAAATCACCAACATAGGCAATGAGGTCGATAACCCGCATAAAAAGGAGGAAAGGGTGAACATCGCCACGCAAATGAGGAAATAACGCTTCCGCCCAAAGCGTTTTGACAACCAGCTTGAAATGGTCAGCACAATCCCATTGGCCACAAGATAGGAGGTCAGTGCCCATGTAGCATCATCGTAGGAACTCCCTAAAGAGCCTGCAATATGCGGGAGGGCCACATTTACGATGGTGGTATCAAGCACCTCCATAAACGCAGCCAAGGTGACCACGACAGCCACAAGCCAAGGGTTATGGCGTGGCCGCCAGCTATCATGGTCGATAGGGGGGGATTGCTCAGCCATAGCGGGCCTCACTCACCCACATACACAGTTGGCTCAACCGACATCCCCAAAGAGAGGGGCAGCTTATCATCTAACCCATCATCAATAAGAATCTTAACGGGAATACGCTGCACCGTCTTTACAAAATTGCCGGTCGCATTCTCCGGTGGGAAGGCACTAAAGGATTCCCCAGAGCCTTTTTGGATACTATCCACATGCCCTTTAAGACGTAGTTGCGGATAGGCATCAACCTCGATCTCGGCCTTCTGTCCCGGTCGCATATCAGCAAGTTGCGTCTCTTTATAATTAGCGACAATCCACACATCTTTTGCAACGATGGAGAACATCTCTTGGCCAATCTGCACAAAATTGCCTTGCTCCACGGTACGTTGAGAGACCCAACCATCACGCGGGGCGCGAATATCCATCCAAGCAACATTCTGCCGTGCAAGCTCTAATTGGGCTTGGGCTGCTTTAAGGGAGGCTTCAGCTTGGCTGTAATGCGCATAGGCATTGCCGATATTGGCATCCACCGGCTCGGCCTGTGTTAATTGACCTTGCGCTTGGATGACGGCTGCTTTGGCCTCATCCAACGCTGCGCGGGCATAGTCGATATCTTGTTGGGTTGTTGCCGCACGCTCAACCCGATGTTGGCGGGTATAATCTGTTTGCGCCCGAAAGAGCCGCGCTTTTGCATCATCCAACGCCCCTTGTGCGGCCATCAACTGACCGGGGAAGTTCTTCTGTGCAACAGCATAAGCCAGATTATAGGACATCATATCCGCTTGCGCCTGTGCTACGGCCGCCTCGGCTTGATGAAGCTGGGCGATATAATCCCGCCCATCAATTTGCGCTAACAAATCCCCTTTATGGACAAACTGGTTATCATCCACATAAAGATGCTCCACATACCCACTCACATGAGCCGCTATGGAGATTTTACGCCCTGTTACGTAAGCATCGTCCGTTTCCACATGATTGCGATTGAAAAAGAGGTAAAGCGCACTACCCAGCACAGCCATAACCAGAATAAGCACCAGAAGAATCTTCCGTGCCCCACGGTCCTTAAACGGTTTAGAGGCTGCTTTCCCCTGCCCCGCCTGTGCCTGCTGGCCCCCTGCACCCTTTTGTGCCGCAGAGTGAGTGCCAGACTGTGTATCGGACTGCGCCATAATGCCCTCAAATATCAATGAAACTGGCATGATGGCCTAGATGGGCTCCATCACCAAAGCCGTGCCAGATTGTACGAATATGCTAAAAAGAAAATGACCAGTCGGTCATTCTGACTAGAAAGGCAATATACCAACTTGATAGAACAATCAAGAGATTGTTCTATCTCATACGCTCTTACGCCATAAAATCGCGCTAAAAGACGTGCTTAACCCTCAGGCTTCATCTTATGACGGCTTGCCGTTTGGAAGGTATTATGCAAGAGGCACGCAATCGTCATCGGCCCCACACCACCCGGCACGGGCGTGATATGACCTGCCACCCGACACGCATCCTCAAACACAACATCCCCTACGAGGCGGCTTTTGCCCTCCGGGGTTTGGATGCGGGTAATGCCGACATCAATCACCGTTGCCCCCGGTTTAATCCAACTGCCCTTCACCAGCCCAGCTTTCCCCGTTGCTACAACGAGAATATCTGCCTCGCGCGCGATTTTCTCAATCTCGCGTGTGTGAATATGCGCTACCGTAACGGTACAATTCTCTCTAAGGAGAAGCTGCGCCATGGGCCGCCCCACCAAATTAGACGCCCCGATAATAACGGCATGTAAGCCCGTCATATCTTTATGAACAGACTGAAGCAATTTGAGACAGCCCAGCGGTGTGCAGGGAACAATACCGTTATTCATCCCCAAGGCCAGCCGCCCAGTATTCACCTCACCTAGTCCATCTACATCTTTATCAGGATGAATGGCATTGGTGACCGTAGCGGCATCAATTTGGGGCGGTAAAGGCAACTGGACAAGAATCCCATCTACCTTAGAATTCTCATTCAGCTCCTTGATTAACGCCAAAAGCTCCTCCTGCGAGGTGCTTTCGGGCATCATCTGCATGAAGGATTTCATCCCCGCGCGATGGGTTTGGATGGCCTTATTCTTCACATAGACTTCCGAGGCGGGGTCATTACCCACAAGGACAACAGCAAGGCCGGGAAGCTCGTGCCCTTGCTCGACAAGCTGTTCCACCTGCTGACGAATCTCCGCCGTCATCTGCGCGGCCATCGCCTTGCCATCAATTAACTTAGCTGTTCTGCCTGACTGCTCGGTAGATGTTGGTGCTGTCATGCTCATAATCTCCGCCAAACCCATAATCCCGCCTCTCTATGCTTATTGGACAAGACATGACAAGCCCCGTTCTTTCCGCTAGAGACAGAAACTTAAAGAGGCCCCCTCTCAAATAAGGATGAAGGAATACCCCCGTGCGTGATGATATACGCAAAAACTTTGCCAGCGATAATGTAACCCCCGCCTGCCCCGCTGTTATGCAGGCCATCGCTGATGCTAATGTGGGCAATGTTCCCTCCTATGGCCATGATACGCTCTCTCTTACCTTAAACCAACGTTTTGGTGAGGTTTTTGGGGCGGAAGTTGCAGTTTTTCCCGTTGCCACGGGGACCGCTACAAACTCCCTCGCGCTCTCAGCCATGGTGCCACCTTATGGGGCTGTATTATGCGACCAAAGTGCGCATATCAACACAGAGGAAGGCGGCGCGCCGGAGTTCTTCACACAAGGGGCAAAGCTTATTGGGATTCCCTCCCCAGAGGGCCGGATGGACCCCCAAGCCCTGCCCCCCGTTCTACAACATAATCGCGAAAAGGGTGTCCTTGCTCCGCCTTTTGCGGCACTCTCCCTCACCCAAGCGACAGAGTGGGGCACGACTTATCCTTGCAAGACCATTACTCAACTCGCCAGCATCGCGCATGAATATGGGTTAACAGTCCATATGGATGGCTCTCGCTTGGGCAATGCGATTGCTTTTCTTGATTGCACACCTGCTGAGACCACATGGCAAGCAGGGATTGATGTTTTAAGTTTTGGTGGCACAAAAGCTGGCGCAATGGCTGCCGAGGCGATTATCTTCTTCCTCAATGAGCGGACGCGCCCGATGGTCGCTAGTATGGCTCATCGTATTAAACGCAGCGGTCATTCTTGGTCGAAGCAACGCTTCCTCGCAGCACAATTACTCGCTTTGATAGATAATGACGTCTGGCTAGAGAATTGTCGCCACGCCAATATTATGTGCCAAAGGCTGCTCCATGGGCTGCATAAACATCCTGCGGCGCATCTCCCTTTTGCAACGGAAAGTAACGAAATATTCGTTGTGCTGCCGGAGCCTCAACTCGACTCCCTCCGCGAGGAGGGCTATCAGTTTTATACCTATCCTACACCACAGGGCGTGCCGGGCAAGCTCGTCCGCTTCGTCACAAGCTTCTACACACGCCCTGAGGATGTTGATGCTTTGCTAACCAGCCTCGTAAGCTGAGGCTGGCGCATGGCCTACCCCCTTAGGGGGTATCGCCATCACTATCATCATCACCATCAGCCCCTCCATTAGGGGAGACAGCGACAAAGAGTTGTTGTCCGTCCCGTAGGATACGCAACAAAGGAGGCTGGTGTTGTTTAAGGGCCTTTTGCACCAAGGCCACTACGGCATGAGGATTAGCGGTGAGCTGATTACCCACAGCCACGATAATATCACCGGGGCGAATCCCGGCATGGTCCGCGGGGCTGCCTTGTGTAACATCGGCTACAACACAGCCTTGCACGCTATCATCCAACCCCAACTCCTGCCGGATACGCGGTGTTAGAAGCCCCAAAGCAAGGCCAAGCTTGCCAGATGGGGCCTCAGCATTCGTGCTACCATCACTCCCCTCTTGCCCGTTGCGTGTTTGATTACCGATAGTAATGGTCACGCTTTGAGGTTTACCATCACGCAAAATGCTGAATGTCCCCTGTGCGCCGGGAGCTAGAGCAACGACCTTCACGGCGAGGTCATGCGCGCTATGGACATCATGACCATTCAAAGCGAGAACCACATCGCCGCTCTTTAACCCAGCCTTATCCGCTGGGCCACCTTTGATGAGATTCGCCACCAATGCCCCATGAGCCGGAGCCCCCGGATGGTCACCATTTAACCCAAGGGCACGGGCCATTGTGGGTGTGATGTCTTGCGTCTCTACCCCAATAAAGCCCCGCACAACATGGCCCGTTGTCCGTAACTGCTCCACCACAGCACGCACCGTAGCGGAAGGAATCGCAAAGCCAATACCGATCGAGCCGCCCCCATTTGGCGACATAATCATGGAGTTTACGCCAATCACCTTCCCATCTAACGTAATAAGCGGACCGCCGGAATTACCACGATTGATAGGCGCATCAACCTGAATAAAATCATTATACGCACCAGAATGGAGGTCACGGCCTAGGGCAGAGATAATGCCTGCTGTTACCGTGCCCCCGAGGCCATAAGGGTTCCCAACCGCGACAACCCATTGCCCCGGCTGTACATCATCAGAATTACCAAGCTCTACATAAGGGAGATGATCCGCCTTAACGCGCAACAAGGCGATGTCTGTCTTAGCATCATGACCGATGACTTTAGCAGGCAGGGCAGTACCGTCATCTAATTTAACCGTGACCTTCGTAGCCCCGTTAATCACATGGTTATTTGTAACGATGTACCCATCAGCAGAGATAATAAACCCTGAACCACGCGCCTCAACCATACGGTTAGACGGGGCTCCCGGCATCATCTGAAATGGAAAAGGGAAAGAAAACGAGAATCCTTGCGGGCCATTACCACCGCCATTCATCTCGCCATTATCGTCATCATCCATCCCCTCACGAATACGCGCTGTGATGGAAACCACCGCTGGCTTTACTTGCTTTACGATTTGCACGAAGTCTGGAATACCCTGCCCGCCAGACATTTGCGGGCGGATAGGAGTTGCCTGCGCCATAGCTGGCAAGGGCGAAGCTGCCAGCCCAATGACAGGCAAAGCCGCTAGACACGCCAAAGAAAAACGAGAAGGCATCATCATAAAGAGATAATCCTGACACTCTAAATTAAAAGGTACATCACCAAAACGTGCCATTAAAATAAGGATGAAATGCCCTATTCTGCAAGAAAGCAGTACCTAAAAGATATGTAAGGCAGGTCTCTCCCCATTCTCCTCTTGCTGATTAAACGACAGACTTTTACACTCACTCTCATGCAGACCACATCTCCCCCCTCTGGGAAGGGAGCGTTCCTCACGGAGGTCATCCGTGGTGTGAAGGCCTCCTTACCGCTTCTCATCGCATTTATTCCCTTTGGCCTCCTCCTTGGGAGTCAGGCTGTCCAACAGGGATTCTCCGCTTTAGAAGTCCCTTTATTGACGGGGCTTAATTTTGCGGGAGGCTCTGAGTTTGCAGCGGTAGGGTTATGGTCTATCCCCCCGGCGATTATGCTCCTAGCGAGTGTGACATTCCTCATCAATAGCCGTCATATCCTCATGGGAGCGGCCTTAACGCCCTATCTGCGGCATCTCCCTCGTTGGAAAGTCTGCATCCTTCTTTTCTTCCTCTGTGATGAGGTTTGGGCTCTAACGCTCACAGACCTCCAAAGCCGTACTAATAAGCGATTCAGCCCCGGATTTTATATTGGTATTACAGTCTGCCTTTACCTCTGTTGGGTGATTTTTACCTTTATCGGCGCACGTACGGGTAATCTACTGGGAGACCTAACACGCTATGGTATAGATATGGCCTTCCCCGCTGTTTTTATCATGCTCCTTAAAGGCATGTGGCGGGGCGCACGCAACGCTATGCCTTGGGCCATGAGCCTCGTTGTTGCTGTACTGGCTTATCGTCTCATACCCGGTGCATGGTATGTTCCCCTTGGCACATTAGCGGGCATTGGCATGACCATCCTTGTCGTGGATAAGGAGCAAGAAGAGGCATGACCATCCATCTCTCCGCTCTCATCGCCATTCTCGCTATGGCTTTTGTGACCTATCTCACACGTATTTCGGGCTATTTTCTCCTTGCTGGGCGGTCCCTCTCCCCACGCGCTACGGCGATTATGGACCTCATCCCCGGTTGTGTGTTGGTCGCTGTTCTGGCTCCTAGTTTTGCCTCTGGTCGTCCAGCAGAATTACTGGGCCTTGTTGCCACCATGTTAGCGGCAACGCGTTTTTCTCTCCTGCCCACTATGCTTTGCGGCATTATCGTTACGGGGGTTTGCCGCGCTTTGCTGGGATAAGCACACAACTATCGTAAGGCTTGGAAGAAAGCCCTTAATTGGGCCGCTGCCTTACACTCTTGCAGCCCGCTAATAATCTCTGCTGGCCGGTGCAAACAGCCGGGTTGTTGAAAATGCCGTGCCCCGTGATCCACTGCCCCTCCCTTAGGGTCATACGCGCCATATACGAGCCGCCGAATACGAAAATGGCTCATCGCCGCAGCGCACATCGGGCAAGGCTCTAACGTCACAATCACGGTACAATCCATCAGACGAGAGGAGCCACAATATTGCGCGGCCTCTCTCATCGCTAATAGCTCGGCATGGGCACTGGCATCACAATCTTCTTCCACACGGTTGCGCGCCGCCGCGAGCATCTGACCTTGTTCATCCAGCACCACCGCCCCTACGGGCACCTCTCCCGCACGAGCCGCCTCCTCCGCTAAGGTAAGGGCGTGGTACATCGCTTGACTTATGGTCATAACCTGCACAGGGGGCATCTCGGCTTGGCTCATCGCTTTATCATACGGAGAATGAGGATAATAATGGCTGTAAAGCTGCTTTATCCTGCTGTAAATGGATTGCCAAGAAAAGGCTCAGCGCGGTATGTCGCATAATATGACTGACGACCTCTCCTCTCCCCCCTCAACGCAACGTGGCGAGCGCATCGCTAAAGCCCTAGCCCGCCGTGGTGTAGCGAGCCGCCGTGATATTGAGCGTATGATTGAGGAAGGGCGCATTACCCTTGATGGTAAGCCCGTGACCCATCCGGCTACCTTCATCCTCCCCCATGACCATGTTTGTGTTGATGGCAAACCGATAGACCCGCCTCAACGGACGCGCCTATGGCGTTACCACAAGCCAGCGGGGTTAGTGACCACGCATCATGACCCTGAGGACCGCCGCACTGTTTTTGCCTCCCTCCCCAAAGCTATGCCGCGTGTTGTCAGCGTGGGGCGGTTGGACCTGAACTCCGAAGGGTTATTGCTCCTCACCAATGATGGTAGCCTCGCCCGTGAGTTAGAACTCCCCTCCCGCCAATGGATACGCCGTTATCGGGTACGCGTCTTTGGCCTTGTGGATGAAAAGAAGCTCCAAGCCCTTGCTAAAGGCTGTGTAATAGAGGGTGTGCATTATGGCCCTATTGACGCTACGCTGGATTCTACCAAAGGGGATAATTCCTGGCTGACCGTAAGCCTCCGCGAGGGGAAGAACCGTGAGATTCGTAAGGTGATGATGGGGATGAACCTCCATGTCAGCCGGCTCATCCGCCTCTCTTATGGCCCGTTTGCTCTTGGTAATCTCAAGCCGCATGAGCTTGAGGAAGTGGCTCATAAAACACTGATAGACCAAATCCCCTCCTTAAAGCCAAAGAAGGCACGGTCCTAAGGTGATGAGAATCATCGCTGGTACAGCCCGTAATCGCCGCCTACAAGCACCGCCCGGCCTTACGACCCGCCCGACAGCCCAGCGCGCGCGGCAGACCTTATTTGATATGCTCATGCACGCCCCATGGTTTGGTCGCGATGCTTTAGAGCAAGCCATTGTGTTGGATAGTTTTGCCGGTACTGGTGCGCTGGGGTTGGAAGCTCTCTCCCGCGGGGCACAATTTGCTACCTTTATGGAAGGTAGCCGCCCCGGCATTGCAGCCTTACAACATAATCTCCAAGCCTGCGGCATGACACAACGCGCAAGGCTGCGCCATTGTGATGTAACACGCCCGCCTAAGGCCCCGCAGCCTCATACGCTCATTTTCCTCGACCCGCCTTATCATAAAGGCTTGGTGCAAAAGGGATTGCGGGCCTTATGGCGTGCTGGATGGGTAGCTGATGGGGCCCTCATTATCGCAGAGACAGAAAGTGCGCCCTTCACCCCGGATGGCAAAGAGCCAGAAGAGCCTTTCCAGCCCTTCCATGCCCATCTTTTACCCAGCCTCACCGCACCACCGCCCCCGCTGCTTGCACAACGAAGCTTCGGGGCGGCGAGCATACATATTTGGCGGCATGATAATAGCGTAACAGGGACCCGCCCTCCGCTACCTTTATAGGGTCTGAGGGGTTCATTATTTCAGAATCAGGTAAAATAGGTTATCCTTGCTCTCTCATACCATGCCTATAGCCTGCCAGAGGATACGCCCCTGTGCTTTCTCGCTTTCGTTTATCTCCTAAGCTGCGCTCTTTGCTGCCATCCTCTTTACGGGGAAGCAATGGCACGATTGAGCCGCCCCTAGGGGGTATGATAGCAGATGATGAGGAGATTCCTGCATGGCATGAATCTCCCCTCTCGCGCATCCTCTCCGCGCGGATGATGGAGGTACTGGGCGTTATTTTACTTGCTATGGCTCTTGCCATTGCTGCTTCTCTCTTTAGCTTTAACCCGCATGACCCCTCCTTCAACACCGCAACGGGAACGGAGCCAACCAATTTACTCGGCCGTTTTGGCGCGACGATTGCCGATGCTCTTACCCAGCTCCTAGGGCTTTCTGGCATCCTACCAGTACTCATCCTACTAGCATGGACATGGCAGCTCTTACGTTACCACCATTTAGGCCTGCCTCTTTTACGACTAGTTGGGGCAATCATCTTCCTCCCCACAGCCGCGATGATGATTGGTCTGCTCCAACTCACCTTGCCCGGTTGTGATGTCCCATGGCCGACAAGTAGCGGATTAGGAGGGGAGAGCGGTGTCTTCTTTGCCCGCAAGCTCCTCGCCCTAACCACGCAGGAAACAGGCAGCATGGGGGGGATTGTGGCTGCCTTCCTCACTCTGATTCTGCTCGCTATTCTATGCCCTTTAACTATGGGGTTAAGTGGGCGAGAGTGGCGGTCCCTTGGCAAGGGGATGAGTGCTATCATCGTGATACCGCTTCATGCCTTATTACGCACACGCAAACCAGTAGAAGACACCACGCCAGAGACGGCCTATCCCTCCACAATGGGAGGGCCTGTCCGCTATAACCGCCCCGTGCCCGGCAATGGGCCTCGTCCATCTGGTTTTATTATACGTAATCTTAACCGCCAAGCAGAGGCTCTACCCCCGCATAATGTCGCTCCGTGGCAAAAGCCGCTCTCAACCCAACCACAACACCCCCCTGCGCCCCCCCCTGCACCACAGACTGAGGCAGACCCCACGCCCGATGCAGCAGAGGCCGACAACCCCTATGCGCGAATGCTTGCCCATATTCGCCATGACCCCGGCCGAACCCAACAAGCCCAAAAGCTGCATGAGGCCCATGAGCTAGAGGATATTACGCATCATGTAACGATGCCGCCTCATCCTACACAGCCTGTAGCAACAGCTTTTGCCTCTGTGCCAGACAGTCATAAAGCAGCGGAACCCCTTATAACCCCCACCGCCCCCCTTGCTGGCCATGCTTCACCCTCATTCAACGGGCCGGTTCCTGTACCATCGCAGCCCTCTGCGGCCCCTCATGCCCCTATAACGGGTATGACGGCACCCTCAACATGGCTTCCTCCTGCTGTCAGCCTCCTCAACCCATTGCCAGACCATAATGAGACTGGGCCTTCTGACGAAGCCTTACAAGCTAATGCGCAAATGCTGGAAAAGGTGCTTGATGATTATGGCGTACAAGGGACCATCACAGATTACCGCGCCGGGCCTGTTGTCACGCTTTATGAGCTAGAGCCAGCCCCCGGCATACGCTCCTCCCGCGTGATTGGCTTAGCCGATGATATTGCCCGCACGCTTGCGGTATTGAGCGTCCGCATTGCCACCGTACCGGGGCGTAATGTCATTGGGATAGAAGTCCCCAACGCTACGCGTGAGACGGTCTATTTCCCCGAACTTCTTCTCTCCTCCGCCTGGAAGGAACATCGCGGTAAACTGCCCCTCGCTTTAGGGAAAGATATTGCTGGGGAGCCTATTTTTGCAGACCTCGCCCGGATGCCTCATCTCCTTGTGGCTGGGACGACAGGCTCTGGTAAATCGGTGGGGATTAATGCGATGATCCTCTCACTACTTTACCGGCTAAGCCCAGAGCATTGCCGCCTCATCCTCATTGACCCGAAAATCCTAGAGCTTTCCATCTATGAGGGTATCCCTCATTTGATGACCCCAGTTGTAACGGAGCCGCCTAAAGCCGTCAGTGCCCTCAAATGGGCTGTGCAAGAGATGGACCGCCGCTATCGGCTTATGGCGGACCACGGGGTGCGTAATATCAGCAGCTATAATGACCGCATCCGTCATCTTAAAGCGACAGGGGAAACCCCAACACGGCGCATCCAAACCGGCTATGACCCAGAGACGGGCCATCCCGTTTTTGATGAGCATCGCCTCCCCCTTGAGCATCTGCCTTATATCGTCATCGTCATTGATGAAATGGCCGATTTGATGATGGTTGCCGGTAAAGAGATTGAAGCCTCCGTCCTCCGACTGGCCCAAAAGGCCCGTGCGGCGGGTGTGCATGTCATCATGGCAACACAACGGCCCTCTGTTGATGTCATCACAGGGACGATTAAAGCGAACTTCCCAACGCGTATTTCTTTCCAAGTTACCAATAAATATGACAGCCGAACCATCCTAGGTGAACAAGGGGCAGAGCAGCTCCTCGGCCGTGGGGATATGCTCTTTATGCAAGGCGGTGCGCGTATTACCCGCGTGCATGGGCCGTTCATCAGCGATGAAGAGGTTGAAGCTGTGGTGGCGGACCTTCGCTCCAAAGGGGCACCCGTTTATAATACGGAAGTCCTCGCTGATGAGACGGATGAAGAAGAGCAAGCCCCCAGCAAGGGGAATCGCGCTACAGATGATGACCAAGACGCCGCCCTTTATGAGCAGGCCACGGAGCTTGTCATCCGCGCGCAACGGGCCTCCACAAGCTTTGTCCAACGCCATCTCCGCATTGGGTATAATCGCGCCGCTAATATCATCGACCAAATGGAGCGCGAAGGCATCATCAGTGCTGCAAACCATGTGGGCAAACGTGATGTCCTCGCAAGCAAGGAGTCTCTCACCGCTGATTATGATGATGAGGATGATGCCTAACCTATGGCTCCTCCTCCCCTTTTCCGCCCCGGATTCGCCTTACCCCTCTTATGGGAGGACCGGCATTTTATCGTCATCAATAAGCCCGCAGGTCTAGCCGTCCACCCCGGGCCGCAAACGCGCGATAGTGTGGAGAGCCGCCTCACACCGCAAAAACGTGGAGGGCCATGGCTCGTCCATCGTTTAGATACTGATACAGCGGGCTGTTTGCTGGTAGCCCTCCGCAAAACGGCTTTAATTGCTGCACAAAAGGCCTTTGCCACCCATCAAACCACCAAACATTATTGGGCGTTAGTCTCTGGCAAACCAACAGAGCCAACAGGTAGCCTCACCACCGCTATAAAGCGCGTCTCCTCCCCTCAACAAGGTTGGAAGATGGTTTGTGAAGCCCCCCATGAGGGCACAAAGGCTGCGGCACTTGCTCGTACATCATGGCGGGTTTTAGCCCATGATGGCAGCACAAGCCTGCTTGAACTCACCCTCCATACAGGCAAAACACATCAAGCACGGGTGCATTGTGCCGCATTAGGGACACCTATTATAGGCGACCACCTTTATGGTCGAGCAGAGGCCACCGCACCCCTCGCCTTACTAGCACGCTCCTTAGATGTACCACTCCCGCTAGAGGATGGCACGGCTCATACAGCCCCTCATCGCCGCATCCATGCCATAGCGCATCATGAGCAGATGGACGCTTTCTTGCAGAATTATAAGCTCTAATCCCCCTATATAGGGTCCATAAGCATCCGCGTTACGGCCCGCTTAAAGGGGGTGAGACGGTTAGCCAGCATCAACCCCGCCCGGCGCGCGAGAGGAAAAGGCCCATCATCACGCGTATAGGCCACAGCAATCGCGTTTGTTGCGGTAAAGAGCGGGAAGGTCGCCCGGCGATGCCGTTGCTCAAACCGCCGCAACGCTGCTGCCTCACCCGGGTCACCAGAGCCTGCGCTCAACTCCTGCACCAAACATTCTTGCCCGCGAATCCCAAAATTGAAGCCATGAGCGGTAATAGGGTGCATCCCCACAGCGGCATCACCAATCAAAGCCACACGCGGCCCGTGGAAACGGTGCGCATAAACCGCTTTAAGGGGGTAGGTGATGCGGTCACTCACAACACGCAAAAGGCCGAGCCGCTCATCCGTACGTTGGGTGATTTCTGCGTTAAACGCCTCATCCGCCGCGCTGCGGAGGCGGGCAATCTCATCGGGCGGGAGGGTCAAGACCAGAGAGGACACATCCCCCATCCCGCCATCTGATGCAACAGGCAGCAAAGCGATGGTTTGCTTCTCAGAGAACCATTGCAAGGCGGTATTGTCATGCGGTGTGAGATGTCGCATCCGGCAGACAAGAATGCTCATGCCAAAATCATGCACGATAGCCCCAATCCCGGCCATCTCGCGCACGGCTGAGAACCGCCCATCCGCTCCCACTAAAAGCCGCGCTTGTATAGTACCCCCGCTAGCAAGCTGAATATGTGCGGCCTCACGCGTGGTGTGATAGCCCGCTACGCGCTCCTGACAACAAAGCGTAATGCCCGCTGTGCGCCGTACAACATGATAAAGCGCACGGCGAATCAAATGATTAGCCACAAGATAGCCCAGCGGCTCACCCTCTGGGGTTGCTTCAGATTGTTGAGGGGCATGGAAGATTAAGGGTGGGCCACCAAGGCTGCCACTCTCCACCCGTGCAACATCTAGGGGACAAATTGCCTCAGCAGGAATCTCCTCCCACACACCATATTGCTTCAACCAATGGACGGTATGATGAGTGAGGGCGATTTCACGCCCATCAAAGGCAGGGGACGCCAGCACTGTATGAGGGGCAGGCTCCACCACATGCACGGCCCAGCCCTCCCGCGCGAAGGATAAAGCTGCGGCTAAACCCGCAGGGCCACCGCCTGCAATAACAACATCGCTCATTACAGTCTGCTGCATCACGCTCACCTTAATGCGACTCCTCATCCGCCCGGAATGTAACAGGATGTTCCGCCTCCCATATCGCCATATAATCAGCAATATCAGGCCGTTTATGAAGCTTGCCGGGTTTTTCTGGCGTACCGACTAATAAGAAACCTGCCAGACGATGCGGCTTCTTCAACCCTAAGTGACGGAGTAAGGGGCGGTCCTCACAAAAAGCCCCGCTAATCCATACCCCACCAAAGCCCTCCATATGCAAGGCATTCAGCACATTCATAGCCCCAGCCGCCACGGCCATTTCTTGCTCTATGACGGGGACTTTATGTTTGGGGCGTATATGCATCCCAAGGGCAATAATCATGGGGGTTTCGCTAAAACGCGTGCGGCGTTTCTCACGCTTTTTCTCTGGCGCATCAGGCTCTTGCCGGGCTACAGCCTCCACCACATGCGCAGCAAAAGCGGGCCGTTCCGCCCCGGTGATGACAATATAACGCCACGGGCATAAATGGCCGTGGTCAGGCGCGCAAAGACCTGCGGATAAAATACGCATCAACACATCGCCTTCTGGGGCAGGTGCGATAAGGTCCCCCGTGGAGGACCGCCCCAATAGCGCAGAGAGAGGCGAATCAGATATAGCCTGTGTCATGATATTAACCCTCTCCATCGTCATAAGAATATCAGATACAAAACACTCTCCCCCAGACGAGCGCGATAAGCAAGTTTGGATTACGCCCGAAACTGGTATAATTAGGACGCATGACAACACAGACACCCCGCACCGCTACGCTGAATCGCCAAACAAACGAGACAGACATCGCCCTCTCACTCTCCCTCGATGGAGAAGGGAAAAGCTCCATCCAGACTGGGATTGGCTTTTTTGACCATATGTTAGAGGCCCTTGCCCGTCATGGTGGGTTAGACCTTGAGGTGCGCGTCAAAGGGGACCTGCATATTGATGACCATCACACCATTGAGGATGTCGGCATCACCTTAGGGGAGGCCATTCATCGTGCCCTTGGCGATAAACGAGGAATCGAACGCTTTGGCTTTGCCCTCGTCCCGCTTGATGAAGCCTTGTGCGAAGCGGTGGTCGATATTTCTGGCCGGCCCTTCCTTGCGTGGAACATCACCTTCCCCCGTGAGATAATTGGCACAATGGCAACCGAAATGGTGGAGGAGTTCTTCCGCGCCCTCTGTATGGCAGCGCGCATTACCGTCCATATGAATGGCCGTGCAGGGACTAATGCCCACCATATTGCCGAGAGTGCCTTTAAAGCTTTTGCCCGTGCCCTCCGCATGGCCTTAGCCCGTGACCCGCGCAGTGCAGGGCGCATCCCCTCTACAAAAGGTGTATTATAAAAAAACCTTATATAATTTTTGCTTGCTTTACCGCCCTCACATGCCTGAAAGAAAAGCAAGTGTCTCGTAGGCTGAGGGGGAAATGTTCATGCGCGTTGTCGTAATCGACTATAATGGCGGCAATCTGGCCTCCGCTGCACAAGCTGCCCGCCGCGCCGCAGCTCTGCGAGGGATTAAGGCCGATATCCTCATCAGCCGTGAGGAAGCGGACATCCTCAGCGCGGACCGGCTCATCCTACCTGGGCAAGGGGCGTTTGCAAATTGCGCTCATGGGCTGGATACTGGCAATCTCCGCCCCTTATTGGAGAAAGCCACAGCGGAAGGCACACCCTCTTTGGGCATTTGTGTGGGGATGCAGCTCATGGCTCGCTATGGGCTAGAACATGGCCGTACAGAAGGCCTAGGCTGGATTGATGGGCATATCGCCCCTATGGATGAGAGCGCAAAAGCGGGATTGCAGCTCCCTCATATGGGGTGGAACACCCTTAGCTTCACCCCCGGTGCCCACCCCCTGACAGAAGGGTTGCAGCCGGGGGAGCATGGCTATTTTGTCCATTCCTACGCTCTAAAAGAAGCCCATGAGGATGAGGTCATCGCCACAGCGGATTACGGCATGACTATACCTGCCATCGTAGCGAAGGGGAATCGCTGTGGTACGCAATTCCATGTTGAGAAAAGCCAAGAGGTTGGGCTGACCATTCTTGGTAATTTCCTCCTCTGGCAGGCTAGGTGATATCACTATGCCCTTATTTGACCCACCCGCCCAATATAAGGCGGAACGTCTGCATGATACGATTGAGGAAGACGACCTAGAAAGCCTCATAGAAAGCACAACAGCCGCTATTCTCAATGAAGGTGTTTTTAATTGGCATACCCCGCCAGAGGCAGGGGTGTTACGCCGTTTCTTCCAAGGGTTGCTCCTCGTCCCAGAGCGAGACCTGTTCATCGTCCGTGCCCCAGATAACAGCATTTGCGGGGCCGCCATTTTAGCCCATGCTACAGCACGCTCCGAGCTTTACGGAGCTAGTGCAACCATCACCGCCTTTTTCATCGTTCCCTATGAGCGCAATAAAGGGCTAGGAACGCTACTCCTGCATAAGGTCATCGCCTGCGCACGCGCTGGTGGGGCGCATGTGCTGGATTGTCGCGTGCGGGAAACTCTACCCGATGCTATTGCCCTACTTACATCATTGGGCTTCACCCATTGGGGCACGCACCCCTATTTTGCACGAATCGGAGACCGGACAGTGCGCGGATTATTCTTCTCCAAACTTCTGGTCCCAGAAGGCGGCACAATCCAATGGCAAGTAGCAGGAGGAGCCACAACTATGCCTCATCACACGCCACAGGCCCCTACACCTACCTCTACAGGGCTAACCCTCTATCCTGCGATTGACCTCAAAGGCGGGGCGTGTGTACGCCTACGCCAAGGTGAGATGAATGATGCCACCCATTATTCAGATGACCCGCCAGCACAAGCCAAACTTTTTGAGGCCGCTGGCTGCCGCCACCTCCATATTGTGGATTTAGATGGTGCTTTTGCTGGTCGCTCCGCCAATATAGATGCCGTTGAAGGCATTATCGCCAATACCTCCCTCCCCGTACAGCTTGGTGGAGGATTGCGCGATATGAAAACAATCGAACGCTGGTTAGAGGCCGGTGTGAGCCGGGTTATTCTTGGCTCGGTTGCCGTTAAAGACCCGGACCTCGTCCGCCAAGCAGCCCGCGCATGGCCCGGCCGTATTGTCGCGGGGATTGATGCCCGCCAAGGCCGTGTTGCTACAGAAGGCTGGGCAGAAGTCTCCGAACTCACCACGACAGACCTCGCCCGCCATATGGAGGATGCCGGGGTTGCGGCTATCATCTTCACCGAGATTACTCGTGATGGCATGTTAGAAGGGCTTGATATTGAGCAAACAGCGGCCTTAGCGCGACATGTTTCCATCCCTATCATCGCCAGTGGCGGGGTTGGCACGTTAGAGCATCTCCACGCCTTACGCCGTGCTGCTGAAGAAACACCGGGCATTACGGGGGTGATTGTTGGACGCGCCCTTTATGATGGACGCATCTCCCTCCCAGAGGCCCTACAGGTGTTGGAGGGGACATGCTAAAGCTACGCGTCATCCCCTGCCTTGATGTTTGTGATGGCCGTGTTGTCAAAGGGGTTAATTTTGTCTCCCTCCGTGATGCTGGCGACCCTGTCGAGCAAGCACGCCTTTATGATGCTGCTGGGGCAGATGAGCTAACCTTTTTAGACATCACGGCAAGCTCTGATAACCGTGAAACCATCTTTGATGTTGTCGAGCGCACAGCCGCCGAAGTCCAGCTTCCCCTTACAGTTGGGGGCGGGGTGCGAAGCTGTGGGGATATGCGGAAGCTCCTCCTCAGCGGGGCTGATAAATGCGCTATTAATTCCGCTGCGATTCGTACGCCCCATTTCATCAATGAAGCAGCCGAACGCTTTGGCAGCCAATGCGTTGTTGTCGCTATCGATGCCCGTAGCAATAGCCGGGGTGGTTGGGAGGTTTATGCCAAAGGTGGGCGCGAGCCTACAGGGTTAGATGCCCTCACTTGGGCTGAACAAATGGCAGAGCGTGGGGCGGGGGAAATCCTCCTTACCAGTATGGATCGTGACGGCACACGCTCTGGCTTTGATTTAGACCTCCTCCGCGCTGTGTGCCAGCGTGTCTCCATCCCCGTTATTGCCTCTGGCGGGGTAGGGGAACTTACTCATTTTGTCGAAGGGGCGCAGGCTGGTGCGAGTGGACTTCTCGCCGCGAGTGTGTTCCACTTCGGTCAATTTAAAATTAACGAGGTCAAGCAAGCCTTACACAAGGCGCATCTGCCAGTACGACTTGGCCGCTAACGGCTTGGGAGAATCATCATGTCTAAAGAGAAGAAACAAGCCGCACTCACCCGCAATGATATATTAGAGCGGCTCTACCATACCGTTATGGACCGGAAGGATGCCTCCCCCTCTGTAAGCCATTCGGCCCGTCTCATGGCCCGTGGACGGAGCAAAATTGCCCAAAAATTTGGGGAAGAAGCCGTTGAATGTGTCATCGAAGCCATTGGCGGTACGCGTGAGAGCCTCATTAGTGAGAGTGCGGATGTGCTCTACCACCTCATTGTAATGTGGGTTGATGCTGGCGTTGCCCCTGCCGATGTTTGGGCCGAGCTAGAACGCCGCGAAGGGACAAGTGGGATTGCGGAAAAAGCCTCCCGCCCGAAAGAGACCTTCTAAAAAGCAAGGCATGGGTGGGTTGCCCCCCTTCCCCCCTTGACTTACCCCCTCCCTCCTCCCCAATCATATGAGGAGGAAAAGAAGGATCCATCTTATGCCGATACCCAACCCTGCTTACGATAATAACAACGTCTTCGCCAAAATCTTGCGTGGGGAAATCCCAGCCGAGCGCGTCTGCGATAGCAAACATTCCTTTGCTTTTTATGACATCTCTCCCGCAACGCCGATCCACATCCTTGTTGTCCCCCGTGGGGCCTATACCGACCTGCACGACTTCACTTCCCGCGCGAGTGATGAGGAGATTCTCGATTTCTGGAAGTTGGTAGATAAAATCACAGCCGAGCAATCCCTCATCCCCAGCGGCTTCCGCCTCATCAGCAATTCTGGCCCTGATAGTGGGCAGGAAGTACCGCATTTTCATGTTCATTTGCTTGGCGGGCAAAAACTTGGCCCCATCCTCTGCCCCCCTAAAAACTAACTTTTACATATAAACTGTTGCGAGAAGCTCCCTCATGGGGGCTTTTTGCTTATTATCTGCAATGGTTTTGTAAAAAAATCTCCTCCCCCTCTTGCGCTCCTGCCCTATCCCCTTTAGAGAGAACCCACGCCTTTAGTCCCGTTCGTCTAGAGGCCTAGGACACCGCCCTCTCACGGCGGCAACACGGGTTCGAATCCCGTACGGGACGCCAGTCGCTTTATCATCTTCCTTAAAAACTAAATCATCTCATAATAATGGCATTCGCTGGTGATAGCGTTTATACCCGCTTAGTATATGTCACAAGCCCTATAAAAAGGGCCTCTCCCTTTCATAAGGAGAGGCCCAGCTTGGCCAGCTTAGAAGGACTTTACTGCCTTACTGCTTCTTCCCCATAGCTTCTGCCATCATAGGGGCATCATAACGGGGGGCTATAACCTCTAGGTAGGCCCCTTGCCCCGGTGTTACTGCTGCAAGAGCCTGTCGCAAAGCCTTGGGCGTGCTGACACGTTCGCAATGCCAATCTTTCCCACCAAAGGCACGGGCTAGAGCGGTATAATCCCAGCTGGCAACATCGTTATAATAACGCTCCCCATCATCACAGAGCAGACGCTCAATCAGATAGCCATCATTATTAAGCACCAAAATGAGGGGGTGGCAGCCAAAGCGGGCAAACTCACCAACAGCTTGTACTGTAAGCTGATGAGACCCCTCCCCTGTCAACAAGATAACCCGTTTATGCGGGGCTGCCATAGCCATACCAAAAGCAGCGGGTGTGGCCCAACCAATGGCCCCCCATAAACTTTGCTCCTCATAGCGTACACCCTCTGGTAAGCGGATAAACCCCATACCCATGGCTATGGTCCCGGTTTCACTCACCACAATATCCCCCGCCCGGAGATGATCCTTCACAGCGGAATATAGCGTGTGAGTCCGAATAGCCCCATCATCGCCTTCATCAGCCTGCTGGGGGGCAAGTTCCGTCCCCAAATAACCCGGCCCCGTATAGGCAGGCAGGGTCCCCGCTAACGCGGCAAGAGCTTCCATAACCTCTACCAAGGCGACTGCATAAACCGCACCATCACCAAAGCGCACCTCATGCGGCATGACACTAATAACACGCTCCGGATTCAAGTTCTGCGTGAATGTCCCGGTGTTAAAATCCGTCATCTCGGCACCCAATGTGAGGACAAGATCCGCTTGCTCCACAAAATGAGCAACAGCCTCCTGGACGAGATGCCCGCTATACATCCCTATAAAACCGGCATCCTGCTCATCCACCACGCCTTTATCCATATACATCGTAGCATAAGGCAGGCCCGAGCGTTTTAAAAACTGTTGCATGGCCTCTTGGCCGCCAAAACGAGCGGTAAGAATACCCGGTAAGACACATGGCGTTTTGCTCTGCTCAAGCTGAGCAATAATACGCTTGGCCACATGCTCGGCTTGTGCCTTGTTCGGCTGGGCGCGAGGGGGTTTATGCCCCTCCACTATGACCACTTCATCATGAGCTGCATCGGAGGGAATACCGATATAAATAGGCCGCCGCTCTCTATGCAATGCAGCAAGGACGCGCTCCACCTCCTGCACGCAATTCTGGCCATCTAAAATCGTCTGAGCGCACACAATATGAGCCGCTGCATCATGAAATGCCATGAACTGACCATTGCCTAACGTATGATGCACGAGCCGTTTTTCATCTATCACAGCGCGTTTGGGAAGCCCAACCAGATGGATAACCGGTAGATGCTCCGCATATGCCCCGGCAACGCCGTTAATGGCACTTAACTCCCCAACACCGTACGTTGTGTTAAGGGCGGCAATCCCCCGCACACGCGCATAACCATCAGCAGCATAAGCGGCATTCAACTCGTTAGAGCATCCAACCCAGCGCATATCTTTCCGCGCGGTAATGGCATCATTAATCGGGAAGGCATAATCGCCCGGCACCCCAAAGACATGCTCGATGCCTAGCTGAGAAAGCTGCCCCAAAAGATAATCAATCACTTTTGTCATTTTATGGTCCTTTCCTCTTATGCACGTCCCTTCGTGCATACAAAGAAAGCCTATCGAACCGTTCTGCAATATGATAATATTATATTTATATATAAACTATAGGCTTTTCCCTATGCCCTATCCCCAAATCACCCTCCGTGAGCTTCATTATTTCATGGCCGTGGCCACGCAAGGCAATTTCAGCCACGCAAGTGATATGCTGCATATCAGCCAGCCCTCCCTCAGCATGGGCATCCGCTCTTTAGAGAATAAATTAGATGTGCGCCTTTTTGACCGGACACATAAAGCCATCACCCTTACCGACAAAGGCAAGACCTTTTTCCTCCATGCAGAACGTCTCTTAGAGGCAGAACAGAATCTTCAACGGGCTATGGCTGATGAATCCGGCCCCTTAAAAGGGACTGTCCATTTAGCCCTCCCGCCTATCCTTGGGGCTATCTATTTCCGCCCTATCATCCGGCAATTTTGCAGCTTATACCCAGAGGTCGTGCTCACGATTGAGGAATACCCTTCCGACAGGATCGTAACACAGCTTCTAGGTCATCATACCAATATCGCTGCACTCATAGAGCCTATCCATAATAAGCAATTACACACCATCGCTTTTGCAGAGGAGGAGCTATGCTTGCTCATGGCGGACACACACCCGCTTGCAGGCCGGCCTATATGTTCCTTCACCGATATTTTGGAGGAAAAATTTGTCCTCATGAATGAGGATTTCAAAATTAACCAATTTATCTCAGAAGCCTTTGCCTCTCACGGGGTCACACCGCAGGTTACGGGGCGGACAAGCGATACATCGCTCTTACTAACCATGGTGCAGGCGGGTGTTGGCATCACTATCCTTCCCGCAGCTTTTCATAATCCTATCCAACATGACGGGCTTTATTGCTGCCCCTTACAAGACCCTACCCTCCGCATCACTATCTCACTCGCTATCCGCCGTAATAGCCCCTTAAGTAAAGCGGAGGAGACATGGCTACAACACAGCCTTAATAATCAGTCCTTCCAGCCTCCCTCATCGCCCTCACCGCAGCCATAAAGAGAGGTCGTCTATTCTATAAAAACCCTTGCTGTCTCATCCAACGCTCTGCGAGATGAGGCCATTTTTGTGTGGGGCCTGTTGCACGGCCTAGGCCGAAGCCATGCCCGCCCGTAGCAAATTGATGAACCTCATAAGGCCGATGATGCCTCTGATAAGACTGCACCAGATACTCATCTTGCGGGGGTGAAACAATGGAATCATCCGCCGCATAAGCCAAAAATAATGGAGGGGCATGAACACCAACATGAGGCGGCAAAGACCATCTCATTATCTGCTCTCTTGTCGCAGAATGGTCACCAAGGCAGGCACGGCTTGTACGCGTTCGCTCAAAAGGGGGGCCAACCATCGTCACAGGGTACAGCAGCATTAATAAAGCAGGGGGCATAGTATGAGCCTCCAAGGCAGTTAAGCCCGCCAAATGCCCCCCCGCTGAAAAGCCCATAAGAGCAACACGCTGTGCATCAATACGCTCATTATACAGGCCCGATTGTAACAGGGAGAGAGCCCGCCGCGCATCAGCTAATGGAGCCTCCATCATTCCCCCCTCATCAGGCAAACGATATAGCAAAATCGCGGCGGTAATCCCTAAAGAGGCGAGCCAGTGCGCCGCAGGAAGGGCCTCTTGCGCCACCGCGATATGCCGATACCCTCCACCTGCGGCAATAATAACAGCCGCCCCATTGGGATGCTCAGGCCGTATAATATGCAAACCCGGCGCACTTACACGCACTATACGACCACGGCGTGATGTATAAGCAGGGCTTGCCATGCTACCCTCTGGCCATAGAGGATAGACATCGCGAGCATTACCTAAACGCATCCTATCTGCTGCCATACAGTCTTGCCCATATGCCCTATAAGCTAGAGATGACAAGGCACAGCATTCTCGTAAAAAAGAACGGCGTGTCCTCATCACCATCAACAGCTCCTTCACTCTTAAATGCATCTACCCTTAACAAGGTGCGCCACCCTGCGGAGATGAAATATTTATGACAACTACGTTAAATATAAGAATATTACCTTAAAAACGGCGGAAAAACAGCGGTTTTTTGCCAGTTTCTCCACCTCTTGCGGCCTGTTCCCGCTCTTACAGAATTAGGCTAATATCGCGGCAAAAGGGAGAGGCTATGCCGCAACAAGGCCAACATATTGTACAACGTTATGGGGAGGACCTCCGCCGCCTACGCTCATTTATGGAGGAGATGGGCGGCCTTGTGGAACATCAATTATCGCTTATCCTCACCGCTTTTACCGAGACCGATGCACAAGCCATCTCCCAAGTCATTCATCATGATAAAGCCATTGATGCCTTAGAGCATGAGGTAGAAACACAAGCCATCCGCCTCCTCGCTCTCCATGGCCCTATGGCCGCAGATTTGCGTGAGATTGTCGCTAACATCCCCATGGCTGGCACATTAGAGCGCATTGGCGATTATGCGCGCTCCATCGCACGGCGGCTAGAGCAGATGGAGCAGCCCATCCCCCCTCATGACCGGCTCGCTTTGAGTGAAATTGGTCGCATGGTCCTCGAGCATCTCCGCCGTGTGATGGACGCTTTAGAGCATCAAGATGCAACGGCGGCTCATTCTGTTTGGCAGGCTGATCATCGCGTGGATGAATATTGCGCTACCATGACCCATAATTATCTGGAGCGCATGACCCAACAGCCCCGTGCGCTACGCTTTTATATCTCCCTCTTATTCATCATTAGGAACCTAGAGCGAATAGGAGACCACATAACTGATATAGCCGAGCGCATCATCTTCATCGCAACAGGTACGTTACCGCCGCCCACAGCCCGACCGCACGGCCATGCAGCACAGAGCATCGCCACAGAGCAAGAGGCCAGCACCCCATGATGCCGGCTCCACCGGCTACAAATACCACTAAAGGCTTTGTCCTCGTTGTAGAGGATGATGCCGCCCTGCGCCTATTGCTTGAACATAGCTTGCAGCAACGTGGTTATCAGGTGCATGCTGTTGCAGATGCGGAACACGCTCTTACCTTTCTTGAGGGGACAAGACCGGATGTCGCCCTTCTGGACTGGATGATGCCCGGCCTCTCCGGCCTAGAATTATGCCGCATCATAAGGCAGAAGCCGGGTTTAAAGGACCTGCCTATCTTATTCCTCACTGCACGAACGGAGGAGCAAGATCTTATTAATGGGCTTGATCACGGGGCGGATGCTTACCTCACTAAGCCATGCAGTGCTGATAAGTTAGACGCCCGCCTCCGCGCCTTATTACGCCGCGCTCGCCCTAGCCAAGACCAAATTCGTTTCGGCCCCTTACTCTTAGAGCCAGAAAATCACCACGTCACACGCGCTGGCCGCGTCATCACCTTAGGGCCAACGGAATATCGCCTCTTAGACATACTTATCCGCCAACCCCGTAAAGTCTTTTCCCGCGAACTCTTATTAGAGCGCATTTGGGGAGCCAATGTTCATGTGGAACTCCGGACGGTGGATGTCCATATCCGCCGCTTACGGAAGGCCCTAAATGAGCCGGGGGAGGCAGACCTTATCAGGACCGTACGCTCGGCGGGATACGCGCTAGATGATAGCCGCATAGAGCATGATGCCTCCCCTTCTGCCCCCACTGCGCCTTAAATGATAGGGCATATCCTATGGCTGGGCGGTGGTGCCGTTTTATGCTTCTGCTGCCTTTATATAGGATGGGTGCTAGCCCGTTATTATCAGGACAACCCACCTCGCAGTGCACACACAGCTCCATACTCATCCGCTAAAGCCCCCCTTCATCAGATGGCATTAGATGAGTTAGTGGAACTCATCCCCGGTATGGCTTTAATCCTTGACCCGATGGGGCAGATTCTCGCCTGTAATCAAGCCGCGCAAGAGCATTATAAAGAGAGCTTACGCGCCATCCTTCGTCACCCTAATAGCCGCACTATATTGCACGAAGCCTTAGCGACCTCACCTTCTACCGGCCCGCATGCCATCCATACCGCCATCGTTCATCTGGATGTCCCCATCAAGCACACGATCCGCTTAGCGATGCGCCAGTTAAGTAGGCCACAAGGGCGGGATAAGGTGGTCCTCACCCTCCTTACCGACCATAGCACAGAGCAAGCAATGGACCGTATGCGGGCCGATTTTATTGCCCATGCAAGCCATGAGCTACGCACCCCGCTGGCCTCACTTAGTGGGTTTATCGACCTCCTAAAAGACAATGAGGGCACAACAGACCAAGCCCCCCGCACGCTTTATCTACAGATAATGAGCCAACAAGCCACGCGTATGCAACGGCTAGTGGAGCGACTTTTATACCTCTCTCATCTCCAACTCCGCAGCCATAACCGCCCTCATACACGCCTTGATGTTGGGGAGTTATTCGCCCTTATCGTGGGGGAAGTCCTACCTCGTTTTACCGATAACACGCGTAACCTCACTGTAGAGCAAGAGGAGGATCATCTTACCCTCCTCGCTGATGAGGATGAGATGATCCAGCTCTTTCTCAATCTCATCGAAAATGCCATCCGCTATGGTACGACACCAGACCACGCTTTGCAGGTCCGCCTCTGTGCGCGTAGGGAAGGTACGGGCATTTTATTATCTGTAAGTGATAATGGCCCCGGCATTGCGCCTCATCATCTCCCCCGCCTTACCGAGCGTTTTTACCGCGTTACCGATAATAAGCAGACCAATCCCGCGGAAGTGGAAGAAGGCACAGGGTTGGGATTAGCCATCGTCCAACAGATTGTAGAACGCCATAAAGGCCATCTACGCTTTCTCAGCCCCCCTCATGAAGGCACGATATGCCGTATCTGGCTCCCTGCCGCACCCGCTTTGTAAGGTAAAAACATTACAACATCATCACCCCCCTTGCAGGAAAACGAGGCTCCACACCATCTTACATGAAAGACGCCTAGTGAAGGCCGTATTAGGGAGATTCTTCGATGCCCCATATTACCACGAGCGACCATGTCAAACTCTATTATGAGGAGCATGGCCAAGGGCGGCCCCTTGTCATGATTCATGGTTGGACATTTTCCGGGCGGTTCTTCCACCGTAATGTCGCCGCTTTTGCACAAAAATACCGTGTCATTACGCTGGATTTACGCGGGCATGGGCACTCTGACAAACCGCATCATGGCTATCGTATCGCCCGCCTCGCAGCGGACCTCCGCGATGTGTTGGAGGCTTTGGACCTTCATGATGTTACGGTTCTTGGCTGGTCCATCGGCTCACCCATCATCTGGTCTTATATGGAGCTTTTTGGCACAAAACGCCTCCGCAGTGCCATTTTCGTCCAGCAGACACCAAAGCAATTCTTCTCGCCTGACTGGAAGCTAGGCCACGCTACATGCTACGATGAGGCCGGGTTAACCTTCCTCCAACAACAGCTTACCTTTAACCGCAGCGCGTTTGATCAACAAAATCTCGCTGATTGCCTCAGCACCTCCCTGCCTGAGGATGAAAAAACCATGCTGCTTAACGAGATGGCCGCATGCCCTAGCTATGCCGCTTCCCTCATGATGGCTGACCATACAACGCAAGATTGGCGAGATGTCCTCCCCCATCTCTCACTGCCCTCCCTCATGATGATTGCTGGGAAGGATAAAGTCCTCCCCGCTGCTGGGCCTCGGTGGGTGGCAGAGCATATGCCGCATTGCCAAGCCGTAGAGTTTGAGGAAAGTTCCCATATGGTGTTCCTTGATGAGACAGAGAAGTTCAACCATACTGTTCTCACCTTTATGGAAGAGGAAGCCGCCGCATGAGCCACTTTCCCTTCGCCTTTGGCATGAACGAGTTTACCACCCAACCGTGGTCTTTTGAGGAAGATATTCAGCATTATGCAGCCCTAGGGGTTGAGACGATCGAACTATGTGAGAACAAACTCGACCCCCATCGGTTGGATGAGCAAATGGCATTGCTGAAGGAAAGCGGGCTGAAGCTTAGCTCCTTCCAACCATTAGTCCGCACATTTGGGGCCAGTAAGATGGTGCCCTATCCCCAAGAGGCTGAACGCCGCTTCGCCCGCTTAGAAGAAAGCCTGCATCGCTTTGCGCCTTACGCCCAAAATGTACCGTTTGTCGTCAATACAGGGGCACCTGATAACGGCGATGTATATGGTTGCATCCACCATACGATAGACTCCCTCCATCGCCTCTGCCCCCTAGCGCAAGAACTCGGCGTTACGCTCTCCTTAGAGCCGCTCAACCCCACATCCATCAATTATGAGACCGCTATTTGGACGATTGACCAAGCCTTAGACATCATCAAAGCCGTCAATCATCCTGCCCTAGGGCTATGCCTTGATTATTGGAACATCTGGCAACAACCTGATGTATGCGCCGCCATCCGCCGGGCGGGAACGCTGATTAATGTTGTGCAGATTAGCGACTGGCGCACACCACGCTCCGCTGCAGATAGGCTCATACCGGGAGCAGGGTGCATCCCCCTCCATGAGATGCTCCATGCTACATGGGATGCGGGCTTCCGCGGGGCCTGCGCGGTGGAGATTTTCTCCTCCGATGTCAGCGATAGCTTGTATCAAGGGGACCTATCCGCCCTCATCACACAATGCCGCCTTGCTTTGGAGACACTCTGGGCACAACCAACTTCCCCCTCTTAAAAAGAGGGGGCATAGTGGGGAGTGTCCCTTATAGCAAAGTTTCTTATTTGTTGCATTATCAGAATAATTTATTTTTTAAGGCTTATAACAGAACGGTTTTTACCCCATAAAGGAAGAAGGATTCACAGGACCAAGGGCCCGTTTTCATGCTCAGCCTCTTTGACCTATTCAAAATAGGGATTGGCCCGTCCTCCTCCCATACAGTCGGCCCTATGCGTGCAGCACAACGCTTTACCGATGTGCTGGCAGACCTCCCTGATGGCCCCTTAGAGAAAGACCCCGCCCGTATTGTCGTCACCCTTTATGGCTCGCTCGCCCTCACTGCGGAAGGGCACGGCACCATCAAAGCGATTCTGCTTGGCTTAGCGGGCGAAACGCCAGAGCATGTTAACCCCGATACAGCCCAAAAGCTCGTCCAGCATATTGAAAGCACACATCTGCTGAACCTCAATGGCACGAGCTTCTCCTTCGATTATCAAAAAGATATTTGCCTTGATACCAGCACCATCCCGCCCATCCATCCCAATACTATGCAGTTTGAAGCTTTCAGCCGAGATGGCAGCCTCATCACACGTCAACGCTTTTGCTCTGTCGGAGGTGGATTCATTACGCCAGAAGAACAAGCGCGCACTATGTCTTATTCTCTACCGGATGTGCCTTACCCTTTCCGCAGTGGGGCGGCTTTGCTAGCCCATACGAAGAAACATCATACCGATATTGCCAGCATCGTTTTAAAAAACGAAACCGCCATCCGCCCCCTATGGGATGTTGAGCGAGGGATGGACCGCATTGCTGATGTTATGTTCGCCTGTATTGAGGCTGGGTTACATCATACCGATACACTCCCCGGCCCACTAAAAGTACAAAGACGTGCAGCAAAATTATATGCCCGCTTACAAGCCAAAACAAACGCCGCCCCCTCCCCCCATAATGTGATGAACTGGATCAGCCTCTTTGCCATTGCGGTGAATGAGGAAAATGCCGCTGGCGGGCGTGTTGTCACCGCCCCTACCAACGGGGCCGCTGGCGTTATCCCCGCTGTAATGCGCTATTATCGCGACTTCTGCCCCGAATATAGCAAGGCTGGGTTACGCACCTTCCTCCTCACAGCAGCAGCGATTGGGGGGCTGTTTAAACTCAACGCTTCTATCTCCGGGGCGGAGGTTGGCTGCCAAGGTGAAGTTGGCGTTGCCTCCTCTATGGCTGCTGCGGGCCTAACCGCAGCCCTTGGTGGCTCACCAGAGCAATGTGAACATGCTGCTGAAATCGCTATGGAGCATCACCTCGGCATGACATGCGACCCTGTGGCAGGGCTTGTGCAAATCCCCTGTATTGAGCGCAATGCCTTTGGGGGTGTGAAAGCCATTAACGCGTCCTCTTTGGCGATGAGTGATGATGCAAACGCGCATTATGTCTCCCTTGATCATGTCATCAAAACCATGGCGGAGACAGGACGGGATATGAATCATCGTTATAAAGAGACCGCCTTAGGCGGCCTAGCAGTGAATGTCCCTGCTTGTTAAGGGAGGCCATTCCCTTACCGTGACGCATACAGTATTGTGAATCTACATCGTCTCTTTTTTGCGTTACGGTCGGCTTTATGAAACGCCTTCTCCTCCCTGCTCTGATTTGTGGGGCTGCTAGCCTCTCCCCTCTCTATGCTGAGCCGGGCGACCCTTTGCCAGCCTCCCAACGCCCACCGGCTCCAGCCCTTTTGGAGCCCAAATTACCGTGCCAAAAGATGGCCAGCACACCGATTATCTTCGCCTCTAAACATAGTGATGATGCCCTCCATATGCGGGTACAATGTGTGATGGACAAAGGCCAAGATGGGTTATGGCGCGCCCAGAGCTGCTCCTACCATTCCCATTGGAACGGCTTTTACATGCCCCGCCCCCCAAAAGTGCGCCATTATCGTGATGTCGTCACAAATTATATGGATAATGCTTGCTTTACTGATGGGCAGCTCACCCCTTATCTTTCTGATGAGCAAAATGAACAGCCTGATTCTATCTCTGATGAAGATGCTTGGACCTCCCGCACCATCACCCCATGGCGTGAGGACCAATTTGCCCATGGCATCAGCCCCGCGCAGGATGAAAAATTGGGGGCGATTTACCTCAATAATACGCGTGTGATGCTCAAACTCAGCTTCACTCATCGTCCCCCCGTCACGGCGGAGGAAAATGATACAGATAAAGCCGCACATTCACCCCACCGTTTTGAGCCTGCACCAAGCATCATCAATCTTGATGCCGTCTCGGCAGTAACGAAATAAGCCCTCCCCTTACCGTACAGTGCGGAAGGTGAGATTATATCGCCAGCCTAGCCCCACAACAGCAGGGCCGGGCTTAATGGGCATAATCCCGTGGAAGTTATGCCGGCTTGGCCCGCCCCACACCACTACATCCCCATGATGGAGGGGCACTTTACGACATGGGGCGTTGCGCGTCGCCCCACCCCATTGGAATATCGCTGATAACCCAAGAGAGACCGAAATAATCGGGGCTTCAACGACCTGTTCATCACAATCCTGATGCAGCCCCATGCCTGCACCGGGGGCATAGCGGTTAATCAACCCAGATTGCGGCATAAACTGCTTATAGCCTGCCTCTTGCGCCGCTCGCACCGCAAGTGATTGGAAGATAAGCGGCATAGTCGGCCAAGCACGCCCGGTCAAAGGGTCTAGCTCATCATAACGATACCCTCGGCCATCACTCACCCAACCATAACGACCACATGCCGTCATGGCCGCAGCAAGCTGGCCTCCTCGGGCTGTTTTATACTGCCGCAAAGGGGCTTGTTTTAGAACATCCTCAATCGCCTGCAACAAAGCGGGAGCATCTGCTTTAGCAAAACCACCCAACACCACAGCCCCGGGGGCTAAAACCTGCCGGGTGCGTGTCTCTGGGAATAAATCATCCATCATTGCCGATGGAAGAAACGAATCTGCCTTGTTGTAATGGCAAGCTCCTTCAACGCATTACGAAATACCGCAAAATGAGGGGCCGCCTCATGCGCTTGGAAGGCCTTCTCATCCTTATACACCTCATAAAGAGCGACAAGATAAGGCTCCTCAACACTGCGTTGGATGAGGAACTCCAAACAGCCCGGCTCATCCGTTTTGGAGCGCAGCGCATCATACTGACACACCTCAAGGAACTTCGCCAAACTAGCCTCTGTTGCTTCAAACTCAGCAAACACAACGAGCGGTTGGGACATCGACTCCTCCTGCGTAATAACGCCTTATCCAGCCTTTATGATACGCCTTGCCCTGCGCCCCAACAAGGCAGGGCTGCATAGGCCTCGCTTGTCCCGCCGGCTAAAACACGCTTGATAATGGGCGATCATCATATCGTTGTAGCGTTCCACGCGATTGAAAGGGTTGCATGATGCACATAGACACCTCCCAGCATGACGAGACCGCCGCTACGCTGTTCCTCGACCAAGCGGGGGTTTCTTACGAGACGCGCCATTATGATTATGCCCCGCAAAAAGGCCATATTGGCGAGCAAGCAGCCCACGCCATTGGGGCCAAACCATCGGCTGTGTTTAAAACACTTGCTGTTAAAATAGACCGCAAACAGGCGGCTTTTGCTGTCATCCCCGTAGCCAAACGCGTCAATTTTAAGGCCTTAGCCGCAGCCTTAGGCGGCAAAAATGCTAAAATGATGCAAGCGGAGGAAGCGCACGAGCGCACCGGTTTTGTCTCTGGTGGGACAACGCCTTTTGGCTCCCGTGAATCATTTCCCACTATCATAGACCGCAGCGCACAAAAGCATAAAACAATTTGGATTAATGCTGGGGCGCGGGGGTTTTTAGCCTGTATGACCCCGCACGATATTCAAAATGTCCTGCAAGCCCATTTTGCCGCGATTGCCGAGTAAGGCACGGCCTATTCTACATGACTATTTCGTGACGTTTTTTTCACTACCCTTATACCCTATTCCAGCGTTACTATCTGATGCGTTGAGGTTAGTCCCACACAGGGGGAGAAAATGCGGTTTACCATCGCTGGGCTTATCTGTGCTCTCGCCTTTGGGGTGTTAAGCCCCCATGCGGCAGAAGCGCATCGCGGCTATTACCATCATGGTTATTATTACGGCCATCATCACAGCTTTGGCCATAGCTTCGCCCGCGGCTTTGGTTATGGCGTTGGCTCAGGCCTCGGCTATGGTGTCGTTAATCGCGTTTTTTCTGGCGGGCCTTTTGGGTACGGTTATAGTGGTGGTTATTATGATGGTGGCTATGCCATCCCATATGCTGTCCCTAGCCCTAGCTACAGCCCTCCGCCGCCGCCCAGCACCAATGTTGTTATTGTGCAACCACCTGCACCCCCCGCAGGTCCCCCCGGCTATCCTTATCCCGTCCCCGGCTATACGCATTACCAACCGGGGCAGGGCTATGTAGCCCAGACAACGACCTATGTGCAGGGCTATGGTTATGTCCCCACACCCCAACCTATTACGCCTTAATCATAAAATATCTGGCTTTACAAAGAGTTAAGAGTATATTACCGCACGGCATAATCACCCATCCTTTATACTCAATAGAGTAACACGAAAGGGCATATTGCGAGCTTATGGTCTTCTGCCGGCTTTTTATTGATCGCCCCGTGGCGACCACTTTGCTGGCCTTAGCCATCTTCCTCTCCGGGTTAGTGGCGTTACCCTTTCTCCCTGTTGCGACCATGCCGGACATGACGGCGACCGCCATTATGGTGGTAGCCAGCCAACCCGGCTCAGACCCGCAACAGATGGCGACTTCTGTCTCCACCCCGTTAGAACGCCGCCTTGCCACGATTGCCGATGTCCAATCGCTAGAATCCACTACAGGCAGCGGCAAAACCTCTATCTTTATTGATTTTGCCCCATCACGTAATATTGATGGGGCATTGCGGGATGTCCAAGCCGCTTTACGTGCCGCCCGAAGTGACCTGCCAACAGGTACATTAGATTCAGACCCACAAGCCTTTAAGCTTGATGGGGATAGGCCTATCTACCTCCTTCATTTAACCTCTAAACAACAATCACGCGACCAGCTTTATGACCTCGCCCTCATCCGCATACGGCCCATATTGGCCCAAATTGGCGGGGTTGGCCGGGTGGAAATATTCGGGGCTTCCAACCCTGCAGTGCGAGTCGAGCTTAACCCTTACCCCCTGTATAAATGGGGCTTAAACCCAGAGGATATTCGCTCCGCTCTGGCCTCTGCTAATGCTTATACACCCAAGGGTTTTTTCACCCTTGGTGACCAACGCATCCAACTCCAAACGAATGACCAAGCCATCAATGCGGCACAATATCGCAACCTCATTGTTGCCTATCGTAACAAGTTCTACCCTATCTATCTGCGCGATATCGCTAGGGTGCATGATGATGTGCAGGATATTTACCAAGAAAGCACATTAAACGGGCAAACCGCTATTACACTTGCTGTTATGCCACAACCCCACGCGAACACAGTCGCTATCGTCAACGATATTACTCATCGTCTTCCACTTCTCCAACAAACAGTCCCAGCGACTGTGCAGATCCATACAGGGCTGGACCTCTCTCGTACAATTCGCTCCTCCCTGATTGATGCGAAGCTCACACTTATTGTCTCTATTATCTTAGTCGTCCTAGTTATTGCTCTCTTTTTCCGCCATCTTTTTAGTACACTTATCCCCGCTATTACGATCCCCATTGCCCTCTCTGGCACACTCACAGCAATGGCGTGGTATCACTTCTCACTAGATGTTCTCTCCCTTATGGCCCTAACGATTGCCGTGGGTTTTGTCATTGATGATGCCATTGTCGTGCTCGAAAATATCGCTCGTCATATGGAAGCAGGGATGGATCGTTACCAAGCAAGCCTTATTGGAACAACTGAAATTACCTTTACAATTCTCTCTATTAGCCTCTCTTTAATTGCGGTTTTTATCCCTCTCCTTTACATCCCCGGAACATTAGGATCGATTTTTAACGAATTTGCCATGACGATGATTATCGCCATCATCATCTCAATGGTTTTATCCCTTACCCTTACCCCTATGCTATGCGCCCATTTTCTCACAATACACACACAGCCGCACGCCACATTACCCTCCCGCCCCCAACGCACCATGTGGCGCGCTCCATTGGGATGGCTACTCTATAGGGGCCATCAGCTCTTTCACGTCACAGAAACAGGCCTCCAACGCCTCACACGAGCTTATGAAAACTCCATGAGCTGGAGCTTGCGGCATCCCATCCTTATTGGTCTTACCTTACCAGCTAGCCTCCTCTTACTCATCGGGGGCATTACCATCCTACCTAAAACAACTCTTCCAGCAATGGATTTGGCTATCCTACGAGGGCGCATAGTTGGGGAGCCGAACCTCTCCTTCCAAGCATTATTACGCCGCTTACGGCAGGTCGAAGCAATTATCCAAAAAGACCCTGCTGTCCAAACAGTCGTTACATTTAACCGGAATAGCTACACGGGCGATCTCTTTATTTCCCTCAAAGATAAAGCCCAACGCGCTAGCCCTCGGACGATATTAGCACGGCTCCATAAAAGCATCCCCCAACAAGCTGGGGCAGAAGCCTTCTTCTGGGCATTAGGGAGCGACCGTCAAGGGGGGGGCGATACAAGCAATACAGGTAATTATCGTTATGTCCTCCAAAGTGATGACAGCACCCCTCTTTATAACGCGACCCCGCCCCTCCTAGCGCAGCTCCGTGCTAGCGGGGTCTTTCGTAACCTTTCAACCAATGCAGAAGATGTTGAAATCTCATCCAATATTATAGTCCATCGAGACCTTGAGGCCCGCTATAATGTTACACCACAATTAATCCAAAATGCTCTTTTTGACTCTTTTGGGCAAAGCATTGTCTCGACCATTCATCTTCCCCTTACCAACCACAGAGTGGTCATGGTGGTTGATGCGCCTTTCCGCCAGTACCCCAACACACTCCACCATCTCTGGCTTTCCACCTCTGCTGGGACAGCCGCCGGGGGGATTGCCTCTAACCTGATCCGTGTCCGCAGCAAAGGGACATTAAGCGCACAAGCCTCCATCGCCCAAGATTCTGTGACGAACTCTTTTGCCAATAAACTCTCGGGCAATAATTCCAACGGTGCAGCGGTGTCTTCATCCCAAGAAACGATGATCCCTCTTGATAATGTGGCCAGTATTGCCAAAGCACCTATGCCCCTGACTATTGCTCATCACAATGGTTATTACGCCACAACCCTCTCTTTTGACCTCACAGCAGGCCACACATACACTGATGCTGTCGAAACGATCAAAAAATCCCTCGTAAATCTCCATGTCTCAGATGTCATCCATGGGGAGTTTACTGGCACAACGGGGGAAACCTCATCTCTTATGAACAACGCCTTAATCGCGTTTATGGTCGCTATTGCTATTATGTATATTACTTTAGGTATTCTCTATGAAAGTCTCATACACCCTATTACCATCCTCTCTACCCTGCCTTCTGCCGGGGTGGGAGCTGTTCTAGGACTTTGGGTTGCAGGGGAGAACTTTAGCTTAATTGCCGTTATCGCCATTATTCTCCTCACCGGCCTTGTGAAAAAGAACGCCATCTTGGTGATTGACTTCGCCTTACAAACCCATAAATCCAACCCTGAGATGACAGCCGAGCAAGCCATCCAGCAGGCCTCTATCATCCGCTTCCGCCCCATCCTGATGACAACATTAGCCGCGGCTTTAGGCGGGGTGCCTCTACTCATCGGCGATGGATATGGATGTGAGCTACGCCGCCCCTTAGGGGTAGCGATTTTAGGAGGGATGGCTGTCAGCCAATTCTTAACCTTCTACACCACACCTGCAATTTATCTTTTGATGGAACGGCTAAAACATCGTTGCCATCATCTCACAAAAAAGCTGATTGCACGGGCCTAATACCCCATAAGGCGGCTTCTCTACATTGCGTCACTTTATCGCTATTTCTATAAAGAAAAGCCTGATAAGGAGCGCGCCCATGACCCAGCAGAACGATACCCCCCCGCCGCACCCAGCTTTGGATGACGCCCCCCTTTTCCCTCGTCCTACGCGGCGGCGGATCCTAACGGCAAGCTCTCTCGCTTTAGGCGGAGCTGGGGCCTGCACGCTCGCTGCGCCCTTCCTCAATAGTCTCCGCCAGACTGAAGCACGCTCTGCGGAGAACACGCATGAGCACGCCATTCTTGATGTTACTGTGCAGGATTTAGAGCCGGGTAGCCACAAAATAGTCGTTTGGCAGGGCCTTCCAGTGGCTATTCAACGCCGCACGCCAGAGATGCTCCGCGCTTTGGAGGACCCTACCCTCCTTGCCCAGCTGGCTGACCCGCACTCACACATCCATCAACAACCCGCCGAGGCTGCCAACCCCCATCGCTCCCTGCGGGCTGACTATGGGGTTTATATCACCATTTGCACCCATCTAGGCTGCGTCCCCAATTATCAAGATAGTGCAAACTTACCGGCCTCTGGTGGGTTCTTCTGCCCGTGTCATGGCTCACAATTTGATGGGGCGGGGCGTGTCCTACGCAATATGCCCGCCCCTTATAATTTGCCCGTCCCGCCCCTTCATTTTGTTGATGATAACACCATCCGCTTAGGGGAAAGCCTGCTCTCCCCTCATTACGACATCACCAAAATCCAACAACTGTAAGGGACGGCCTCTATGATGAATCACACCCCCACACCGCCTTCCCATTGGCTTGACCGCCGCTTGCCTTTCCTACGGCCTTTCTGCCGCCATATGGCGCGCTTCCCCATGCCGCCGGTAAATCTGCTCTGGACTATCGGGGCCTGTTTGATCGCCGCCTTCGGCCTCATGATTGTAAGCGGGATTTTTCTTGCCCTCCACTACCAGCCCGATATGACGCAGGCTTTTGAAAGCATTGAAGCGATTGAACGCCGCGTCCCCTCTGGCTGGTTGGTCCGTAGCATCCATACAGGCGGGGTCAGCATGCTCTTTGCAGCCCTCTATCTCCATATAGGGAGAGGGCTATGGTATGGCTCCTACAAGGCCCCGCGAGAGCTTGTCTGGCTCTCTGGCCTTATTGTGATGCTCCTTTTTATGGTTACAGCCTTTGCAGGGTATGTTTTACCATGGGGGCAGATGTCCTATTGGGGCGCAACCGTTATTACCCATGCGGTGGACGCCGTGCCAGCTATTGGGCATCCGCTGCTTGTTTATCTCCTTGGGGAAGAGACGTTAGGCAATATTGCGCTGCACCGCTTTTTCATCCTGCATTTTACCCTTGGCTTCATTATCGCCGCTCTGATTGGCCTGCATATCATCTGCCTCCACGGGACAGGCTCTAGCAATCCAACCCTAGATAGCCCCCAGCCTGACAAAACAACACGGCCTTTCGCACCGTTTTATGTTGTCAAAGATAGCTTAGCCGTCTGTATTTTTCTGGCGTTATTGGCGGGGTTAATCTTCTTCCTCCCCGGTTTATTAAGCAAGATTGATAACATTACCCCTGCCAATCCCCTCAAAACCCCTGCTGATATTACGCCAGAATGGTATCTTGCCCCGTGGTTTGCCATGCTGCGCGCTATTCCCTCCCGCCTTGGGGGGCTTATCATAGCGGCCTCTAGCTTACTCGTCCTTTTTGCTCTCCCTTGGTTGGATATCTCCCCCCGCCATAATGCGACCTATCGGCCTTTTATCCGCATCGGGATGGGGCTTTTCTTCCTCGCCTTCCTCACCCTCATCGTAGCAGGGCTACAACCAGCTACCCCCTTATGGGCATGGATAAGCCGAGGCGCATTGCTGGTATGGTTCCTCGTGTTTCTCGTTCTACTTCCCTTCACCGCATGGCAAGAGCGCAAAGCCGCACAATCCTCACAAAAGGATGTACAGTCATGATGCCACACCGTCTGTTATGGGCTCCTTTTGCTCTATTCACCCTCATCAGCGGGGCCTCTAGCCCTGCTCTCGCCGCCCCTATCACGGCGGCATCCCCTACTCCGCCCCCCATTATGAAGCCGGAAGAACGCGGGTTGCTTATCTTCCAGCAAATATGTAGCTCCTGCCATAGTATGGACCATGCCCATTATGGGGATATGATTGCGTTACAACTAGATGTTGCCGCCTTGCAGCATTGGGCACAACAACGCCATACAGGGTTAGAAAGCCCCATTGCCTCCCCTTATCCTAGTGTCGCTGTGGGCAAAGCGAATAATGGGGGAGACTACCCGCCAGACCTCTCCCATATTGTCCGCACAATACGCGGTGGGCCGGATTATATCCGCCACATGCTTGCAGATTATCGCCCTGCTCCCCCCGGCGTTACACTCGCCCCACATACTTATTACAACCCCACGGCACTCACGCATCATCACAAGTTCAAAATGCGGCCGCCTTTGCAAGAGGGGGCTATCAACTTCCCCGATGGGACAAAAGCGACCATCCCCCAAATGGCCAGCGATGTCACAGCCTTTCTCCAATGGGCTGATGATAGCCATAAACGCACCCGCCATTTTATCGGCACGGCTGTGCTGCTTTATCTCGCACTACTAAGTGGGATTTTGCTTGCCCTGTGGCGCGTCTTAAAAAAGGATGCCCCCTAAAAGACGAGCCGGAACATAATGATGCTCCGGCTCTACCGTTACTTTATATACTTCCCCTTAAGGGGCAGGGTTGGCGTTTAGCTGATGGATGGCGTTAATCTTCTCCTCCAGCTCCGGCGTAATGGTAAGATTGACGGATGTTAGAGCCGTCTCAAGCTGCTGCAAATTAGTTGCCCCGATGATGTTAGAGGCCACAAAGGGACGGGTGGTTACAAACGCAATCGCCATTTGGGCGAGGTCTAACCCGCTCTCTTTCGCAAGGGCCTGATAAGCACGAATCGCATCATCAACGCCCGGTTTTTCGTAACGCTGCCCCCGCTCAAAGAGGGTTGTCCGCGCCCCCGGTGGGCGGGCACCATCCAGATATTTGCCCGTTAAATAACCCTGCGCGAGTGGAGAATAAGCCAATAAGCCGACATCCTCCCGCAAGCCCATCTCGGCAAGGCCAATCTCATAAGTGCGGTTCAACAGATTATAGGCGTTTTGGATAGAGGCAATACGCGGCTGTTTTTCCTCGCGTGAAACACGCAAAAACTCCGCCACACCCCATGCGGTCTCGTTAGATAAACCTACATGACGGACCTTGCCTTCCTTCACCAACTCCCCCAATGCGCCTAATGTCTCAGCAATCGGCACTTCATCAGCATCAGAGAGGGTTTGGAAGGTCGTCCCTCCCTCACCAAAGATGTTAATCTTACGGTCTGGCCAATGGAGCTGATAAAGGTCCAAATAATCCGTATTTAACCGCTTGAGCGATTGCTCGATCGCATATCGAATCTGCCCCGGTGTCAGACGTGGTTTCTCCCCATCGGGGCGGAACCACTCATTCTGGCTACGCCCAACCACCTTACTGGCTAGGATAATTTTATCACGATTACCGCGTGCCTTTAGCCAACTCCCCACAATGCGCTCGGTCGAGCCTTGCGTCTCTGCACGCGGAGGGATGGAATATAATTCCGCCGTGTCGATGAAATTTACGCCATGTTCGAGGGCCATATCGAGCTGGGCATGACCTTCTGCCTCGGTATTTTGTTGTCCAAAGGTCATGGTTCCTAAGCATAGTTCACTTACTTTAAGGCCAGTTCGCCCTAAGGGTCTATATTGCATGGCTATTCCCCTCTCCTTACAATCACAGTGTCTCCAGCATCCTAACATGCCCGTAATATGAGGCAAGAAAGCCCTCTATGAGTGACCTTCCCTTTTCCCCCAGCTTACCGCTATCCTAGGCGCACAAACGCTCTAATAGAGCAGACTAGACGAAACAGGCAGGACCAATGCATATCTTACTGGTTGAGGATGATCCCACCGTTCGCTCCTTTGTCCTTAAAGGCCTTAAAGAAGCAGGGCATGATGTAGACCATGCCGATAATGGCAAAGATGGGCTCTATCTCGCTGTGGGAGAAAAATACGACATCATCATCTTAGACCGGATGCTCCCCGGTGGGGTTGATGGCTTGCATATTCTTGAGACCCTTCGCAGCCAGAAGAACAATACCCCTGTGCTCTTGCTCTCTGCCCTCTCTGATGTAGATGATCGAGTCGATGGGTTGCGTGCCGGTGGGGATGATTACGTCACAAAGCCTTTTGCCTTCTCCGAGCTTCTCGCCCGTGTGGAGGCTCTCGGCCGCCGTGGGCATAATGAAACCGCCCCAGAGACAACCCTCACTGTAGGCGACCTCACATTAGACCTCCTCTCCCGCGAGGTACGGCGTGGAGGCCAAAAGATTGACCTCCAACCGCGTGAGTTCCGCCTCCTAGAGTTCCTCGTCCGCAATGCCGGACAGGTTGTGACCCGTACCATGCTGCTTGAGAAAGTCTGGGATTATCATTTTGACCCGCAGACCAACGTGATTGATGTCCATGTCTCCCGTCTGCGGCAGAAGGTTGATAAACCTTTTCAGACCGCTATCATCCATACAGTCCGCAATGCAGGCTATATCCTCCGCCCGACACAAAGTTAGCGCGAATAAGAGGTTAGCTACTTTATGAAGAAGGATAAGAAAGCCCCGCGCCGTTGGCTCCAATGGCGGCGGGGGGATGCCAACAAAATGGGGCGATGGCATTGGCCGATCCGCTCCGCTGGGATTAACTTCGCCCTTGGCTATGGCGTGTTATTTCTTATCTCAGCCACGCTGTTCTTATCCTTCATCTGGTGGAGTAGTACCAACCTCCTCACCCAGCATGTCCGTGCCTTTATAGAGACCGATGCACAGGAGCTCACACAGCGGTGGAACTATGGCGGCCCCCCTGCCCTGAGCAGTGCCATTACGGACCGTTTAGAACAGAATATTGATGATGATGCCCTCTATTTGCTCATCGACCGCCACGGGCGACGTTTAGCGGGCAATTTACCCGGCTGGCCCGTTGCCATCACAAAGATGGATCATTTTTACGAGCTTACCATCCGCCGTTATACCTTCTCCACCCCCGCGCAATTTAAGGCCTACCACCTCACCCACGGCTTTAAGCTCATTGTCGGGCATGACATCAGGGGCCGCGCCCTCCTCAGTACGGTCATCACCCGTACCCTGATTTGGTGTGCTGTAATGATTGCCCTCCTCGCTATTGGCGGGGCTTTAGTGGTGCGCAATCTCTTCCGCCGTATTGTTGGCTCCATCGCTCGCACGGCCTCCGCTGTGGCGAGTGGGGACCTTAACCACCGCATCGCCCTCACAGGGAGCGAGACGGACCTTGTTGCTGAGACGGTCAACACCATGCTGGACCGAATCAACCGGTTGATGGAAGGGGTGCGCCAAGTCTCCAACGCCATTGCTCATGACCTCCGCACCCCCATCACTCGCGCCCGTAACCAACTGGAAGAAGCCCTCTTTTCCGCCTCCTCACCTGATGAGTTACGCCTAGCGGCGGAAAAAGCGATTGGAGACCTCGACCATATTACCGGTATCTTTGAAGCCCTCCTCCGCATTGCCCAGATTGAGGCCGGGGCACGCCGCTCCGCCTTTACTATGGTGGACCTTAACCAACTCCTCACCAATATAGCGGAATTATATGAAGCCTCTGCTGAAGAGGCAGGATTAAGCCTCCATATGGATATCAGCCCGCTTCCCCTTCTTTATGGAGATGAACGGATGCTCCAACAAGCTTTAGCGAATCTATTAGATAACGCGATTAAGTTTTCCCCTCCTCATAGCGCACTCTCCCTTACAGCCCACCCTGTTACAGCTATTACACCGCGTGGTCATACAGCGCACACAGCCCCCACTGGGATAGAAATTAGCGTACAAGACCAAGGGCCGGGGATGAATGAAGCTGATATTCTCCGCGCGCATGAACGCTTCTTCCGCGCAGAGAGTGCCCGCCATACACCCGGCTCTGGCCTTGGGCTTTCTCTCGTCCAAGCGGTGACGAGCTTACATCATGGTCGTCTCACCCTCACGCGGATGGATCCGGGGTTACAGGTCACGCTCTCTCTGCCACTCATCCAGCAAGAAACAGACCGTACAAAAACGGTAGTCCCTTTATGACCCTACCGCTACGTCTTACGAAAGTTTCATACCTTGCCCATCTTAACCGCCTATTTTCTGTGATAGCGTCATGATCATGCGCACTTTATGCTTTCTCACAGCTCTGATTCTTTTGGCTCCGCTGACAATATGGCCAGAGGTTGCATGGGCCTCTCTCTTGCCGGGTAGTGAGGCAACCCCTCCCCCTCAAGACCTTGTCATCACCAGTGATAGCCCTGATTATTGCGCCCAGCTGAGCGAGCATTTAGCTGAGAAAATACGTACCCCCCATAATGTACCTGTTGGTGCCATGGATGATGCCCAACATTTGTTGGAAGAAGGCCGGGAGCTCTGCCAACAAAATCACATTCGCGCAGGGATAGGCCGTTTGCGGCGCGCGCTTGTTCTCCTCAAAAATCAGGAAGAAGGACCTCATCAATGAGCCTACGTCACCCCCTTACCGCATTGAGCCTAGCGACATTCGCCGCGGGCTCTCTGTTGGTAACCCCTCTCTCCGTTGCCTCCGCCGCGCCTGAGGGAGAGACCGTGCTTCCCTCCCGCCAAATGCCGCCACCCCCGCCTATGGCTTATCCTCACGGTACAGAACTCAGCTTTACTGTCTCTGATGAAACACAAGCAACAGCCGATACGCTCATGATTCATCTCTCTGCTAAGGCTGAAAGTGCCACCCCTAGCAACGCGCAGCAGCAGCTCAATCAACGCGTTAATGCGGCAATGAAGCTCCTTAATGGTCAATCCGCTATTAAAAGCACGGCTGATAACTATATGGTTGGGGAGGAATACGGCCCCCATAACAAACATAGCTGGGTTGCCCAACAAAGCCTGACATTAAGCAGCCAAGACCGTGAGCAACTCCTCGCTATGACGGAGAAGCTCCAACAGCTTGGTCTGAGCATTGAGAGCATGCAATGGACCCTCAACCCCCAACTGCGTGAAACGCTGGAGCAACAAGCCCGCCTTGGTGCGCTTAAAAAACTCCGCCAACAGGCAGAGAATGATGCCACTGCCCTTGGTCTCTCCTTAGTCCGGCTAGAGCGCGTCCATATTGGGGGACAAGGCCCCATAAATCCGCTTGAGCCTCGCCCCCCCATGCTCATGATGGCCGAGATGCGCAGTGCCGCTACACCCCCTAGCAGCACGGCAGAGGTACAAACAATCCGTGTTACCATCCATGCTCAAGCCTTGTTGGCTGATAAGCTGGAGAAAACCTCTCCTACTCCTTGAGAGGAAAAGAGGGCGCATAAACGCGCCCCCTTTTAAAAATCTGCTACGGGGCGTTTGCCAAGCGTCACGGGGAGGGTCATCTCCTTCCCCTCCCGGCGGATGGTAAAGTTAAAGACGGTTCCCGGATGTGCTGCTGCGACACTGCGTAATACTGTCCGTGCATCATGCACAGGCACATCGCCAATAGCGAGGATGGCGTCTTTTTTCCGCAAACCGCCCTGCCAAGCCGCCCCGTGTGGGTCCACATCCTCCACCCACATAGGCGCGCTTGCGTCATTCAATGTGACCCCAAGCCAGCCATGCTCCACATGACCAGTCTTACGAATCGATTCCACAACCGGGGCTACAATCTCTGAGGGGATGCCAAAGCCAATCCCCACCGAGCCATCACTCGGCGAGGCGATCGCCGCATTCATCGCCACAACCTGCCCTTGAAGATTAAAGGCTGGTCCGCCGGAATTACCGGGGTTAATGGGAGCATCAAGCTGCATGAAATCATCCAGCGCACCACTGCCTAAATCCCGCCCTACAGCGGAAACAATCCCCGCCGTAACGGAGGAGCCAAAACCAAAAGGATTCCCAGCAACCAAAATCCAATCGCCAATCTCTACCTGCCGGCTATCCCCCCATGTCACAGAGGGGAGCGGGGTCGGGCTATCGACCTTGATAACAGCGATATCAGTCATGGGGTCCTCCCCCAAACTCCGCGCTTTAAGCGACCGCCCATCAGAGAGCGAGACCATAATCCGCGAGGCATGGCCTATCACATGCCGGTTCGTCACGATAATGCCCGAGGCATCCACGACAAAACCGGACCCTGCGCCGGTTAAATCATCATCAGCAGGCCGTACGGTATGGTGTTTCTGCCTCCGATGCCGCCGATGAGGGGCCGGGATAGGAACAACCTTCCGCGCTGCTGGTGTTTTAGGCTGTGTAGAAGGCTCATCATCTGTTGGGGGAGAGCCACGAGAGACGGAAATATTCACCACAGCCGGAATCACCTGATGCACCAATGGTGCAAAGCTCGGCAAATTTAATGCCTCCCGCGTAGCTATAGGGTCGTGAGCTGAACTAACAGGCAAAGACGGCGCAGCAGGAACAGGGGCCGAGGGCAACACTAAAGGGGACGATACCGGCACAGGCGGGTGATGCACAGCTTGATAAAGCCGCGTATTACGGATGGGCGTAGGGACTTTCTCCCCACCGGGGACCCACCATAGGCATATGCCCATCGCCGCCACACTCCCAACAGCCGCTGGGACTAAAACAGACCAGACCACATGCCTTATTACCGGCTGCATGAATACCCCATCCCCTTCCATAACAGCCATAACACGGCCAAACGACTCCCTATACCCCCTATCACACTCCCTCACACAATCCTACAGGCAGCCCCTCTATACCGCCTCTTAGGACGTCTCATCAGCGGGGTTTTCTGGCCAATGATGTTTAGGATACCGCCCACGCATATCCCGCCGCATATCCAACCAACCCGCCTTCCAAAACTGCGCTAAATCCGCTGTAACAGCCTGCGGACGCCCTGCCGGGGAGAGCAAAGTCGCTTGTAAGGGCACCTTACCGCCTGCCAATTTTGGCAGCGACATTATCCCGTAAAAATCCTGCGCACGCGCTGCAAGAGAGGGAATGACCGTTGTATAATCAATCCGCCTACGTCCCCCCTTTAATGCCACATGAGTAGGAAGCTGGCGCGCAAGCTCTTGTTGGTCCTCATAAGATAATAAGCTCGTCAGAATAGCCGTCATATCCAACTCTTTAAGCTGAGCGAGGCGATCCATCCCCGCAAGCCACGGCTCTAGCCATTCCATAGACTGCACTAACGCATCATCGCTTATATCCGGTAAATGAGGCGCGTAATGTCTCCGCGCAAGGGCGACGCGCGCTTGCATCTGCCGCGCTGTATCGGACCATTCCACATAACGAGGAAGGTCTGCCTGCACTTTGGCAAGCAAGGCCGTGGTAATATCCTCTGGCAATGGGGGTACATTTTTATCCCTTAGGATAAGAGCCCCCAACCGTACTCTCTGACGTACAATTACCTTGCCCGAAGTACCATCAAGAGCAGGCTCCCGCTGCTCCTGCATACAGGCTTTAACGGAATCAGGCAGCTCATCCATTGTCACGGGGGCAGCAAGGGTCATGCTCGTACCCTTACCACTATGAAAGGCCGCCCCCGCTAAAAGCTCCTCCTTCACTAAAGGGTCCGCCGCATTGAGCCGCGCACTCCCACCCCCTGCAAGGCGATAACGTCCTTCCGCATGGGTCCGCTGTGCGAGACGATCAGGGAAACCCGCCGCGATCAAACGCCCCACGCCATAGCCCTGCATACCTGCCGTCACATATTCTGCTAATTGGCGACGGCCGCCCTTTTGCCCACCACGCTGCCAAAAACGCTCCGCCGCTTGTTGGAGCCTACGCATCACAGGGCGCGGCACACGCCCATCATCATGGGTAAAGAGCCTCAAACGCAGCCGAATATCTGCCGAGAGGGCCTCCCCCATACCCTCGCGCCCTCTCAAGGGGTCACGTTCCTCCAACAAAGCAGCTAAACACGCTGCTACTGCTTGCTCCTCCACCGTACGCGCAGCGCACAGCAAGGCAGCTAAACGAGGATGCGTGCCAAAATTAATCATCCTCTGCCCAAGAGGGGTTAACACTCCCTCTTTATCCAACGCCCCTAACTCATGTAGCAATGCTTGTGCCGCTGCAAGGCCACCAGCAGGGGCAGGATCGAGCAACGGTAGAGCCTTTGGCTCTGTCCCCATCGCTTGCTGCCATGCCGCTGTCAGGAGGGCAAAATCACATAAATCAGCCTCTAAAATGGCGGGGATGTCCTGCACAATCAAACTGCGCTGTGTCATCTCCGACCATAAACGAATAGCCACACCGGGGGCTTGCCGCCCTGCGCGCCCTGCCCGTTGCTCCGCCGTAGCGCGGGAGATGCGGCGTGTGTGCAACCGCGGTAAGCCCGTACTGGCATCACGCTGTGGCAAACGCCGCCACCCACCATCTACCACCACACGCACCCCCGGTACGGTAACGGAGGTTTCTGCAATGGAAGTTGCCAATACAATCCGCCGTCCTGAGGTGGGGTCTAACGCACGGGCTTGGTCCTCAACCGATTGTTCCCCATAAAGAGGATAAAGTGGAGCTTGCTCGCCCAAAAGACGCTGCAAAAAAGCCTCTGTGCGGCGTATCTCCCCGATACCGGGTAAGAAAGCTAGAATAGAGCCCTCTTCCTCCTGCCATGCTTGCGCCACGGCGTGCGCGCATGCCTCTGGTAAATCCCGCAGATGGCCTATATCCCGCCTATGGCGAATTTCTACAGGGTAGTGCCGCCCATCACTCTCAAGCAATGGAGCCTGCAAAGCGGTTGTAAAAAGGCTAGCCTCTAAGGTGGCAGACATCGCTATGAGGCGTAAATCCGGCCGAAAGTTCTGCTGCACATCGCGGCAGAACCCTAAAGCCGTATCTCCATCGAGGGAACGCTCATGCACCTCATCGAAAATAACAGCAGCCACGCCTTCTAAAAGTGGGTCTGCCACAAGGCGGCGGACCAATAGCCCTTCTGTTACAACCTCAATACGCGTTTGGACAGAAACCGCACTCTCCAGCCGGGTACGATACCCAATCACCCCACCGGGGGCTTCCCCTCGCAAAGCGGCCATACGCTGCGCCGCAGCCCGCACCGCTACACGCCGTGGCTCGACCAACAAAATACGCCCCGCCCCCAACCATGCAGGGGCACGCTCTAACAAAAAGGGAGGGACGGTTGTCGTCTTACCCGCACCCGGTGGAGCTACGAGAACGAGATTCGGCCCCGCGAGCAAGGCCTCATGCAGCGCGGGCAAAATCTCTGTTACCGGTAAAGGCTCTGACATCACACCACGCTGCATACGGGAGATAACGCTTAATCCTCGTAGGTCAGCAGGGACGTCACCGGCACGTCAATTTTCTTACGCCCCCCAAGAGCTAGAAGCTCTATCATGACTGATGCCCCCACAACCTCCGCCCCGGCCTTGCGTAAAAGGTCGATCGAGGCAGCAAGTGTTCCACCTGTTGCAAGGAGGTCATCTAACACGACAACACGTTGACCGGGTGTGACCGCATCGGCCTGAATATGCAGCTCATCCTCGCCATATTCGAGGCTATATTTATGAGAGATTGTCTTACCCGGTAGCTTGCCCGGCTTGCGCAACATCGTAAAGCCACATCCAAGCCGCGTTGCGAGCGGGGCAGCGGTAAGGAAGCCGCGGCTCTCAATCCCTGCCAAAAGGTCCGGCTGAAAGCGAGAGACAGCCTGCGCTAGCCGCCCTGTCGCCACCTGCCATGCTTCTGGATTCCGAATCAAGGTCGAAATATCGTAGAAAAGAATCCCTGGCTTAGGGAAATCTGGAACCTCACGGATATAGCGTTTCAGCTCCAATGGGGCAGGGTCTTTAAAGGACATGAGCGCACTTCCCTCATAAATAGGGTCAGAATAAACAAAGGCCCCTTATAGGCCCTTCTCTTAGCGAGGGGGAAGGGGCATATGCCGCCCCATCCCATTAAGGAGCAAAACGAGCTGATAACAGCATGAAGATATAAGCCACAAACAGCATAATCCCCATGGGAATAGCCGTACCTACAGGCAACCAAGAGACCATCACACTCGCTGCAATCCCAAAGAGATATTGCCCTGTCCCAGCCAAAGCTGTGGCAACACCCGCATTACGGCCCTGCGTCAATAAAGCCCCGGCCATAGCATTCGGCCCGATGCAACCGCCGGAGCCTAAAGCACACACCATCGCCCCAAATAATGGCCATAGATAAAGATGTTTAAGATGCCCCGCTGCGTCCACATCTATCGCAGACCACACAGCAATCGCTAACAAAATCACCGACCCTATCATGCTGATGGTCAAGCCAGCTTTTAACAGGGTCCGGCTATGATAATAATTCAACAACCACGCATTAATCTGCGATGAGGCAATCATACATAATGCCATCACCCCAAAGAGCATCCCATATTGGAAGGGCGTGAAGGCATACACGCTCTCAAATAAGAAAGGGGCGGCAGTAAGATACGTGAAGATAACAAAGCCCTGTATCATCCAAATCAGAGCATTGAAGCGATAATTCCTATCCTGCAAGGTTTGCCCGTAGCGGACAATAACAGGCCATAACCTGATAGGGTGACGGTCCTCCCCGGCCAAAGTTTCTGGCAGAAAGAGAAAAACAATCACTAACCCCACAACCCCATATAATGATGTCGCCCAGAAAATATCGCGCCAGCTGATAAATTGTAGCGCAAAGCCACCAAGAGCGGGGGCCAAAATCGGCACCACACCTTGGATGAGAATCAACCGAGACATCAACTTCGCCGTGGCATCACCAATGGTCAGGTCGCGCACGCAGGCATTGGGTACCACGAGGCTTGCCGCCCCCATCAAGGCCGCAAAAGCACGAAAGAAGCACAACATCGGCATAGAGGTTGCAAGTGCGCAACCCGCAGCGGCTATGGCATAAAATAACGTCCCCACTAAAAGCGGACGACGCCGGCCAAAACGGTCTGTCATCGGCCCTACGAGAATCTGCCCAATCGCTAAGCCCGCCACCCAGGCAGCCATAGTCAAGCTCCCCGTCCCAGCAGCAGAGCCTAACTGACGCTCCATCTCTGGCAAAGCGGGCAGATAAATATCAGTCGAGACAGGGCCTACAGCGGTGAGTGTCCCTAATATTAAAGGCACCCACATGGGCAAATGCCCACCTCTTACCAAGGGCTTTGTAAGCACGGCTTGCTTAAAAACACTGCGTTGTGACATCGCCATAATGCGTTATTCTGCCTTCTGTCTATCCTGATGGAAGCCGCGTAACACCCAGCCTGCTAATCCAGCAGAGGATAGTGCCAAGATTATCGCCATAATCAAGGCCCCCCCGTGTCCTATTTCTACACCATGCCCAGCGAGGAGAAAAACAAGATTTTGTGGCACCCCACCGAGCATTGTCGCTAGCACAAACCGCCCAACAGCAAGCCTCATCATCCCTGATGAGACCGAGACCAGCAAAGCCGACCCCACTGGCAATAGACGTGCGCATAATACCGCACGAAAAGGAGCTGCCATCCCCGCTTTAATAAACCACGGCATAGCGGCTTTTTGTACAGGGTGCCATCGTTGCCACAGCCAACCCCCGCTATAGCCCAAAAACGCCCCGCCCCCATAAGCGAGGCTCGCCTCTACCAAGCCGAGCTTAACACCAAGACTCGCCCCAAGAACAAAACAAAGCACCTGACGGGGGAAACCCAAAGCACAATACGCTATTGTCGCCGGTAAAAGCCACGCTACCGCATAGGGCCGCTCCGCCCAACTCTGCAAGACGCACACACCTCGTTGAATGAAAGGCACATGCCATAACAGCAGTGGCCCAACTAATAAAAAGAGGGCAAAACCCATCACCGACATGAGAGACCTTCTACGGGAAGGACGCTGCCCCTCATGCTCCTGCGGTATATAGCGTTGGCCTATCAGATTAAGCCTCGTGCGCGAATTTGTGCAAAAGCTGCTAAGGTAACCATACACGTAATCTCGCCCTCAACAATCATACGCTCAAACTCCGCAAAGCTTACATCACGTACGACCATATCAGCCTCGCTTGCTTCCCGCTCTGCCGCACCTCGAATGAGATTACGCGCTAAGAAAACATGCCCCTCTTGCGTAGAATAACCCGCCCCTTGATAGAGCGTGCCAGCATGAATCAACTCCCCCGCACGCAGGCCCGTCTCCTCCCGCAATTCCCCTAAAGCGAGGGCCTCTGCCTCCGCATCGGGCCGTGTCTCCCACATCCCCATCGGGAACTCCCAAAGCCGCTTGCCCACGGGATAACGGAATTGCTGTACAAGAGTAACCCGCCCATCCGCATGCACAGGCATAATCACCGCAAAAGGCCCACGCTCTACAATACCGTAAAGACCTTCTTTCCCACCGGGATGGATGATTTTATCCTCCCGCACAGCCGTCCACGGATTTTTATAAACAAGCTCTGAGGAAAGAATACGGTATCCCGCCTCCTCACGAGCTTTCCTGATGGCATCATCAGTCATCATCAACACTCCTTCCTGTAGATGGCAGAGCCATAACCCAAAGAATCCTCACACAAAACAACCCACCTACTTGCTGCATGGCTGCCATTCATAACTATATCAGCAAAGCAAACTTTGCCCCGTGACGGAAAGGGTTTTCTCACCTATGGTCAAGACCTAAGCAAAGTTATGCCTATATTAGCTATCGGTGGGCATGGCTGCAAAAACTGCAAAGGGGACGTTCATGTCTGACGAAGACGCAACCTATACGTGCTCACCGACTATGCGTGTGATGCCCGTTGTTTTCTTTAACCTCCTTGTATATTTCGTCATCGGGCTGCCCAACGCTATTATTGGTGCTCAGTTCGTACATAATACGCTCGGTTTTAGTACGGCTATTGCAGCCAGTACCATCTCCCTACAATATATCGGCACAGCCATGGGCCGTATGATTGTTGGTCGCCGCATCGACATCTTCGGCCCTAAAGCCGTCCTAAGATGGGGTCTGATTCTCTGCACCATCTCCGGCTTATTGATGTGCCTTGCCGCGCTCATTCCTACATCCCATCTGATGGGTATGAATGACACATCTCGTTATGTGGCGTTGACTGTTGCTCTTATCAGCCGTCTCTTCATCGGTTGGTCAGAGAGCTGCACGTCTACCTCTGTAACGACATGGAACCTCCGCCGCGTTGGGCCAGCTCACTCCTCCGTTGCTATTTCTTGGAACGGCGTGACCTCCTACGGTGGTATCGCTGTTGGTGTGACAGTTGGGCAATGGCTCAGCGGCTTGCTGCCGACCATCAAGCTTCTGCCTGTTGGTATCTTTGCCGCAACATTGGGCATTTGCGGGTTCATCATCTTGACCTTCTATAAGGCCATTAAGCCCCTGCCGAGCAAGGGTAAGCCTATGTCCTTCGGTCTCGCAGTGAAGAAGGTGCTGCCTTATGGTGCCGCTCTGGCTGCTGGCTCTGTCGGCTTCGGGACGGTGAACAGCTTCCTCGCCCTGTATTATACCGAGAATCACTGGACAGGCCTTGGCATTGCCTTTGGCGTTTTCGCAGCATGCTTTATCTTCATGCGGATTTTCGTCTCTGGCCAAATCGACAAACATGGCGGTGTGCCGATTGCCTACATGTCCCTCGTGACAGAAGCTATCGCTATGGCCGTGTTCTGCTTAGTCCATAACAATACAGGCGGGTTAATCGGTGCTGCCCTAACCGGTGCAGGCTTCTCCCTCCTCTTCCCTGCTATGGGTACAATGGCCGTCAAGACCGATGGGCCAGAGTTCCATGGGATTCTCATCGCCGCTTACTCCATCTTCACGGATGTCACCATTGTGATTTCCAGCTGGTTCATGGGTGGTTTGCGCGACCATATGGGCTGGGGCGTTATGTTCGCCGTAGCTGGTGTACTCTGCGTTAGCGGTATCGCCTTTAGTGCTGCTTTCTCCCGTATCCCCGGGTGTGGTATTCCTAAAAATACCCAATAAGGCAGGGCCTTACAGCAAGGGCGTAGTCTCACCGCTACGACTTTATGGGATTTATCCCATGCTAAATGCCGGGTTCTTGCACCCGGCATTTTTTATGCGAAGGAGACACATCTTTTATGGCCATTCAATTCTGCTCTGTCTTTTGTGGCTCTCGCCTTGGTCATGACCCCGCCTATATGCACACAGCCCGCGCCCTTGGCACGGCCCTAGCCCAAGCAGGCATCACCCTTGTTTATGGGGGCGGCAAAGCTGGATTAATGGGGGCCGTTGCTGATGCAACATTACAAGCAGGCGGGCGCGTTAAAGGGATTATCCCCCGCTTTTTAGAAGCACGAGAAATCCTCCACGAAGGCGTAACGGACCTCGACGTGACAGAGGACATGCCTACACGCAAAGCCAAGCTCTTTGAAATTGCTGATGCTTATATCGTCCTGCCCGGCGGCTTTGGTACGTTTGATGAGTTTTCCGAAGTCCTCGTCAATCGCCAGCTTGGACTAAGCCAGCGACCCATCATCATCCTCAACGCTCATGGCTGGGCAGATGCGCTCATCGCTATGCTTCGTACAACCTTGGAGCAAGGATTCGCCGATGCTACTGCCTCAAGCCTCTATGAGGTTGTGGAGGATGTACCAAGCGTCATCCAGCTTTTGCAGGAGCCTTCACGCGCTTAATTTTCGCCCCACAGGCAGAGAGCTTTTTCTCCACATGCTCATAACCGCGATCAAGATGATAAACGCGGCTAAGCTCCGTTTCGCCCTCTGCCACCAACCCAGCCAGAATGAGGGAGAAAGAGGCCCGCAAATCAGTCGCCATCACCCGTGCGCCAGAAAGATGCTCCACCCCACGAATCACCGCAGCACGCCCTTGGATCGTAATATTCGCCCCCATACGATTCAGCTCTGGCACATGCATGAAGCGATTCTCAAAAATCGTCTCAGTGATCATAGAGGCCCCCTCCGCTACAGAGAGCATCGCCATGAACTGCGCCTGCATATCTGTCGGGAAGCCGGGATAAGGCTCGGTCGTTAAATCTAACCCGCGCAAACGGCCTTGGCTGCGCACCCTCAGCCCCTCAGCCTCCTGCGTAACCTCAACACCAGCCTGCTGTAGCGCATGGACTACCGCCTCTTGGTCGGCCATACGACCACCCTCTAGCAGGACATCCCCGCCAGTCATCCCGACCGCACAAGCATATGTCCCACATTCAATCCGGTCTGGCATCACCGCATAATGCGCGCCATGCAGCCGCTCCACCCCTTCTATCGTGATGGTGCCAGAATGTGCCCCGGTAATGCGGGCCCCCATGGCGTTCAAACACTTAGCGAGGTCTAAAATCTCCGGCTCCCGCGCGGCATTAACAAGCTCTGTCGTCCCACGCGCTAGGGTAGCGGCCATCATGATATTCTCTGTCGCCCCCACACTGGGGAACGGTAATACCACACGCCCCCCCTGCAAACCCTGCGGGGCACGCGCATGGATATAGCCTGCCTCTAACTGAATCTCCGCCCCTAAAGCCTCTAGCCCTTTGAGGTGCAAATCCACCGGGCGCGTACCAATGGCACAACCACCGGGCAAAGAGACACGCGCCTCGCCCATACGGGCCAAAAGAGGCCCCAACACCAAGATAGAAGCCCGCATACGAGAGACAATATCATAAGGGGCTTCTACAGAATGAATGGCCCCCCCAAGGCTCAGCGTGCCGGGGCCATCAACCTCCGCCACCTCATAACCAAGCTGGCCCAATAATGTCCGCATCGTGCGGATATCGGCAATATCAGGCACGTTAGAGAGAATCAAAGGCCCTTCAGAGAGGAGGGACGCTACCATCAGCTTCAAGCCGGAGTTCTTTGCACCACCAACAGGGATGCGCCCTTCCAAACGCCGCCCCCCCTCTATGAGGAAATAATCCATCAGCCTTGTTCCCCTCGCCTCTTAACCTAAAATATGCCGCTTATAAGCGCGGTGGTGTTACACCAGACTGCCGCATATATTTCCCTGCCCTATCAGCATAGCTCACCTCACAAGGGCTATCACCTTTAAAGAACAAGAACTGGCAAATACCCTCATTAGCGTAAATACGAGCTGGCAGAGGGGTTGTATTGCTTATCTCAATGGTCACTTGCCCTTCCCATTCAGGCTCTAAAGGGGTGACATTGACGATAATCCCACAACGCGCATAGGTCGATTTACCAAGGCAAACAACCAATGTATCCCGCGGGATGCGGAAATATTCCACCGTATGCGCTAGGGCAAAACTATTAGGCGGGATTGTAATATCCCCCCGGCGCGTGACAAAACTATCCGGGCTGAAGTTCTTTGGGTCCACAATGGCATTATCCACATCTGTAAAGATATGGAACTCATCCGCCACGCGGGCATCATAGCCATAAGAGGACAGGCCGTAGGAGATGACCTTCTCACGTTTTTGCGCCTCAACAAAAGGCTCTATCATGCCATGGTCCTGCGCCATACGGCGAATCCAGTGGTCGGGCATAATTGACATAGCCGCTCTCCCTTATGATTAATAACCTCTACAGTCACTCAAATCGTGCTTAAATCCCAGCCCGACCTCTTTTACCATATCATCTGCCCGCGCTAGGACAAAATTATCCCCTATCGCGGGTCAGACCCATTACGGATCGTCAAATCCGACATACTCGGCCGATAACGCTTTTTCTGCACAATCGCGGTATCGCGCACCGCACCACCACGCAATGTGCGGCGGAAACGCGGCCAACGCGGCTTAACCTCACTGGCTAAAACCCCCGCCACAATAAAGCCTGCCCCGACAAGGGTCGTTATCGTTAAAACATCCCCTGTAAAGAACCCTACAAGGCCACCCCATATTGGCTCACTCGCATAAATAATCGTTGCTTTTGTGGGAGAGACTGTCTTTTGCGCCCAGTTAAGCACAAGTTGTGTGGCCGCACTCACCACACCCATTACGAGTGCACAGCTCATCCAGCCCCAACTGAAGGCTGGAATATGCTCCCCAACTACCGGCATCAGCACAAAAGAAAGTAATGCCCCAGCAACCAACTGCACAAAGGCCATACGGCGGCTATCAGTCTCTAAAGCGAAAAGACCAACGCAGATAATCTCAAAAGCGTAAGAGAACGTCCCCAATAAGGTCAAACCGTCACCGGAGCTCATCGTTAAGCCCGTCTTCCACGGTTCAGCGAGAAGAACTAACCCAACAAAGGCGAGGAAAATACCAATGATTCCGCTCGTATTAGGAGCCTTACGCAAGATGATCCATTGCAGAAGGGGAACAAGGGGAACGTAAAGAGCCGTCAAAAACGCAGAGCGACTACTGGTAATTGTCAACAAACCTTCTGTTTGACAAATATACCCAAAGGCCAGCACAAGGCCGATCATCCCACCACGCCAAATCTCCGAGCGTGGAATCCCCTGCAAGACGCGCTTACGCCCTACAAAACAGACCACAAACAATGCGGCAATGAGAAAGCGCACCCCAATAAAGAACATCGGCCCACTGGTCTTTAAAGCCAGCTGGATGATGTAATAGGTCCCCCCCCATAATATAGTGATAATCCCCAATGCAATTTCTTGCCGGGATGGGAGCGGTAAGGAGAGCTTATTCATTAGGCTTTCTCTCGGCTAGAGGCACTCGTAGGGCGGGCACGTTGCTGCTGCTTGCGGCGCATCAAATTGGCACGCAAAGCCTCTGCCTCGCGTAATTGACGCTCCTGCCGCGCTGTCATAGGAGCAGGCTCCATCTTTTTCGCCCTATCAGGCTTCATGCTCTACATCCCTCTCCTGATGGAAGCGTATAAAAGCCTCCTGCAAATGGCTGGATAGAAGCTCATCATACACACCCAACGTGGCTTGCTGCATATGTTGTTTTGTATAGCGCGCTAACGCATGGGCGCGTATTTCATCCTGCCGCTCTGCCATAAGTTCTGGGGGCACGTCCAGCACTTCCCGCAGGGCCATAGCAAGCGCGCGCGAATCCCCCGCAGGGACAAGCGTTCCCGTCTCACCATGATGGATAGTCTCTTTCAACCCCCCACGGGCAGAGCCTATAACCCAGCGTCCCATCATTTGCGCTTCTACCGGCACACGCCCAAACGGCTCTGGCCTTAAAGAGGGCACCACGACAATATGCGCTAATTTATACGCTGCTGCCATATCGTGACACACACCCGCAAAACGCAAACGGCTGGCTATACCGCGTTCTTCAGCCAATTTCTGCAACATCTGCGCATAGGGTCTTTCTTCTCCCGGCCCAACCATAACACATATCCATTCTTGCTCTGGATGATGGACTGCTAGATACCCCAATGCCTCGATAAGACATTCCTGCCCTTTCCAACGCGTGAGCCGCCCCGGCATCAAAATAATGCGGCTCTCATCCCCTACGCGCCAACGCTCCAACAAAGTATGCATCTGGGAGCCATGGACGGCTTCCAACGCAAAAACAGCCGGGTCACTCCCACGCGGAATAACCCGCAACCGGTCCTCCCCCACGCGATATTCTTTGCGCAAACGCTCCCCAATATGCTCCGACACCGCAATCACACGCTGCCCACGCACTAGGCCAGAATTATACCATTTCTTCAGCCAAAAACGCGCTTGATGGTCCCCATGCCATGTCGTCACAAGCGGGATATTCTCCTTCCGACAAGCCACCGCTGCGACAAGAGCCGGGTAACGAGAGCGCGCATGAACCAAACTTACCCCCTCTTGACGGATAAGCCTGCGTAACATCGCCACACGACTAAAAAAATACCGCAACGAGACCCGCTTATGAAAAGCCATCTCCACATGCTCACCGCCCACATAACGCAAGCGCGAAACCAACGCTCCACGCTCGGCAGCAACAAGGGCACGCCCCCCCGCTTGGTTAATGGCCTCGGCCATATCGACCGCCCCACGCTCTAACCCTCCAATCCCAAGAGCAGGTAGAAGCTGAAGAATCACTGGTTTTTGAGCCATCATCACGCCTCGTTCTGTCATCCTGCTGGGATTGTCACCACAGCACCACCACTATGGCTAGTTGCTGCAAGTGTGCTGAGGACTTGGACCATCGTAAAAGCTTCCTTACTCCGGAAGTCCGTGTCGGAAATCCAATACCAGCATTTTTTATAAAAAACAGCAGCATACGCGCCTTCTGGAGCTTCTTTACCAGAATGGATCACCACCTCCGGGCGGCTCTCAATCCCAACTTGGCCAATCGTTGGCAATGTTCGGCCAGAATGGACATCCTTCTCTGGCACTTCCATTTCGTAAGAGAGCTGCGTCAACATAGCGAGCATTGAGCGCGTAAGAATGGCGATTTGCCCTTCCTTCTTCGGGTAGGGACCATACACAATCTCTGCTTCATTTATCTCGGCATTAAGGTGCAATAACCGCCGCACCTCACCTTGAATCGCCTGTAAGTTACTGTCGGCCGTACTGGTGAGGACAAGATATATATGCTCGTTCGGCTGGCCATTGCCCGCCTTGCTTCCATTACTATCCGTCCCTGAAGAAGGGCCTGCTTGTTTACCCCCCTTTGATGAAGACGGATCATCTGTCGCAATACGCACCGTCATAGCCCCAGCTAATTGAAGCTGACGTAAATCATGCAATAAAAGATAAAAGCGGACCGACCCTCCCCCAAAAGGCCCCACCCCCCGCACATTCGAGAGGCCATCAACAGATTGTGCTGTCAGCCGCAAGAGCGTATCAATCGCCATTCCCCCAAGGCTAAGCGGCATAATCGCTACAGGAGAAATAGGGCGAACAATATTTTCCGCATATTGCTCCCCTGTTAAAGGCTGGTAAGTGATAGTTGGGTTCTCCGCTTGAGACATAGTGCCTGTCCCAAAGAGGTAATTACTTACCGCAGATGCCGGATAACCATAATACCCGCCTGAAAAACTACGCGAGAAGTTATAGCCAGCAATCACCTGCGTTGTATCCAAAAAGGCCGGTGGCTCCCCATAACGCAACCGCACGATATTGAGCAGCATTTCCCGCTTTTGCACCTCACCAAGGGCGCGGGAATAAGCAAGTTGGTCATGCCGCATACGCTCTGGGCCAAGCGTCAAACACCCCCCAAGTGCGAGAGGCAATACACATGCCCATAACGATAATGCGACACGCCCCTGCCACCTGCTACAGTCATTTTTCCACCAGCATATGGAATAAAGCCGCGCCACAAAACCCAGCTTACAAGATAAAGATTTCAGGCCAGACAGGGGAGAACTCCTAATAAAGACAGCATGTTATAGTCACACTACCTCAGCTTAACGCAGATGCTACGCTTCTCCAACGAGAAAACATGCCCGTCCCTTATAGGAAAATCAGCTATCTTTTCCAGCTTTTCCCTCTTGAAAGAGCAATATAGACTTACCAAATCGGTCCTACGGGCCTGTAGGCTTGCCTACCAGCCCGACCTGATAACGTCACAATAGGGTTTCCACCCGATGCCTTGAGGGGGTTGGGGGACGCCGCTGAAAAGGGACAAATCGTCATGGGTAAAATTATTGGTATTGACCTTGGGACAACCAACTCCTGCGTTGCTGTGCGCGAGGGGAATGAGAACAAGGTTATCGAAAACAGCGAGGGTGCCCGCACCACCCCATCCGTCGTTGCCTTCACTGATAGTGGGGAGCGTTTGGTTGGTCAGGCCGCAAAACGTCAGGCTGTCACAAACCCTGCCAACACGCTTTATGCTGTAAAACGTCTGATTGGCCGTCGTTTTGACGACCCCACCGTTGCTAAGGACCAAAAGACCGTTCCTTACGAGATCGTCAAAGGCGATAATGGCGATGCGTGGGTGCGTGCCCGTGACGAGAACTACGCCCCCTCCCAGATTTCCGCCTTCGTGCTCGGCAAGATGAAGGAAACCGCTGAGGCTTATCTCGGTGAGAAGGTGACAGAAGCCGTCATCACCGTTCCGGCTTACTTTAACGATGCTCAACGCCAAGCCACGCGCGATGCTGGTCGTATCGCTGGGCTAGATGTTAAGCGCATCATTAACGAGCCAACCGCCGCTGCCCTCGCTTATGGGCTTGAGAAAGGCGATTCTGGCAATGTGGCTGTGTATGACCTCGGCGGTGGTACATTCGATATTTCCATTCTGGAAATCTCCGATGGTGTGATCGAAGTGAAATCCACCAACGGTGATACCTTCCTCGGTGGTGAAGACTTCGATAATAAGCTGATCGATTATCTGGCTGATGAGTTTAAACGGGAGCAGGGGTTAGACCTCCGCACTGATAAAATGGCTCTCCAACGCCTGAAGGAAGCTGCCGAGAAGGCTAAGATTGAGCTTTCCTCCGCGAAGGAGACAGAGGTCAACCTGCCCTTCATCACCGCTGACGCTTCTGGGCCGAAACATCTTGTCGTCAAGGTGACCCGTGCAAAGCTTGAGAGCCTCGTTGACGACCTTATTAAGCGGTCTCTGGAGCCTTGCCGCAAGGCCCTCAAGGATGCAGAGCTGACACCGGCCGACATTAAAGAGGTTATCCTCGTTGGTGGGCAGACCCGTATGCCCAAAGTTGTGGAGAGCGTTAAAGAGTTCTTCGGCAAAGAGCCTGCCCGCAATGTGAACCCTGATGAAGTGGTTGCCATCGGTGCGGCTGTGCAGGGTGGTGTTCTCCAAGGTGACGTCAAAGACGTGCTGCTGCTGGATGTGACCCCACTCTCCCTCGGTATTGAGACGCTGGGCGGTGTCTTTACACGTCTGATCGACCGTAACACGACGATCCCGACTAAAAAGAGCCAGACCTTCTCCACCGCTGAGGATAATCAGCCAGCTGTAACCATTAAGGTCTTCCAAGGTGAGCGCGAAATGGCCGCAGATAACAAGCTGCTCGGCAATTTTGACCTCACAGGCATTGCCCCGGCCCCGCGTGGTCAGCCGCAAATTGAGGTGACATTCGATATTGATGCTAACGGTATCGTCAATGTCTCCGCCAAGGATAAGGCAACTGGCAAGGAGCAGAACATCTCCATTAAGGGCGATGGTGGTCTCTCTGAAGCCGATATTGATCGCATGGTCAAAGAAGCTGAGGAAAATGCCTCTGCCGATAAGGCCCGCCGTGAGCTTGTGGACCTCCGCAATAGCACCGAGGCCATGATCCATCAGACCGAAAAGACCCTCTCCGAGGCTGGTGATAAAGTCCCTGCTGCTGATAAGAGCGAGGCAGAAGACGCTATCAAAAAGGCTCGCGAAGCCCTTGGTGGTGAGGATGCTGAGGCCATTAAAAAGGCCAGTGAGCATCTTACTCAAGTCGCTATGAAGGTTGGGCAAGCGGCTCACCAAGCTGGGGCTGGTGAGGCAGAAGGTCAGCCTGCTGGCGGCAAGCCAGAGGAAGATATTGTCGATGCCGAGTTTGAGGACGTTGACGATAAAACAAAGAAATAATCGCTTATAATAAGGTGGAGCCCGGCCCTTTTTGCGGGGCTCCCCTTCCTGCGATTGGCGTCAATTCCCCCACTCACTGGGGGGTGACGCCTTTTTGCATAAGGGACAGACCACCATCACCCGGCCCGCCCTTATCCGGGTGCCCGCTCCCCTGCGTGACTGAGGACCATTATGGCTACACGAATGGATTATTACGAGACACTCAGTGTCTCCCGCACAGCAAGCGGTGCAGAGATTAAAAAAGCGTATCGTAAATTAGCAATGCGCTACCATCCCGACCGCAACCCCGATGATGAGGAAGCGGAAAGAAAGTTTAAGGAAGTCAACGCCGCTTATGAAGTCCTAAAGGACGAGCAAAAACGTGCTGCCTATGACCGTTACGGCCATGATGCTTTCGAAAACGGTATGGGCGGTGGAGCAAGTGGCTTTGGCGGTGGCTTCGGCGGGTTTGATGCTGGTGGCCTTGGCGATATTTTTGAGCAAATGTTCAATATGGGTGGCCGCCGCGCCCGCCAACAACGCCAAGCTGAGGACATACAAGTCCAAATCGACATCACCCTAACAGAGGCCTTCTCTGGCGTGCGGAAGGAAATTGAAGTCCCCACCCGCAAGGCCTGCTCCAGCTGCCAAGGCTCTGGCTCGGCAGACCCTAACGGCAGCAAACAAACCTGCCAAACGTGCCACGGGCAAGGGGCTGTGCGTGTGCAACGCGGCTTCTTTGTGGTGGAACAACCCTGCCCAACCTGTCACGGTGCAGGGCAAACGGTGAGCAATCCGTGCCGTAGCTGCCATGGCAGCGGGACCGAAGCCGCAAAAGAGACTGTCGCGGTTGATATCCCCGCCGGGATTGAAGATGGCACACGCATCCGCCTTGCTGGCAAAGGCGAAGCCGGGGGCGAGGGTGTCCAACCGGGGGATCTTTATGTCCTCGTCACAGTGGATAGCCATAATATCTTCGAGCGCGATGGGGCCACCATCCAATGCCGCGTCCCCTTACGAATGACCCAAGCCGCCTTGGGTGATGAGATTGAAGTCCCGCTCATTGATGGGGGACGAACAATGGTGAAAATCCCTGCCGGGACGCAAACAGGCGATAATTTCCGCCTACGCGGGAAGGGCTTCTCCGTCCTGCACTCCAAAGCGCGGGGGGATATGTATATCCGCATCACGGTAGAAACCCCAAGCCACCTCACCAAACGTCAACGCGAATTGCTTGAGGAGTTCGAGGCAGAGAGCAAAGACCATAGCAAGGGCAGCCCCGAGCATGATGGCTTCTTTGCCCGTGTTAAAAAGTTCTGGGAGCGATAAGGGCAGAGCATCATGAGCAACATTCTCTCTCCCCGCATCGGCATTGCGGGCATTACCGGGCGGCTAGGGCAGCTTTGTGCGGAGGAAGCAGGCCCGCATCTCGCAGGCGGGCTGTCCCGCACGGCTGACCCTGCGCGTCATATCACCAGCGAAGCCGATGCGCTTGGGCGTGAATGTGACGTGATTATTGATGTCAGCCATGCAAGCCTTGTCCCCACTCACGCCCGTGCCTTTACGCAAGCAGGGTGTGCGTGGGTCCTCGGCACAACGGGGTTAGATGCCGCAGCACAACACGCTGTAGAACAAGCAGCCGAGCATATCGCTGTCCTCCAAGCGGCGAATTTTTCTCCTGCGCTTACTATGTTGCTCTCCCTCGCACGCCAACTCGGCGCAGCCTTGCCAGATTATGATGCGGAAATTGTGGAGACACATCATCGCCAAAAGCTAGATGCCCCCTCCGGCACAGCTCTCGCCATTGGGCGGGCTGTTGCTGCAGGACGAGAGGCAGAGTTTGAGCAGGTTAAACGGTTAGACCAAAATGGTAAACGGCCTGATGGGGCCATCGGTTTTGCCTCCCTCCGCGGGGGGCAAGTTATTGGCGAGCATGAGCTGCGCTTCCTCACCACCGATGAAGAAATTACCCTCTCCCACCGCGCATTAGACCGCCGCGTCTTCGCCCGTGGTGCGCTTAAAGCAGCCCTCTGGTTAGCACAGCCTCACCGCAAAGCAGGGCTATACAGCATGCAGGATGTGCTCAACACACCGTAATTGTTCCCCCTCATGGCCATGTTGCGCGTCTTTTTTCCTACCCTGCCAACATGGCCTAACAAGCGGAAAATACGCACTTTCTTTACAATCCAATCCCACGCGTTGAAATGTAAAGAACGCGCTAACCCTTGACCTCAGAGCGTTTTTCAGCCAAGCGGTTAGGTTCTTCATGTCCTGTCGCTTGTGCCTTTCGGGGGGCAGGGGCAGCCTTTTTTTCACCACTCATTCCCTGCGAGGTCCCTGAGTGCGCAATCACGGCGATTTTCTTTTTACTTCTGAATCCGTTTCCGAAGGTCATCCCGATAAAGTAGCAGACCGTATCTCCGATACCGTCCTAGATGCTTACCTTGAGGCCGAGCCAGAAGCCCGCGTAGCTTGTGAGACACTGGTTACTACGAATCGTGTCATTCTTGCTGGCGAAGTTCGCGGCCCTAAAGCTGTCGAAGATACATTGATCGACCGCGCCCGCGAGGCCATCAAAGATATTGGTTATGACCAAGAGGGCTTCTCTTGGAAACATGCTGAAATCACCTCCCTCCTCCACGCACAATCTGCCGATATTGCTGTCGGTGTTGATAGTGCTGGCGATAAGGATGAAGGCGCAGGCGACCAAGGCATTATGTTCGGCTTTGCTACACGTGAAACAGCAGAGCTTATGCCTGCTCCGCTCTTTTACGCCCAAAGCATCCTAGAGCGCATCCGCGATTATCGTAAGCAAGGCGATGCACGCGGCGTGGGCCTACTACCTGATGCTAAAAGCCAAGTCACGCTGCGCTATGTGGATGGCAAACCTGTTGGGGCGACCTCTGTTGTGGTCTCCACCCAACATGCAGAAGGTATGCGCCAAAACACCATCCGCGAAATGGTGCGTGAGACTGTCCGGGAGGTCCTGCCCGAAGGGTGGATGTGCCCAGAGCATGAGTTCTACGTCAACCCGACAGGCAATTTCGTCATCGGGGGGCCAGATGGCGATGCCGGGCTAACAGGCCGCAAAATTATTGTGGATACTTACGGCGGGGCTGCCCCTCATGGCGGCGGAGCTTTCTCCGGGAAGGACCCGACCAAGGTGGACCGCTCTGCTGCTTATGCCGCACGCTATCTGGCTAAGAATGTCGTTGCAGCGGACCTCGCAGACCGTTGCACCATCCAGCTTAGCTACGCGATTGGCGTCTCCCGTCCGCTCTCTGTTTATGTGGACCTGGATGGTTCTGGCAAAGATGTGGATGAAGTTCGCCTCGGCGCGTTGCTCAATGAGATTGTAGATCTCTCCCCCCGTGGCATCCGCGAGCGTCTGCGTCTTAACCGGCCTATCTACAGCAAAACAGCCGCTTACGGGCATTTTGGCCGTATTCCTGACCCTGCGTTAGATAACTTCACATGGGAAAATACGGACCTTGCCGAGCAGCTTAAAAGCGCGCTCAATCGCTGAAGTCCTACAGGGAGGGGCATAAGCCCCTCCCCCTCTGCCAGCCTCCGCTTCCTCTCCATGTTCAGCATGAAAAGGGAGTGGGGGCTTTTTATCATCCTCAACTTTAGTGCCCGATTGTGCTTGAAGACCTCAAACCCCAGCCCGAACGCCTCTATGGCCGCCAACGTGGCCATCCCCTCCGCCCACGCCAGCAACGCTTGCTCGATGAGGCCCTCCCGCGTGTTCATTTCCGCAATATGGCCGCCCCGTTGGAAGGCTTCGGCAAGCCTGTCTCTCAACTCTTCTTAGAGATTGGCTTTGGTGGTGGTGAGCATGCTTATGACCAAGCCGCTCGCAACCCAGAGGCTGGCTATATCGCAGCGGAAGTGTTTGATAATGGCGTTTGCTCCCTCCTCTCGCGCATCATCCCAGAGGGGGAAGAAGCCACAGCCTTAGGGCCGGATAATCTACGCCTCTGGGCAGAAGATGGCCGCCAATTATTAAAAGGCCTGCCCGATTCCTGCTTAGACCGCGCCTATCTCATGTTTCCCGACCCGTGGCCTAAAGCCCGCCATGCGAAGCGGCGTTTCATCCATCCAGAGAATCTGCGCCATATGGCTCGGCTGCTTAAACCCGGTGCGCCGTGGCGTGTCGCAAGTGACCACCCTGTCTATCAAGACTGGGTCACAGAAGTGATGAGCCAGCAAACGCTCTTTGAGGCCCCACCGCCCGCCTTAGAACGCCCCGCAGATTGGTCCCCCACACGCTATGAGGCCAAAGCCTTCCGTGAAGGGCGGCAGCCTTTTTACTGGACCTTTACACGCAAAGGGTGAGATACCTTCTCTGACCACTCTTTATGTTCCCTGTAAGCAGTAGGAGTCCCCTCATGTCACAGACCCAAAGCGATAACACAACCGCTATAGAGCGGGAGGAAATGGCCTTTGATGTCGTCATCGTGGGGGGCGGGCCTGCCGGACTCACTGCCGCTATTCGCCTCCGTCAACAACAGCCAGAACTTTCAGTCTGCTTGTTGGAGAAAGGCAGCGAAATTGGCGCGCATATTGTCTCCGGTGCTGTGCTAGAGCCTAGCGCGTTGACAGAGCTTTTCCCAGATTGGCCGGAGCGCGGTGCCCCACTTCACACACCTGTCCGAGATGAGAAGCTCCTCTTTCTGACAAAAAAAACCGCCATCCCCATCCCGGCTCTCCATCTCCTCATGCCGCAAATGGATAATCGGGGGAATTACATCATCTCTCTTGGGACATTCTGCCGTTGGCTCGGGGAGCAAGCCGAGGCTCTGGGGGTGGAAATCTATCCCGGCTTCTCTGGCGCAGATTTGTTTATTGAGGATGGCAAAGTTTGCGGCGTTATCACTGGGGATATGGGCGTCAACCGCCAAGGTAAGCCAAAGCCTGACTACACACCGGGGATGATTCTCCGCGCGAAACAAACCATTCTGGCAGAAGGAGCCAGAGGTTCGCTCAGCAAAAAAGCCATGGCCCGCTTTGACCTCCGCAAAAATGCCGACCCGCAGACCTTTGGCCTAGGGATTAAGGAAGTATGGGAGATTCCTGCGGAGAATCATCGCCCCGGCTTTGTGCAGCATAGCTTTGGCTGGCCGCTTGATACCCACACTTATGGCGGGGCCTTCCTCTATCATTTCGGGGAAAATCTGGTGTCTTACGGCTTCATCACCGCGCTAGATTACCGCAACCCATGGCTCTCCCCTTTTGAGGAAATGCAGCGCACCAAGCAGCACCCCGCCTTTAAGAAACATTTTGAGGGTGGACGGCGCATCATGTACGGGGCGCGGGCTATCTCCGAAGGGGGATTACAATCCCTCCCCCATCCTATCTTCCCCGGTGGGGTTTTGACAGGCGATTGCGCGGGCTTCCTCAATATGCCCAAGATTAAAGGCATTCACACAGCTATGAGGTCCGGCATGATTGCCGCAGATGCGGTGCTAGAGGCCATCCAAACTGAGCAAACTGAGGCCAGCACCTACATGCGTGCCCTAAAGGCCTCACGGTTATGGAAAGAACTCTCCGCTGCACGCAATATTCGACCAGCTTTCTCTCATTGGGGGATGCTCGGCGGAGCTGCCTATAGCGGGATTGATAGCATGATCTTCCGTGGGCGCGCCCCTTGGACCTTGCATCACCGTCATGCTGATAACCACACCCTCCTCCCTGCTGATAAAGCCCCCAAAATCGACTACCCCAAAGCCGATGGTAAGCTAACCTTCACCCGGGCCGAGTCCGTCTTTCTCAGCAATATCAGCCATGATGATGACCAACCTGTGCATCTACATGTAGGCGATATGCAAACGTGGAAAGAGGTTAATCTTGCGCGCTTTGCCGCCCCAGAAAGCCGCTATTGCCCTGCCGGTGTGTATGAAACCAATGAGGCAGAGGAGCTTGTTATCAATGCTCAAAACTGCGTGCATTGCAAAAGCTGCGACATTAAGGACCCGGGGCAAGATATTAACTGGTGTACGCCAGAAGGCGGTAGCGGGCCAAATTATCCTTCTGGGATGTGACTTTTAGGATAAAAGCAGATAACCTAGCCCCAGTTTCATTTTAAGCTGCGACAGCAACAAAGGATGACCATGAAGGTTCTTGTCCCCGTCAAACGAGTTGTTGATTACAACATCAAGCCACGCGTTGCCGCAGATGGCCGTGGTGTCGAAACGCAGGGCGTGAAAATGTCCATGAATCCCTTCGATGAAATCGCACTGGAGGAAGCCCTCCGCCTGCGAGAGAAGGGCCATGCTAGTGAGGTCATCGCGGTGACCATCGGCCCGCAAGTGGCTCAGGATGTCCTCAGGACCGCCATGGCCATGGGGGCAGACCGTGCCATCCTCATCAGCACCGATGTAGATTGTGAGCCGCGCGTGGTCGCTAATCTCCTCAAAGCCGTTGTGGAGAAAGAGCAGCCGGGCCTTATCTCCATGGGCAAGCAAGCCATTGATGATGATATGAACGCCACTGGCCAGATGCTCGCAGCCAAGCTTGGCTGGCCGCAAGGGACATTCGCCAGTCAGATTGACATTGCCGATGGCCACGCCACCGTTACGCGGGAAGTTGATGGCGGGACGGAGACCCTTGCCCTCACCCTACCTGCGGTCATCACAGCGGACCTCCGCCTTAATGAGCCACGCTATGCCTCCCTGCCTAACATTATGAAGGCGCGTAAAAAACCACTGGAGACGCTTGAAGCAGCCTCCTTAGGCGTTGACCTGACACCCCATCTCACGGTGGTAAAGGTCGCTGAGCCGCCCCAACGCACAGCGGGCATCATTGTCGAAACCGTGGATGAGCTGGTCCAGAAGCTCAAGACAGAAGCGAAGGTAATCTGATGACCGCACTTGTTCTGATCGAAATCGAGAACGGCAAGGTCCGTCAGGCTTCCCGTTCTGCCATTGCCGCTGCCTCCCGCTTTGGTGAGGTTGATGCGCTGCTCCTTGGGGACGCTGGGGCGGAAGCTGCCAGCACATTGGCTGGTGTACGCAAAGTTCTGCATGTTCCCGCTCTCACCCATGCCCTCGCCGAGCCTACGGCAGCTCTGCTAGCCACATTGGCCCCCTCTTACAGCCATATTCTTGCGGCATCATCCTCCAGCGGGAAGAATATCCTCCCCCGTCTAGCAGGGTTGTTGGATGTTCAACCTATCTCTGACGTGGTGAAGATTGAGGATGAGAGTACATTCATCCGGCCTATCTATGCGGGCAATGCCCTCGCCACTGTGCAATCCAGCGATAGCGTCAAAATCCTGACCATTCGCTCCTCCAGTTTTGACCCTGTGGCTGAGACCGGCGGCAATGCAAGCCTTGAGGTGCTAGACGCCCCTGCTGATGACGGCAAAAGCCGCTTTGTAAAGTTGGAACAAAGCCAGTCCGACCGCCCAGAGCTAGAGGTCGCCCGTGTGGTCATCTCTGGTGGTAAGGGCCTTAAAGATGCCTCTAACTTCCATAATTTATTAGAGCCGATTGCCGATAAATTAGGGGCCGCTATTGGGGCCTCCCGCGCGGCGGTGGATTCTGGCTTTGCCCCCAATGAGATGCAGGTGGGCCAAACGGGTAAAGTGGTTGCGCCAGAGCTTTACATCGCTACGGGCCTCTCTGGGGCTATTCAACATCTTGCTGGGATGAAAGATAGCCGCGTGATTGTTGCCATCAATATCGACCCAGAGGCTCCCATCTTCAAAGTGGCGGATTACGGCATGGTAGGGGACCTCTTTGAGATTCTACCTGCTCTTACCAAAGCTCTGTAAGCTCTATCGCGCCTCTTTTAGACGCCCACTTTCTCTTTCGTGAGAGGGTGGGTGTTCTTTTAGCAAGAGCTTGAGCAATCATTTCTTTATTTTTCTGCAAAAACCGCGAGGCTCCCCCTTGCACCCCTGTTAGAGGCGGGGTAGGTATAACCCCACAAATCGGAGTGTAGCTCAGCCTGGTAGAGCACTGTGTTCGGGACGCAGGGGCCGGAGGTTCGAATCCTCTCACTCCGACCATTTTCCTAAAAAATAATAATGTTAGGGGCCTTCAATGATGAAGCGCGCAATCTTCTCTCTTTTCGCTACCAGCATGCTTATTGGCATGGCTGCTCCTGCCATGGCAGAGCCGGGCGGCTGCATCAAATACGGTGCCGCTGGGGCTGTAGCGGGCCATGTTGCCCATAAGCATGCTGTGGCTGGGGCTGTTGGCGGCTGTGTTGTGGGGATGTATCAGCGGCATAAATACCGCAAATCCATCGCGGAGAAAGCCGCTCTTTGGGATAAGGAACATCCTGTAGAGAGCAAGCAAAATGGCAGCGGCTGGTGGCAGAAAAACAACTCCGCCGCAGCTAAAGCGCAAAAAGCCCAATGGTACGATGCTGAGCATGCTAATGGGGATGCCCAAGCCGCCCATTAAGGCTAAGCGTATATCGCTTATGAGAAACCCGGCTTTTTAGCCGGGTTTTTTGTGTCAGGTTTGGAAGCCTTTCATCGCCTGCCGCGCTAAATGCTCCAAAAGCGTGATAGCCTCTGGCGCGTCATTCAAACAGGGGATGAAGGCGAACTCCTCTCCTCCTGCCTCCATGAACTCCTCACGCACCTCCCGGCCAATTTCATCCAGCGTTTCGATGCAATCCGCCATAAAGCCGGGCATGATGACGGCAATCTTTGTAATGCCTTGTTTGGGTAAGGCCGCGATATAAGGGGCCGTATAAGGTTGGAGCCATTCCATCGGCCCAAAGCGGGATTGGAAGGTCAAAGGAACCTCCTCATCCTTCAACCCTAATGAGGCAGCCAAGGCTTTGGTCGTGCGGGCACATTCCTCTTGATACGGGTCGCCCTTCTCCACAAAGGCTTTTGGCAGGCCGTGATAAGACGTCACAAGCCGTTGCGGTGTAAAGGATAGCCCTGCATAAACACGCCGCACCGAAGCGGCTAACGCCTCAATAAACTGTGGATGGTCAGGAAAAGACGGTACCGTCAACACCGAAGGTTGCCGCCGCAAGCGCATCAAAGCCCGAAAGAGCTGGTCATTCGCTGTGGCTGTCGTAGTGGCGGAATATTGCGGATAAAGCGGGATATTGATGATGCGGTCACACCCTTGGTCCAGCAACTCCTCCAAGGCCTGCTTTACGGAGGGCTGGCCATAGCGCATCCCCCATGCCACCGGAATCCCCTCCGGGGCGAGGCGTTCAGCCAAGCCTTCTGCCTGCTTACGGGTAAAGACACGCAGAGGGGAGGCATCCTCCTCCTTATCCCAGATGCGGGCATAATTCGCCCCACTCGCAAAGGGCCTACGCGACAACACCAGCGTGTTAAGGATGGGCTGCCAGATAAGGGGATGAGATTCGATCACCCGGCGGTCTGAAAGAAACTCCTTCAGATAACGGCGGACGGAACGATAACCCGTATCATCTGGCGTACCCAGATTCACGAGAAGAACACCAACCCGCCCCCCGGAGGGAACAGGCGTGCGCGGAGGGGTATAAGTAAAATAAGACATAGCCCCTCCACTATGGGGACGACATCCTTTTTTGGAAAGAGGATTTCACCCCAGCATTGCGATAAGCACCATCTATTAACCCACCCGTAATTACGATGGCTCTTCTGGGCGGGGAGCTGGCTTCCAAAGTGGGGAGTCCTTGCCAATCAAATGCTGCTCATGCAGGCTCTCGGCAATTTGTACAGCATTAAGGGCCGCCCCCTTACGGAGATTATCCGACACACACCAAAAGGCCAGACCATGCTCTACAGTCGAGTCAATCCGCAGGCGGGAGATGTAGGTATCATCCTCACCCACACATTCGATTGGGGTGACGTAGCCACCATCTTCACGCTCATCACGCAAAATCACACCAGGGGCTTTCCGCAACGCCGCGCGGGCTTTCTCTAAATCCACCGGCTTACGACATTCGATGCTAATCGCCTCAGAGTGACCAATAAAGACCGGCACGCGCACGCATGTGGCAAGGACCTTGATGTCCGGGTCCAGAATCTTACGAGTCTCGACCGCCATCTTCCATTCTTCCTTGGTGGAGCCATCCTCCATAAAGCGATCAATATGCGGGATGAGGTTAAAGGCAATCTGCTTTGTAAATTGTGCAATGGTGGGCGCATCATTCACAAAGCTGCCTTTTGTCTGGCTAAACAGCTCATCCATGCCGGACTTCCCTGCCCCAGAGACAGCCTGATAGGTCGAGACCACCACACGCTCAATGCTGAACAAATCATGCAGTGGCTTCAACGCCACCATCATCTGAGCGGTAGAGCAGTTAGGGTTAGCGATAATGCCTTTACGCGCCTTCTTTAAAGCACCGGCATTGACCTCCGGCACAACGAGGGGGATACCCGGCTCCATACGGAAATGGGATGTATTATCCACGACCAAACATTTTGCCGCCGCAGCCTTAGGCGCGTATTTGGCCGATACAGCCCCGCCGGGGGAAAAGAGCGCAATATCCCACCCTGTGAAATCGAACGTCTCGAGATTCTGAACCTTCAGAACCGTCTTGTCTCCAAAGGAGACCTCCCGCCCTGCCGAGCGAGCAGAGGCGAGGGCTACAATCTCATCAACTGGGAACTGACGCTCCGCCAATGTTTTGAGGATCTCACGCCCAACAGCCCCCGTAGCCCCAACAACAGCAACTCTATACCCCATCGTCTCACTCTCCTCTTATCAGCAAAGGGTATGCCTTTGCCTTCATCTCCGCCTCAACGGCCTCTTACAAACCAACTTATTTTACGAAACCAACCGCTTCCAAAAAGCAGAGACACGATGCCGTAAAAGCTCATACTGGGCGCGTTTATCCCGTGCCATGTAATTCAACTGAATTGTATAGCGCGGCCCTATATAAGGGCGATGCCCGTGCCATGTATCCGGCCCATTGGGGAAAATAACCAACGTCCCCCCAACAGGTGGAATCTCACTTACATAATCCTCCACATCATCCGGCCCATTCAAAAAGCGTAAACACCCGCCCTGATGCGCCCAATCCTGTGTAGGGTCATTAAGATAAAGAAGAATTGTCACCCGCTTAGAGGCACTATCACGATGAATCCGGCCATCTTTAGCGCGCGTTTGCCCGCGCATTGTCACCATGCTTGGGGCGGTTTGTACATCTAGGCCAAATCTCTCTGCCACAATGGCTTTTAAACGCGGCCCAGCGAACTCCTCCATCATGCTCTTTAGCTCTGGATGGAGCGACAAAGCCGCTAAGGGGTAAGACCCACCGGCTTTTATCTCTGGCAATAACGACACCGCCCGCATAAGAGACGGCCCTGCCAAAAAATCCGGCACCACAAGATGCGGGCACGGCTTATGCTGGAGGCGTGCTTGCTGCACAGCCTCATAATTGAGAGAAATAGCACTCATAATAGAAAGCAAGCTACCCCTCCCCGGCAAGGCAAGCAAGCCATCATTCTCGCTCATGCCCTTCACATCAGAGAGAAGATTTTGCCTTCATCTCAGGATGCGTTAAAAATACACCCCAGCGAGGCGAAAAGGAACCATGCCATCATGACGGGCTCACCGAACCATCACCATGCCATTAATGGCGAGAACATCGCTTATCTCGGCGAGCTATACACCCAATGGGTGGAGGACCCGACCTCTGTCCATCCTGATTATGATGCGCTTTTTACCACCATGGGCAACCCCGCTTCGGAGGACGAGGCCGCTTTGCCCTCCTCGCCTTCCTCCGAGGCAGAATTGCGTGATGAGCGACTTAAAAAAGCTTTCCGCCTTTGTGGTCATCTCCATGCCGAGCTAGACCCGCTCGGCCTACGCCCTGCCCGCCCGCATGATGCCCTCACCCCCGATAGCCACACCGACCCTGCCTTACTAGCTCATCTAAAACGCGCTTATTGCGGGCCGATTGGGGCAGAGTTTATGCACCTCCATGATAGCCAACAACGGCAATGGTGGATCGACCGTTTAGAGACTCATCCCTCAACAGCTCTCCCCCTCTCCCAAGAGCGCATCCTCAGCTTGCTCACCCGTGCGGAAGGGTTTGAGACCTTTTGCCAACAACGCTTCACCGGGATGCGCCGCTTTGGGTTAGAGGGAGGAGAGAGCCTCATTGTCGCGCTGCAAGCCCTGCTCAATGAGGCAGCACGCGATGATGTACGCTCCATCTCCCTAGGGATGCCTCATCGCGGGCGGCTGAATGTCATGGCCAATATCCTGCGTAAACCCTATGCCGCTATCTTTAGCGAGTTCGCAGGCAAGGCCTTCTACCCAGAGGGTATCCGTGTCTCTGGTGATGTGAAATATCATCTCGGCACCACAACCACCATCCGTCAGGGCCGTCACGAAATCCGCATCTCCCTGCTGCCCAACCCCTCCCATTTGGAGGCTGTGGATCCTGTCGTGCTAGGCCGCGTCCGTGCGGACCAAGATAAAGATAAAGACGAAACCCGCCAGAAGCATCTTGGGATTCTCGTCCATGGGGATGCCGCCTTTGCGGGGCAAGGTGTTGTGTATGAAACACTCCAACTCTCCCGCTTAGAAGGGTATCGCACGGGTGGGACAGTGCATATCATCGTCAATAACCAAGTTGGGTTTACCACCAGCCCAGAGGCCGCTCATTCTGGCTTATGGAACACCGATGTCGCCAAAACCGTGCAGGCCCCTATTCTGCATGTTAATGGTGATAATCCCGAAGCTGTGGCCCGTTGTGCGGCTTTAGCGCATGAATGGCGCAAGACCTTCGCCAGCGATATTGTGGTGGACATCATCAGCTATCGCCGTCATGGCCATAATGAGACGGATGACCCCGCTTTTACACAACCTGCGATGGTGCAAACGATCAGCCAGCATCCCACCTTACGCACCCTCTATGCCAAGAAGGTCCTCGCGGAGACGAACATCCACCCTGCCGAGATTGATGCGTTATGGGAGGATGTGCAGGCTCAACTTCATCGTGCTTTTGAGGAAGCCGACACCTACCAGCCAGACCCAACCGATTGGCTTGATTATAGCCCACAAGACCCCACCCGTTTGCTCGACACGCCAGAGCGTATCCAGCCCATGACGGGCGTGCCCCTTCCCCGTCTGCAACAGGTGGGGGAGGCCCTAACGACTGTCCCCACCACATTTAACATTCATCCCCGCCTTGCCCGGCAACTTAAAGCACGGCAGGCCACCTTAGCCGAGGGCGGGCCAGTCGATTGGGCCACGGCAGAAGCCCTCGCTTTTGGTACGCTGGCTTTAGATGGCCACGCAGTGCGCCTCTCTGGACAGGATTGTGGCCGTGGGACCTTTAGCCAACGCCATGCCGTGCTGACGGACCAACATACGGGCCATCATTATACGCCACTAGCTCATATCGCCCCGCGCCAAGCCCCTGTGAATGTATGGAACTCCCCTCTCTCCGAATATGGCGTGATGGGGTTTGAATATGGTTATTCCCTCGGCAATCCTGATGCGTTAGTGCTGTGGGAAGGGCAATTTGGCGACTTCGCCAATGGTGCACAAATTATCATCGACCAATTCCTCTCCGCAGGGGAGACAAAATGGCTGCGTACCTCAGGCCTTACCCTGCTCTTGCCACATGGTTATGAGGGGGCCGGGCCAGAACATTCCTCTGCGCGGCCAGAGCGTTTTCTCCAGCTTTGTGCGGAGAATAATATGCGCGTCTGTATGCCCTCCAGCCCAGCAAGCTTCTTCCACCTCTTGCGGCGGCAAATTGCCCGCCGTTGCCGTAAGCCTTTGGTGGTGTTCAGCCCCAAATCGCTCCTCCGCCATAAGCTGGCTGTCTCACCGCTTAGCGATATGGGGCCGCATACACGCTTCCTCCCCATTCTGGCAGATGCCACCTGCCCCGGTGGGGCCAAACGAGTCGTGCTATGTAGCGGGAAGGTGTATTACGACCTTCTACAAAAACGCGATGAGATGGATCTGTCCCATTGCGCCATCATTCGGTTGGAGCAGCTTTACCCCTTCCCTCACCATGCGTTAGCTGAAGAGCTTGGCCATCACCCAGAGGCGCAAGAGGTCATCTGGTGCCAAGAAGAGCCAGAAAATGGCGGGGCATGGCACTTTGTGGACCGGCGTATTGAAGCCTGCTTGCATGATGTCGGCCATCGCTGCACCCGTCCGCTTTATGCGGGCCGCAAGGCCTCTGCCTCTCCCGCTACGGGGCTTGCGAGTATTCATCAAGCTGAGCAAGAGGCCCTCGTCCAGCACGCTCTAGGGCTGCACTCCCCCACGCCAACCATCGACTAATCCCTCTTTTCACAACGCAAAGATACATATCATGCCTACAAACACACCCATCACCAGCCAGCTTAACTCCCTCCGCACCGGGCCAGATGAACGCGGGCATTTCGGGATTCATGGGGGGCGTTTTGTCGCAGAAACCCTCATGCCCCTCATGCTAGAGTTGGAAAAAGCCTATGCTCACGCCAAAACAGACCCGGCCTTCCAAAACGAGTTAGATTATTACCTCCGCCATTATGTTGGCCGCCCTAGCCCGCTCTGGCACGCTAAACGGCTGAGCGAGACACTCGGCGGCGCGCAGATTTACCTCAAGCGGGAGGAGCTAAACCATACAGGCTCCCACAAGCTCAATAATGTGATGGGCCAGATTCTCCTTGCCCGCCGTATGGGCAAAACCCGCATTGTGGCAGAGACCGGGGCTGGGCAACATGGTGTGGCCACAGCCACTGTCTGCGCCCTCTTTGGATTGGAATGTGAAATCTATATGGGTGCCACCGATGTAGAACGGCAAAAACCCAATGTCTTTCGCATGCATCTACTGGGGGCTAAAGTCCACCCCGTTACAGCCGGGGCCGGCACCTTAAAAGACGCTATGAATGAAGCCATGCGCGATTGGGTGGCTAATGTAGCGAACACTTACTTCCTTGTCGGCACGGTCGCTGGGCCTCACCCTTATCCGGCCATGGTGAGGGACTTCCAATCCGTCATCGGGACAGAAGCGCGTGAGCAAATACAGGAGCAAACAGGCCGTTTGCCCGATGCTGTTATCGCTGCCATTGGGGGCGGGTCTAACGCGATGGGGATTTTCCATCCCTTCCTTGATGATGCAGAGGTCCCCCTTTATGGCGTGGAGGCCGCAGGTTTGGGGCTAGATAGCGGCAAAACAGCGGCCTCTATCGCCCGCGGTACGCCCGGTGTGCTGCATGGTAACCGTACCTATTTACTACAAGATGATCACGGGCAAATTACAGAAGCCCACTCCATCAGCGCGGGGCTGGATTATCCGGGCATCGGGCCAGAACATTCATGGCTTCATGATATTGGCCGGGTGAACTACGTCAGTGCTACAGACCAGCAAGCTCTGGAGGCCTTCCAAACCCTTACAAAGCTGGAGGGCATTATCCCCGCCTTAGAGAGTGCCCATGCGGTAGCCCATGCCATTGTCATGGCCCCCAAGATGGAGAAGAGCCAAACCATCATCGTTAATCTATCCGGCCGGGGGGATAAGGATGTTCCCACTGTTGCGGCCCATCTCGGCGTAAAATTGTAAGGAGAGCCATTATGAGCCGCATCAAAGCCTGTTTTGACCGCCTAAAAGCAGAAGGACGCGGGGCCTTACTCCCCTATCTAGAAGCGTTCGACCCTGATTACGAAACCTCCCTTGCCCTGCTGCGCCAAATGCCCGAAGCCGGGGCTGACCTCATCGAAGTTGGCGTGCCATTCTCCGACCCTTCGGCAGATGGCCCAACCATCCAACTCGCCGCCCAACGTGGCCTTAAAGCTGGTGCGACTCTCAAGGGTGTGTTGGAGCTTATCCACCAATTCCGCCAAGGTGATGACCATACGCCCATTATTCTCATGGGCTATTACAATCCCATCAACCATTACGGGGTAGAGCGTTTTTGCAAAGACGCGCGTCAAGCCGGTGTGGATGGGCTTATCATCGTAGATTTACCCCCTGAAGAAGTTGAAGAGCTCGCCCCCTATGCCAAGGCGGAAGGGCTGGACATCATCACCCTCACGGCCCCTACAACGCCTGATGAGCGGCTCAAAACCATTCTGAAAGACGCCAGCGGCTTTGTATATTATGTGAGCATCACCGGCATTACCGGCACGCGCAGTGCTACAGAGGAGCAGCTAAAGGCCGCGATGACACGCCTCCGCGGCGCAACGGACCTCCCTATTGTGGCAGGCTTTGGCATCACCACGCCTGAGCAAGCCCGCACAGCCTCGCGCATTAGCAATGGGGCCGTTGTGGCCTCCGCCATTATCAAAGAGATGGCCGCCACCTATGATGAGCAAGGCCGCGCCACCGCAGCAAGCCTCCCCACCGCTTTGGAGAAAATCCGCTCCCTAGCAAAGGCCGTGCGGGGATAGGCCACAAAAAACCCCGGCCTGTAGGAAGGCCGGGGGCATCATGCTTTATCTATAGCAAAGCGTGATGATATAAGCTTACTTCTTCAGCCAGCGGCCGATGGCGCAAAGGCCTGCTAGAGCAGCAACGATGATACCGCCCCAAAGCAGCGTATGGCCAACACATTGGCAACGGCCTTTAGGCTGCTTCAACTCGTTATTCAGCTCATTAAAAGCATGCTGTGCCTGACGTGCTTGCTCATGTGCTTTAGCTTTTAGCGCGTCTGTATCAACAGCATTCCCAGCCTTGTTAAGGGTCTGCTCTGCTTTTGTTTTAAGCGCATCGACATTAAGAGCGTCTGCCATGGGTTTCCCCTCCTTCAACACTGCTCCGCCCCTCTCTTAAAAGGAGCTGATAGACAGATTGAAACTTATAGTTCCGTCAGAAAAATACTGACATTCGGTAAACATAACACCCTCATCATAAAGAATAAGGGGGCCTGCCCTCATGGGAGAGTTCTTTTTTCTGCATATGTCGTACTAAGGGCCGTGCCACTTCTGCCCCTCCCTAAAAGAAAGGCTTTTGCTACCCCCTGCAAAGCCCTATCATAAATATAATATTACAAACGTCCTCTCTCTTAGGAGGCCCTGCGTGCCTACATCCTCCCCATCATCACGCACACTTCTTATCGAGGGTATGAGCTGCGCATCCTGCTCCGCACGGGTGGAGAAAGCCTTAAAAGCTGTACCGGGCGTAACGGATGCTCATGTAAATCTTGCAACTCAGCAGGCTCAGATTACAGGCACAGCCTCTCAGGAGGCTCTCATCGGGGCCGTCAAGACTGTTGGGTTTGGGGCGGCACCGCTCATCCAACAAGAGGCGCATCGTACAATACAAGACCGCAAAACACATCGTGAGGCCCAAACGCGCGCGCTCCGACACGATTTATTACATGCGGTCATCCTTTGGTTGCTCATCTTATTTATGGGTATGGGCCACGGCTTTGGCATTATCCCTGTAGGATGGCGGCCTTGGCTGCAATGGGTGTTTGCGACACTCGCCCTCATCGGGCCGGGGCGACAATTTTATCGGGCCGGCCTCCCCGCGCTGCTCCACCGCACCCCAACGATGAACACCCTCGTTGCCCTCGGTACGGGGGCAGCTTATCTTTATTCCAGCCTTGTTGTCTTTGCCTCTGCCTTATTACCCGCAGAAACACAGCATCTCTATTTTGATACTATTTTAGGCATCATCACGCTCGTCCTGCTTGGCCGTATGTTAGAGGCCCGCGCGAAAGGCCGTACCTCCGCCGCGTTAGAAAAACTCATCTGCCTCCAACCCCAAGAGGCACATCTCCTCCATAATGGAGGGGGGCATGATGTCCCCATCGCGCAGATAAAGCCGGGAGATCAGCTCCTCATCCGCCCCGGGGAACGCGTACCGCTGGATGGCGTCATTTTGGAAGGCAAAAGCCATCTTGATGAATCCATGCTGACAGGCGAGGCCCTCCCCACCCCACGCGGTGTGGGTGAGACCATCATTGGGGGGACGCTAAACCAAGAAGGCGCATTGACCATTCAGGCCACAGCCACGGGGGCTGATACTGTTCTGGCGCGCATCATCAGCATGGTGGAGCATGCACAGGGCAGCAAACTCCCTATTCAATCCTTAGTGGATAAGGTCATTCTCTGGTTTGTGCCCGTTATTATCGCCATTGCTGGGCTGACCTTCCTATTATGGCTCATCATAGGGCCTGCCCCCTCCTTTATCTATGCTCTTACCAACGCTATTGCCGTCCTCATTGCCGCTTGCCCTTGCGCGATGGGGCTTGCGACCCCTACAGCCATCATGGTGGCAACGGGTAAAGGCGCGGAGATAGGCATCCTCTTTCGCAAAGGCGAGGCCCTGCAATCCCTCGGCCATACACGCCTTGTTGCTTTTGATAAAACAGGCACCCTCACCAAAGGCCAACCTCATCTTACGGACATCTACCGCCTTGATGATACAATAACGGAGGAAGCACTCCTCGCCCTCGCTGCGGCTGTGGAGCGACATTCCGACCATCCTTTAGCCCGAGCAATTACCCAAGCCGCGGAGGAGCGGGCTGTAACGCTGCCGCCTGTTCGTTATGTCAGCACCCTCACCGGGTTGGGGATTGAAGCGCAAGATGAGGCAGGCCATCACATCCATCTTGGCAACCATGCTTATATGAAGTCACTCGGTCATTATTCTGCCGAGGCAAACCGCTTGGCTGACACGCTAAGCCAGAAGGGAACATCCCCCCTTTATATGGCCTATAAAGGCCGCATCATCGCCTTAATGGCGATTGCCGACCCTATCCGCCCCTCTGCCGCCGCAGCCATCGCCGCGCTAAAGAACGCGCATATCCGCACCGTCATGATTACCGGGGATATTGAAGCCACAGCCCGTTCCATCGCCCAACAGGCAGGGATTGAAGATGTCATCGCGCATGTTATGCCAGAGGAGAAAGGTGCTACCATACAGACGCTACAAAAGCTGCATGGGCCGGTTGCCTTTGTGGGAGATGGCATTAACGATGCCCCCGCCCTCGCTTTAGCCGATACAGGGCTTGCCATCAGCCACGGAACAGACATCGCCATTGAGGCTGCTGACCTCGTCCTCACCCGCGATAGCCTGATGAGTGTCCCTGACGCCATCACGCTCTCACGCTCGACCATGAAGGTCATCCGGCAGAATCTCTTTTGGGCTTTTATTTACAATATCGTGCTGATTCCCCTCGCAGCCGGGGCTTTATATCCGCTGGCCCATATCATGCTCTCCCCAGCCTTCGCCGCGGGGGCCATGGCGTTCTCTAGCCTGTTTGTTCTTGGTAACGCTATCCGGCTCCGTTTCGCCCCACCCTTCTTGCCCGAACAGGCCCATAAATCCAAACGTAAAACCTTTGAAAAAGGGCCTCTTTAACGAGGCCCTTTCCCCTTACGCACTTACTTTACGCGCTGGTGGAGAAAACCGCCGCAAGGGCATTGACCACAGGCGGGAGGTTCTGCTCATTCAGACCGGCCATGCAAACACGGCCACTCCGCAGAATGTAAACGCCATATTCCTCGCGTAAACGGTCTGCTTGGGCGGGGGTTAGCTTCATCATGCTAAACATACCGCGCTGCGCCAAAAGATACTGGAAGTCCTGCCCCGGTAAACGGGTGGAAAGCTGGGTATGTAAGCTCTGGCGCATTGCGCGGATGCGCGCGCCCATAGCGGCGACTTCCTCCCGCCAGAGGCGAGCCAGCTCTTTATCATTCAGCACGATATTAACAAGCTGCGCCCCTCGGACTGGCGGGCTGGAATAATTACGCCGTACCGTTACCTTTAGCTGGCTTAGCACCCGCTCCGCCGTTTCTTCATCCTGACAGACGACCGACAAAGCCCCAATCCGGTCCCCATAAAGGGAAAACACTTTAGAGAATGAGTTGCTCAGCAAAAACGTCATCCCAGCTTTCACCATCGCCCGGGCGGCATACACATCTGCCTCTAACGTGCTGCCCAACCCTTGATAAGCAAGGTCGAGGAAAGGGACTAACCGCCGCTCCTTCAACAAAGGAATCAGCACATCCCATTGGGCCTCGCTAAGGTCTGCACCGGTGGGGTTATGGCAACAAGGGTGCAACAAAACCACATCCCCAGCCGGAATCTGCCGGATACATGCGCACATCGCCTCAAAATCTACCCCGCCTGTTTTGGGGTCGAAATAAGGATATTCATGCGTTGTAAAACCCGCCCCAGCAAAGATGGCGATATGATTCTCCCATGTGGGGCGGCTTACCCATAGGTCAGCTTGGGGAAAATAACGATGCAAAAAATCCGCACCAATTTTTAACGCCCCAGAGCCGCCAAGAGTTTGGACTGTGGCAATACGCCCCGCTTTTACAGCCTCGCTCTCCTCACCGAACAACATATGTTGCACAGCCTGCCGATAAGAGGCGAGGCCCTCCATCGGGAGGTAAAGCTCCGGCTTATCCCATGTATTTGCCAACCTCTCATAGGCTTTACGGATGCAGGCTAATTGAGGGACCTGCCCCGCCTCATCATAATAAAGCCCAATGCTGAGATTGACCTTCTCCGCCCGCTTATCCCGCTTAAAATCTTCCACAAGAGAAAGAATCGGGTCTCCCGGCGATTGCTCAACAGAGTGAAACATAAGCGTGGCTCATCCTTTCTGTGCGTGTGTCTGCGTGCTGGCATTGCGCGGGCCTGTGGGGCCGTAATCATAATCAGCCACGGCTATGCCGAACCTCTTGAGAGCCTCCGGCGCGTCCATCTCTGGCAAAATCAGCTCAATAAACACAGCTTTATCGGCCTGCTCTGCTTGTTTGAGCGCATCCTCTAACTCACTCACACGCTCCACTACGAGGGAGAGAGCTTTATCCTCACGGTCGAAGTCATGAGGCAAAGCCGCATAACGCCAATTTGCAATATCGTTATACCGTGACCGCTCCCCAAGAATGAGACGCTCGATCGTATAACCCTTATTATTAAGCAAGAAGATGATTGGCTTCTGCCCATGACGGAGGATGGAAGAAAGCTCCTGCACTGTTAATTGAAAGGACCCATCCCCGATGAACAAAATATGCCGCCGTTCCGGGCTTCCCATATAAGAGCCAAATAAAGCGGGGAGTGTATAGCCAATCGCCCCCCATATGGGCTGGGCGATATAACGCGTCTTTTGGGGGAAGGCTGTCCCCAAAAGGGCAGTATTGCTTGTCCCGGCCTCACCAATAATCACGTCTCCTTCCCGCAAGAAGGCCGCCACACGGGGCCAAAGAGCCGCATGGGTGAGGGCATCATCCCCTTGCCCGGGTGCACTCGCTGCCCCTGTCGCAGGGCGCGCGGGCAATGTGCGTGTGCTAGGGGAGAATTTTGCTAATAAAGCCTTCAACACCGCTGCCATCGGTGCAGCAGGGATAGACCGCCCAGCAAGGCTTACCTCATGGGCTAGGATATTAATAAAAGCCTCTGGCCGAATCTTCTGCGTAAAAAAGCCCGTATTAATCTCGGTAAAGCGTAGCCCAAGGCCAATCACACAATCGGACTGACTGACAAGCTCCCTTATATCAGGACGACTCGCAGCCCCCACATACCCACCTAGATAATAAGGGGCGGTCTCATCCAACACAGCTTTGGCAGGGGCCGTGGCCACACAAGCAATGACGCCTCGTTCGGCTAAGTCTGCCACCAAGGAGGCCGTGCCGAAACGATCCACATCAGCATCAAGAATCATAACAGGATGACGCGCTGCGGCAAGGCGTGTGGCAATATGCTCAGCTGCGAGGGCCACTTGCTCCGCATCGCCTTGTGAATCCTCCAAGACAAGCGGTGCATCGGGCACCTCAATGCTTAAATGGGTAATGTCCGAAGGAAGTTGAAGATGGACAGGCCGCCGCTCCCGCCAACAGGCTTGGAGGACACGATCAATCTCCTCCACAGCATTAGCTGGGGTGAGGCGTGCTTGTGCGACTGTATATTCAGCCATGCAGCGGCCAATATTACCATAACCCCCATCAGCCAATGTATGATGCAATAAGGCACGACTTTCCACCGCATGCAGGGGGGGAATCCCCGTAATATGTACAAAAGGCACACGCTCTGCATAAGCCCCAGCGATGCCGCTAATAGCCCCAAGGTCCCCCACCCCAAGGGTGGTGACCAGCCCACAAAGCCCTGCTGTGCGGGCATAGCCATCAGCCGCGTAAGCTGCGTTAAGCTCATTACAGTTACCAACGAAGCTAACAGAAGGAGCCGCCTCTACCTGCTCTAAGAAGGAAAGGTTAAAATCCCCCGGCACACCAAAAAGATGGCTAATGCCTGCCTCTGCCAAACGGCGAATGAGATAATCCCCTATCAACATACGCATGTCCGACTCCCTTCTTTACTGTTAGCCTTAGAGCGGTTTAGCACCCTTACCGCCTCTATATCGTATCTTTACCCGCCCTGTATGCCTCTTTTCACAAACAAATGACTAACAAAACCGCCCTAAAAACGTAGAAATACACCTTGTGCAAAGAGAAAGCTGGCATCTTTTCCCAAGCCCGGATAAAGTCCCCCAGCCTTTATAGGCCCTAATGATGCACCATTGCTGGAGAGTGAACAGAATACCATGAGCTGGCTGACCGAACATGTCCGTCCCAAATTACGGAGCCTGCTACAAAGGGAGGTCCCAGATAACCTCTGGACCAACTGTGAATCTTGCTCGCAGATGATGCTCACTAAGGAGCTTACCCGCAAAAAGAAAGTCTGCCCCCATTGTGGGCACCATATGCGTGCCGGGGCGCATGAGCGTATGGCATGGACCTTTGATGACGGCCATTACACCACCATTGAGCTACCCTCCGTCCCTGCTGACCCGCTGCACTTTCGCGATTCCAAACGCTATACAGACCGCCTCAAAACGGCACGTTCTAAATCCAACTTGGAGGATTCCCTCCTTGTGGCACATGGCAAAATTGGCGGTCATGATGCCGTTGTTGCCGTCATGGCTTTTGAGTTCATGGCCGGGACGATGGGCAGCGCGTTAGGGGAGGCCTTCCTCGCAGCATGTCGCCTCGCTATCTTGCAAAAAGCCCCGCTCATCATCTTTACAGCCTCTGGTGGGGCGCGGATGCAGGAAGGGGTTGTCAGCCTCATGCAAATGCCCCGCACCACCATCGGGGTGGAGATGCTGCGCGAGGCCGGCTTGCCCTATCTTGTTGTCTTTACCAACCCCACAACAGGCGGGGTGTCGGCCTCCTTTGCCATGTTGGGAGACATCCATATTGCCGAGCCTAATGCGCTCATCGCCTTTGCAGGACCGCGTGTGATTCGGGATACAGTGCGTGAAGAGTTGCCTGAAGGCTTCCAACGCTCTGAATATCTCAAAGACCATGGGATGGTGGACCTTATCGCCACGCGTGATGAACTCCCCGCTCTTTTGGGACGACTCGTAGGGATGCTCAGCCCCACAAAAGACGCTCCCGCCCAAAAAGCATCCTAACATTCCATTGCCCCGGCCCTTTCCTGACTAAACGGCCGGGTATGACCCCTCCCCTTCTGAGAAACCCGGATAGGCGATTATGGCAACAAGCCCGCAAACCAACCTCCCCTCTGGTGAGTTCCACGGGCGGACGGGGGAGGTGGTGCGCCGCCTTCAAGAACTCCACCCCAAGCTCATCGATCTCTCCTTAGAGCGGCTAGAACGGCTACTCGCTCGCCTTGGCCACCCAGAGCAGCACTTACCCCCTACCATCCATGTCGCTGGGACAAATGGTAAGGGCAGCACATGCGCCAATCTCCGCGCCATTGCTGAAGCAGCAGGCTTAAAAGTGCATGTCATGACCAGCCCGCACCTCCTCAGCGTGACAGAGCGTTTTCGCCTTGCAGGGCAGCTTGTAACAGAAGATGACCTCATCGCGACTTTAGAGGAGATTGAACGGCTCAATGACGGGGCCCCCATCACCGTCTTTGAGGTCCTCACCGCAGCGGGGTTTTTGCTCTTCTCCCGTATCCCTGCGGACCTTCTCATCCTTGAAGTCGGCCTTGGCGGGCGGTTTGATGCAACAAATGTCATCCCCGCAGCACGCGCTTGCATCATCACCTCTATCAGCCTCGACCATCAGGCCTTTTTAGGGGATGACCTCGCCGGTATCGCGCGGGAAAAAGCGGGGATTATCAAGCAAAATGTGCCTGTCTTTGTCGCACCACAGACTGATGCCGTCATGCAGGCCATCACAGACATCGCCACCGCCCATCAGGCCCCGCTCTATCGGTTAGGGCATGACATCACCCTCACAACGCAACGTGATGGGCTGCTTTACCACGATGATAAAGGCACGCTCACACTACCCTACCCAGCCCTCCACGGCCCTCATCAATACGATAATGCCGCCTTAGCCATTGCCGCCCTGCGTCATGCGGGCCTTACGCTGCCGCAGAATGCTTTTGCGGGCATTGCCAAAACCACATGGCCCGCTCGCTTACAGCCCCTCCATGGGGCATTGCATCACGCCCTCCCAGCCGGGTGGGACTTACTCCTTGATGGCGGGCATAATCCCGGCGCGGGAGAGGCTTTGGCAAAAGTCCTCCACCACTGGCAGGATCGCCCCCTCCATCTGATTGTCGGGCTAAAAGACAGCAAGGATGTTACGGGCTTTCTCCGCCCGCTCATCCCCTATGCAACCACACTCCAAGCCGTGGCAGAGCCGGGTCAGCATTTGGCTATGCCTGTCCCTACCATTCTTAACGCTGCCCGTGCTGCGGGGGGAGAGGCTATAGCAGGGCCTGATATTCGCACCGCCCTACACTATTTGCGGACCAACCATGCCCCCCCGCACAGCCCCCCGGCGCGTGTCCTCATTTGTGGTAGCTTATATCTCGCAGGCTGTGCCCTCGCCCTTGATGGTGCCACACCGCACTAACCCACCTGCCCCTCACTTTGCATCGTAAGACCCCTCTCATGAGCGACCAAAACCCTACTCCACAAACTAGCCCCACCACAGACCAAGGCGGGGAGTTACAAAGCCTTTTACAGCGTGTCCCCCCTGCCAATATGCAGGCAGAGCAAGCCCTCTTAGGGGCGATTCTGACCAATAACAAAGCCTATGAGAGCGTGTCGGACTTTCTCCACCCCTCTCATTTTGCTGATGCTGTCAATGCTCATCTTTATGAGCTTATCACCCGGCGTATTGAACGTAATGGCGGCAAAGGCGGGGTGGACATCATCACCATGCGCGGGGATTTTGAGGCCAGTGCCACCCTCGCTGCTGCGGGCGGGACGGAGTATGTTGCTAAGCTGCTCAATGCCATGGTGGGGATTGTCAATGCGCGCGATTATGGGAAGGTCATCCATGATTGCTGGGTGCGCCGCCAGCTCATTGGCATTGGGACGGATATTGTCAATAACGCCTTTGGGGCACGCCCTGACCTTGACGGACCAGAGCAAATCTCCGCCTCGGAGGAAGCCCTCTTTAATCTCGCAACCGATAAAGGCCAAGAAGGTGGCTTTCTCGTTTTCTCCCAAGCCCTAAAAAGTGCGCTGGAGATTGCCGACCAAGCCTATCGTCATACGGGCGATATTGTGGGCCTCACCTCCGGCTTACGCGATTTTGATAAAAAAACAGGCGGGTTGCACCCCTCCGATCTGCTCATCCTCGCTGGTCGGCCTGCTATGGGGAAAACGGCCCTTGCGACAAAAATCGCCTTCTCCGCCGCACGCGCACTGATGCAAGAGGCCCAAGACGAAGGGCTTGAGAGACCGCGCGGAAGTGTGGCTATTTTCTCCCTTGAAATGTCCTCCGAGCAATTAGCCACGCGTATCCTCTCCGAGCAAGCAGAGGTTTCGGGCGAGCGCATCCGCCGTGGCGATATTGGCTCGAAGGATTTTGACCGCTTTGTCCGTGTCGCAACGGAGCTACAACGCCTACCGCTGCATATTGACGATACACCGGCCATCTCCCTCTCCGCTATGCGGACGCGCTGCCGCCGCCTTGCGCGAACACACGGGCTAAGCCTTGTGGTGGTGGATTATCTCCAGCTCATGCGCCCTGCCATTGGGACACGGCCCGATAGCCGCGTGCTGGAAATCTCCATGATTACACAAGGGCTTAAAGCCATCGCAAAAGAGCTAGACGTCCCCGTGATTGCGCTCTCCCAGCTATCTCGCCAAGTGGAATCACGCGATGATAAACGCCCCATGCTCTCCGACCTGCGTGAATCAGGCTCGATTGAGCAAGATGCGGATGCGGTGATGTTTGTCTATCGTGAGGAATATTACCTCCAACAGCGCAAACCTAAAGATTCCACTTATTCCAGCCCGGAGAAGTACCAGCTTGCGCTTGAGGAATGGCAGCGCAAAATGTCGCTTGTCCATAATAAAGCCGAGCTTATTTTGGAAAAGCAACGCCACGGCCCCACAGGCACCATCCCCCTCTATTTTGAAGGGGAGTTCACCCGCTTTGGGGATTTAGATCTATATCACGATGATTACCAACACAGTCAAAGCAACAGTCCACAAGCACTCTCGCATCAACCTAATATCTCTGCACAACCAACTATCATCACAAAACAGAAACGCCCAACAATTCCTAGATAACTATTCCTCCATCACTCATGAGGCGTTTCCGGCAATGGCGGGGTGATAACTGCTGCTGGGGTAGCCGCAATGACCTCTGGGGAGGGTTTACGCTTCCACCACCAGCCACGATGAATCATCTTCTCAAAGCGAATCTTCTGCCGCAACCAATTCAGCATGCCAGAGAAGGTAACGACCAGAATCCCAATCCCATCCCACACATCAACAGGTTGATGGAAGATGAAATAACTAAAGGCCACAATCCAAGCCATCTGACTATATTGGGGCAAAGCTACGCGGTTAGCCGGGGCGATGGAGGCCGCCAACATCAGTAACAACTGCCCAGCAGCGGCCAAAAAGCCATAACCAAAAAGCAATAGCCATTCCGCCACTGTATGAGGGATGACGAAATGCTTCGCCATCAAAATCCCATCCCCCACTAACGGCCCAAACAAGCTAGAGCCAAACAAAGTAAGGCGGGACGCTTCCTTCCCCGCAAAACGATAGGCAATCACACTCACAGCGGTGGACATCGCGGCTAAGACCGCACAAAGATGGCCGAAATTAAGGGCCTTCATACCGGGGCGCAGGACAATCATCACCCCAACAAACCCCAACAGAACAGACAGCCACGCCCAGCCCGTCACCTGCTCTTTAAGGAATAAGACCGATACAATCGTCACAAAGAAGGGCATAAGGAACATGAGCGAGAGGGCCTCTGGCATGGGTAGAAGCATAAAGGCTTCCACACTGGCTGCTGTAGCCACAAACACCGCCGCCGCTCGTAACAGCCAGAGCCATGGATGGTTGGAGAGGACCAGCGCGCTATAGGATTCCTGCGGTCGCCGCAATGTTGGGACAATCAAAAACCCAAAGACACCACCAAAAAAGGCGACCTCAAAAGGGTCCAACGCCCCTGCCAACCCTTTGGAGCAAGCATCACTGATGGAAAAGAACGCATACCCAATAAAAGCCAGCACAATGCCAGACGTAAAGAGTATCTTCCGCATGAAACCCCACTCCTTGGTACATCAATCATGGCTGCACCAGCCTTAGAGGGAGAAAGAGACTCCCCCCATCACACTCCGCCGCAGCCCGTATTGTGGGGCACCAACCCCAATGCCGCTGCCATCGCGTAGCATATAATGCTTATCAAACAAGTTGATAACATCCAAGCGTAGCTGCATATTATGCCCCCCTAATGCAGCGATATGACAGATATGCTGTACCAGGGCGAAGTTAAAGGTCACATAGCGCGGCACATGCGCCCCGTTGGGGATGTCCCCAGTTGCCGTCTCTTTATCCTGCCGTAACCCGCTGCCATAAACCATCGTCCCAGAAAGGTGCAAAGGGTGATTCGTCTTACGAAAAGCCGTATAAGCCGCCCCCGCTGAGGCCGTTACACGTTGATCATGGTCTAAATGCACCCAATGATGGCGCATATATTGGAGGTCATCTTCATCAAAGTTCCATTGTGCGGAGTTAATATCCTTCCCCATCGCGCGGGAGAGGGCAACATTGCCATATAAGCTCCACGGCCCAGCCTCATAATCGGTTGTAAACTCCACCCCCCGCACATGGCCCCGGCGGTAATTATAGGCCGTCAAAATCACCGGCGCGCCGAACTGCCCTTCATCCAAAAGATTTTTCGCATCCTTCCAATAAGCATCCACCCCGATGGACCAATGCGGGGTAAGGCGTTGGATAAAGCCAATATCGTAATAATTATCCCGCTCTGCTTTCACGCGGTCATTTTGATAATGCGCTGGGGCGGCCGATGTATTGGCAAACCGGCTGAGGCTAGTTGTGCCGATGGTCTCAAAAGGTGGGGGGGTTAAATAACGCGCATAACCAACATGAAACCGCCCACCACGCCACGGTGTCCACACCAAAGAGATACGCGGGCTAAGCTGATGAGCATGGACATATTCCTCCACACCATCAAACCGCGCACCAAGATTGAGGGTAAGCTTACGCGTAATCTTCCACTCATCTTGAATATACGCCCCATATAGAGCCCCGGTCTTGCCTGATGAATCATGCACATTCATCGGTTGAGGGATGATGCTTCCATCCTCTGCTAAGGGATACACCGAGGCGTTGCTTTTACTCACCGCCCGCTCCCCATAGGCTTGCACCCCACCGCGCAGCGTATGAGCATGGTTAAGACGCCATGTTACATCACTCTGCACCCCGCTAGAAAAGACCGACCGCGCCGCTTGCTGCGCTATGCCGTTATAAACAAGGTCCCCCACCCAATCGGGCGAATAACGCATAGAGCTATAGCGAAGAATGGCTGATGTCTGAGCACTAACAGTCTCATGCTCCTCTTGCCATGAAAGGATAGCGAAGTCGGTAATCTGCTGCTGATGCTCATCCAGATGGCTACTATCAGGCGCGTTTGCCTGCATAGAGAGTACGTTATCTGCCTTAAAAAGCGGGGTTGCAAATTGATGTTGTTGGCCGGGATTATTAGGTAGCTGATACCACGCATTGGATATCCCCGCTGTAAAACTAAAGCGCGTCTCTGGCCGGAGGGTATAACGCACATGCCCTAGGATATGATGCTGACGTGAGAGATCGTGAATCGCATTATAGCTGGGAGTGGTATTCTCTATCCCCACCCGGTCATGAATCATATCAGCGGTGATAAAGCCATCCCACTGGCCCCAATGCCCACCATATTGGAGGGAAGGCTGCACATAATCCCGCACCCCGCCATAGCCGGAGAGTGTTCCGCCTTCATCCGACACACCATTTTTGGTTTGAATATCAATCACCCCCGCTTGGCGAAACCCATATTCCGCTGGCAGAACGCCCGTTGTCAGGCTCATAGAATGGGCAAAGCGGGTCATCAAAGCCTGCCCGAACACATTCACCCCTTCTGGTAAGGCCACACCATCCAGCCGGAATTGAACATTATTATGATCCCCCCGGATATGAATCTGCCCATAACTATCCTGCGTAACACCGGGGGCCTGCAAAAGGATGCTGTTAAGGGCAGCATTATCCCCGCCGGGATTGGCCTCTATAGCTTTGCGGGAGAAACTTGTCTGCGTGGCCCCAATGGCAGGTTGCAAAGCTTGGCGCGCTTGGTCCAACCGCCGCGCTGTCACATGGATGTGCTCCTCCTGCGCACTAAGCGGATGTGCCTCCTCTTGCCCCTCTGCTGCGTTATTAGCATCACGCTGCACAGGCTGGCGGCTCTCTTGTGCCCATATTGTAGGCGGTAACATCCCTCCCACAACCAAGGCGACATAAACACCCCCGCCCCACCGCTTTACCGCCATGCCACTCTCCACTCCTTCACGCACGCATCCTGCTTCGTGAAGAATGTTATGTTATACTATAACATTTGTGAAGGTGCTTCTTACCCTTATCGTGAAAAAAGCCGGGACATAGCCCGGCTCATGGTTAAATCATCTTCACGCCAATCAATAACAATAAGCTTCCTAAAATGAGCCGTTGCCATCGCTCTGGGCAGCGGCCTGCGCAATGTGTGCCGAGCCAAATACCGGGCAAGGAGCCGCTTAAAAGCAGCAACAATGTTGGCACAATAACATCACCCTCCACCCAATGGCCTGCCCCGGCAATGAGTGTGAGGGGGATAGCATGAGCAATATCAATGGCTACGAGTTCACGCAGTGGCAAAGTGGGGTAGAGCATCACCAGCACGGCCATACCAATCGCCCCGGCCCCCACGGAGGAGAGGCTCACCATGCAGCCCAGCACAAAACCTAGCACAACTGTTAGCACCCGCGATTGCACCGGCCCACCAAGCTGATGCCGTAAGACCCATGCTTTTAAGGTGGGACGAAAGAGAATGGCAGGGGCGGTTATTAATAAGCAAATACCCAATGAGACACGAATAACCTGCGCCATTTCTTGCGGGGAGCCTATATGCCGCAGCCAAAGGAGCGCGACTGCCACACCGGGAAGGCTGCCAGACATCATCCACAACACGATAGACCAACGCACCGGCCCACATCGCCTATGTAAAAACGTGCCAAACAACTTCGTCATCGCGGCATAGATGAGGTCCGTCCCCACCGCTGCTTTAGGATGAATCCCACAAAGGAGGATAAGCAGCGGGGTCATGAGGGAGCCGCCGCCAACGCCCGTCATACCCACTAAAAACCCCACTAACGCACCGGAGATGACATAAGCAAAATGCTGCATCACCCTATCCTCCCTTAAAGGAGAGGCTTACCGTAATGGGTAAACTCCTCCCGTCCCGGCCTTTGCCTTGGCAAAAACCGGGCTTCTTTTCCCTAAATAGACAGTCCTTACGGCCTGAGCGGCTTACCGTACGGCTTTATGCACAGCGTCTATTAAATGCTGTACGCTACGGGCCACATCCCCATCACCGGGGACAATGACATCTGGCGTCTCTGGTGGCTCATAGGCAGCGGATACACCGGTAAAGGAGGCAATCCGCCCCTCCTCAGCCTGTGCATAAAGCCCCTTCGGGTCACGCTGGCGGCAAAGCTCTGGTGCGGTATCAACAAAGACCTCATGCCAATCCTCACCGATAATCGCCCGCGCCATGGCACGATCCTGCGCTAAAGGCGACACCAAAGCGACCAACACAATCTGCCCACTCTCTGCCAAAATCCGCGCCACATGCGCGACACGGCGGATATTCTCCCGCCTATCCTCTGGGGAGAAGCCGAGGTCGCTACACAAGCCGGAGCGCACCGTATCGCCATCTAACACTGTGACATTCAGCCCTTCATGGCTGAGAGCCTCCTCAGCATGGCGGGCGATAGTGCTTTTGCCAGCACCGGGTAAACCTGTCAGCCAGAACACAGCACGCTTATGCCCGCGCAACCCTGCCCGAACAGCCTCACTCACACCGCTTGCTGTAGGATGAATGGCATGCGCCCCATCTGCCAACGCAGCTGGGCCAATAAGCGGTGCCCCACCGACAATCTTCTGATGCCGGTCCACCAATACACCGCGCCCATCTGGCATCCCCGGTGCAAAGGGATCGAACAAGATATTCCGTGCGACCGCCAACGTAATCTCGGCAAAACCATCGGAGGGAACTTCATCAGCGGGGCTGAGGGTGAGGTCATCCAGATTCACCACCGCATCAATCGCCGCAACCGTCACGTCATATTCCGCTGTGGCTAAACGTAGGCGGAAGCTTTCACCCACATGCAACGGTTCACCACGCAGCCAAAAGAGCCGTGTTTTCAAACGCGCCGCTTTCAATGGGGCAGCGGCTTCATCCCCCGCAGGAAAGAGCAAATCCCCACGGTCTGGTACGAGGTCAGGCTCTAAGCGCAAAGCAATGGACTCACCAGCACCTGCAACAGGCTCATGCGGGGCATGCCAACGGCAGACCTCCGCCACGGTGGCCTCCTGCCCTTGCCCGCCAATCACCAGCCGGTCCCCCTCCCGCACTGTGCCGCGCTCAATACGGCCTGCGACATAACGCACACCTTCAAAACGATACACATCTTGCACAGGCATACGCAAAGGCAGCGCATGACGAGAGGCTGGCGGCTGAATCTGCGCTAGGGCCTCCAACAAGGTTGGGCCTTTATACCATTCTGCCCTCTCCGAGCGGGTAGCGATGTTATCGCCATCCCGTGCCGAAGCAGGAATGACCTGCTTAACATCAATCTCCAACCGGGCTAACAACTGGCGAATATCGCCCTCGACCTGTTTAAGCTTTGCCTCATCAAAATTGATGCTATCAGCCTTATTAAGCAGCACAATCACATGACTAATGCCGATGAGCCGTAGCAACATCGCATGGCGGCGTGTTTGCTCGCGCACGCCCTCAGCTGCGTCAACCACCAGCACGGCAGCCTCTGCATCCGCCGCACCGGTAATCATATTCCGTAAAAATTGCCGATGACCCGGCGCATCGACAATCACAAAATCCCGCCCATTCAGTTGGAAAGGGATGCGCGTGGAATCCACCGTCACGCCTTGGTCCCGCTCAATCTGAAGGGAATCGAGCAGGAAGCTCCATTCCACAGCAAGGCCACGCTTACGGCTACTCTCGACAATCTGGACGAGGCGGCCATCAGGCAGGCTATCTGTATCGTATAACAAACGGCCAATCAGGGTGGATTTGCCATGGTCCACATGGCCAACAATCACAATCGGCGTGCTAACACCATGACGAACCTGCGTAGAAGATGAATGAGGTTGTGTCATCGTTAAAGCTCTCCTCACAAATAGCCAGCAACGCGGAGACGCTCAAACGCATCTTCTGATTCATGGTCCATAGCGCGGCCCGCCCGCTCGGACGTGCGGCTTGTCTCAAGCTCGGCAATAACCTCCGCCACGGTGGAGGCTTGGCTTTCAATCGGGCTGGTAATGTCTTGGTCGCCTAGCGAGCGATAACGATTGCCATCTTTTGCGAAATAGAGGTCCACTAGCGGAATATTCTCGCGCTCAATATACCGCCAAATATCTAGCTCCCGCCATGCCAGCAGCGGATGAACACGCACATGCATCCCCTCCTCATAAGGGGTAGCATATTGGTCCCAAAACTCTGGCGGTTGGTTCCGCACATCCCATTGATGGCTCGCCCCGCGCGGGCTAAAGACGCGCTCTTTAGCACGGGTCGCCTGCTCATCCCGCCGGATACCAGCCACAACACCGCGGAACTTATGCTTATCAATCAAATTCGCTAACCCGACCGTCTTGCGTGCAGCAGAGCGTGCAGCGGGGGGGAGAGACGGGTCCATCTCCTCCACGGGGGGACATTCCCCTAAAATGAGGTCTAAGTTCCATTTTTTGGCGTATTCATCACGAAACGCATACATCTCGGGGAACTTCTTACCCGTATCCACATGCATCACGGGGAAAGGCACATGACCCATAAACGCCTTACGCGCGAGCCAGACCATCACGTTACTATCTTTGCCTAAAGACCATAGCAGGGCCATAGGCTTCAGCTTACGATAAGCCTCCCGCAGGATGAAGATGCTCTGGGCCTCTAATTGGTCCAAACCATCCATAATATGTGCGTCTTGCAGAGCCATGCCTGCTCCCTTTCCTTACTGATAAACCCGATAGTCGGGCGTCATTCTACGGGCCGTTCCGCTAATAAAGCCGTGGCTGAAATCTCTTCCTTATCCGCACCGGGTGGCGGCGTAACAGGCACAGGGCGATGTAGGCCACATTCCGTTTTCGCAAGCCCAGCCCAGCGGCCTGCGCGGCTATCCTCACCCGCACCAACGGGCCTTGTGCAAGGCTCACACCCAATAGAGCGATAACCACGCGCAACAAGAGGATGAGCAGGCAAGGCTTTCTCCTTCATAAAGTCAGCAATCTGCGCCTCACTCCACCCAGCAAGGGGGTTAAGCTTTACACTGCCATCCGCCTGCCGCTCAGCCACTGGGAGGGCTGCCCGCGTGGCTGCTTGCATACGCTTACGCCCCGTCACCCAAATATCAAACTCTGGCAGAACAACATCTAAAGGCTCTACTTTACGCAGGGCACAACACGCATCAGGGTCGAAGGCCACAAGCTGGCCCTCCGGGTCACGATACTCGACCTCTTTACGCGCAGGCTGGAGGGTGCGGACATCCTCCAACCCCAAATGCTGGCTTAGCTCATCACGATAGGCCAAAGTCTCCGGGAAATGCCGCCCTGTATCGAGGAAGAAAACCGGCACGGCTTTATCCTGCGCGGCAATCTGCGCGAGTAATACGGCGGACTCCGCCCCAAAGGAGGAAATCACCGCCACGCGACCGGGAAAACGTGCCAAAACAGAGGCCAGCACACGCCCTGTTTCCTCCTCTGACGCAGCAACAACCCCCTGATGAGGGAGAACCTTATATTCATCCTCCGAGACTGCCACGTACCCTGCTCCTGCATCTTTAATACGATAAGAAAGAGAGTAATTGCATAATCCACTAACTTCAATGTGTATTTTATATAAAAAATGAAAAAAGATCATTTTTTGATGATATAAAGATAGCTTTGTAAAGAAATTCAGCCAAAATATTTGCTTTTATTAAACTATTTATATTCGTTGTTTATTCTCTCGCAGCATCCTTAAAAGCGGAAGGTCAACGTAGAGAGCATATAGGTCCCATTCTTTCCCCCCGCTTGCCGCATCCGATGGGTAAGAAAAATAGCCCCACCATCAAGCTGCCAATTCACATGCTGTTGAAGCTGAAATTGCACCTGCCCTTGCGGTTGTAACCCCACTGCACGCCCCGCCGCCCTTAGACGAGACCCCGCTAAAAAGGAAAAAGGCGATGAGGAGTTATACAGCCCATCATGCACGCTCTCTCGCCATAAATACGGCACACGAATACGGATATTCATAAAAGGGCGAGGCACAATGCTCATAAGCGGGCCTGCACTAATAAGGTTAGCCCGCGCTATCGTCCGTGTGAGGTCGAATGTCGCATTACGCGGGGAGAAAGGGGCCGAGAATGTTCCCTCCGTACCATGCGCGCGACGATTATCCCCCCCGCTATAAGCCTCCGCCTGCACACCGAGGAACGGATGTAAGGAGGAGGAAGAATGACGCCAGCCCGCCACCCCACGCACAGCCCATGCGCTCACCGGGCGGCTGCCGATAGCAGATTTGCTCGGATGGAACCGCCCTGCCTGATAGACGCCACTAACATCATACTCAAAGGCGGGGGCCGAGCCATACCAGCGAAACCCGCCATTTTGGCGCGTCTGCGTGCCAGCCTCGCTTCCTTTAAGCTGGGCAATAGCAGCTGCCTTCCCCCCATAATGAAAGCCCATCCAAAATAGGTCCAAAAAAGAATGAACCTGCTGCCCCGCGATAGAAAAACGCGGCAGAGCGACCGTAACATCGCCCCCATAAAGGCGCGTTCCATCATCAAATCCGCCGCCCATGATGGTATCTCGCGTCACTTGTGTTGCCACAAAATTATACACATCAACCCGCACACGCTCCCACATGGCATAGCCCCGCGCGCCATTCCATGAGAGTTGCACATTAGGGGTCTCACGGGCATAAATCAGCCATGAAGGGGCATCCAAAAATTGCTGCCGCCCGACCATTACGCCCGTTTTTGCACCTAGAAGCTTCTGCTCGTAACGAACAAAAAGCTGCTGCAAGCCAAGCCTACGCCGCCATGTCGCGTTATAGCCGTAATAATTCCACCCTGCGGCCTCGCCATTATTAAGCTGCCCGAATATCTGCCAATGCGTGCCGAGATGCAGCTCTGCCCCCAACAAATTACGCACTGTAAACCGGCCAGAATGACGCTTACCCACTGTGCCAAGCATCGGGCTGGATTCATACCAGTTCCGAATCCGTGATTCCCCGGAGAGGGTCAGCCAAATACTGCCTGATTCATTCAGACGAATCGCTTTTAGAGGGTCCAGAAAATCCGTGTAATTCTTCGGGTCTTTTTTGCTGCTCCAATCCTCAGCCCATGGGGCCACACCATAAACCCCCACCGGGCCAAAACCTGCGAACTCCCCATTCCCCCAATTAAAAGCCCCCCAATCGCCCTGATGCCGCTTTTTAGAACGATTCTGCTCCAGCGTGACACGACGTGGTTGGCCAATCACCCCCGCCCCCGGCATGACCTCCACCGCTGGCGGGGGCTTATCCTCTGCCTGTAACGGCCCTACCCCGCCAAAGCACGCCGATGCCACCATCACAATAGATGCCCATACAGGGCCATCCCATTTTGACACATCACCGATGATATACGCACGAGCATGGCGTGATGACGAGACGGAGGGCATGGGACATCCATTTATACGATATGTAATAGTGCAATATATTACATATGTTTTTATCCCCTTTGTGAAGTCGTGAAATTATAATTCCACGATTATTTTTTCGATTCTACGCCACACAATCTTGCAAAAAGCGGGCCATGGCCTGTCCACGATGACTGAAACGGTTTTTCTCCTCCTCGGTCATTTCGGCAAAACGGCGGCTCTCCCCTTCAGGGATAAAGATAGGGTCATAACCATGACCATGCGTCCCACGCGGGGGCCATGCGACATGGCCATGACATGCCGCCTCTACCATACGATACGCCCCATCAGGCCACGCCACACATAAGACCATAACAAAAGAGGCCCCTTTATCAGCAGAGCCACTGGCCTGCATCGCCTCATATACGCGGTTCATCGCGAGGGTCATATCACGCTGCGGACCAGCCCAGCGGGCGGAATACACACCCGGCTTGCCGTTAAGGGCTGCAACGCAAAAACCGGAATCATCTGCCAAAGCAGGCAGGCCGGTTGCTTTTGCTGCGGCCGCGGCCTTAATCAGCGCATTCCCGGCAAAATCCGCTGCGGTTTCCTCTGGCTCTGGCAAATTTAATGCCGCTGCGGAGCGGACTGTAATGCCGCTCTCCGCCAATAAGAGGGAGAACTCTCGTAATTTACCTTGATTATGGCTAGCGAGGACAAGCTCACTCCCCCGCGCTAGGCGGCGCATTTTATCTTCATAATGCGGCATAAAGCTTAGCCTCCCTTTTTACGAGTGAGAGCTTCTTTCTGCACGGCAAAGAGGGTCTGTGTGCCTTTCTGTGCAAGGTCAAAAAGCTGTTGGAACTCCTCCGGGCGGAAGGGGCGATCCTCCGCTGTGCCTTGAATCTCCACAATCCCGCCATCGGCTGTGAGGACAAAATTGGTATCGGCCTGCGCGCTGCTATCTTCTTGATAATCAAGGTCCAACACAGCCCCGGCCTCTGTCAAACCACACGATACAGCTGCGACTTGTGCGGTCAGAGCTTTGCTTTTGCCCATCCCCTCCAACGCATGCGCCAGGGCAACCCATGCCCCGGTAATGGAGGCACAACGCGTCCCGCCATCGGCATTCAGCACGTCACAATCTAGCGTAATCATACATTCGCCAAGGGCTTTAAGGTCCACGCAAGCCCGAAGGGACCGCCCAATGAGCCGCTGAATCTCCTGCGTGCGGCCTGATTGCTTACCCCGTGCTGCCTCGCGGGAGCCACGCGTATGAGTCGCGCGCGGTAACATGCCATATTCCGCCGTTACCCACCCTTGGCCCTGCCCTCGCAGGAAAGGTGGCACCCGTGTCTCGACCGAGGCCGTGCAGAGCACTTCCGTCCCCCCTACGCGAATCAGCGCAGAGCCTTCCGCATGAGTGGCAAAGCCTGTCTCGATTGTAACAGAACGGAGGGCATCGGCAGCGCGACCGGAGGGACGTGTAACCATGAACTAAATCCTTAACTCTTTTTAAAACAAGCCCCACAATAAGGCTTATCCTATGGGCGTCCAGCACCGTACCATAAAACAGAGCCTATGAGGCTGCCTCCCGTTTTTTTATTGACCATGTTATAGAGGGCAGCATGACGCGTTCTTCTATGCTGCCAGACAGCCCGCCACCGCCTTTTCAGAAGCCCCGTTTCCGCCGTTGGCGGTTCTTACTAGGGGCTGCGCTTAGCCTTTGCACGCTTGGCCTTGCCACCCTTGTGCTGGTGGGTTGGGGCTTATATGCCCATCTTAGTGCTAATCTCCCCAGCGTAGAGAGCTTGCAACATTACCAACCCCCCGTTGTAAGCCGGCTATACACCGCTGATGACCAACTCATGGCCGAACTCTCGCACGAGCGGCGTATTTATGTGCCCATCCGGGCCATCCCCCCACGTGTGCGTAACGCCTTCCTCGCTGCGGAGGACCAAAATTTCTATTCCCATGGCGGGGTGGACCCTTTAGCGATGCTGCGTGCTGGGGTGACGGATATTATCAGCATCCTCACCCATCAGGGTAAGCGTCCCCTCGGGGCCTCCACCATTACCCAACAGGTCGCTAAGGTCATGCTGCTTAATAATAACAGCCTGACCATCGACCGCAAAATACGCGAAGCTCTGCTTGCGATGCGTATTGAGCGCACCCTCTCCAAAGACCGTATTTTAGAAATCTATCTTAACGGGATTTATCTGGGTAATGGGGCTTATGGTGTAGAAGCCGCCGCTCAGACTTATTTTAACAAAACGCTCGACCAACTTAGCAATGCCGAGGCTGCGATGCTGGCCAGCATGCCTAAATCCCCTAGCAATTATAATCCCTTCCTCCACCCTAAAGCGGCGATGTGGCGGCGCAACTGGGTGCTGGACCGGATGAGCGAGACACGCGCCATCACCCCAGAGGATGCCCAGCAAGCCAAGCAAGACCCGCTCATCCCCCAAGGCTATACGCGCTTCGGCCCCTTGCAGGATTCCGAATGGTTCGCCGCAGAAGTCCGCCGCCAGCTCACCACCCTCTATAGTGAGGAACAAACCACCGAGGGCGGGTTGGATGTCCATACCAGTTTGGATGCTCACCTCCAGCAAGTCAGCACTCATTTATTACGGGAAGGGCTCATCAATTATGCACGCACGCATGAGGGCTGGCACGGCCCTGTAGGGCACCTAACCAGCCTGACAACATGGCAAGATGACCTCCCCAGCCAGAAGCCTCCCGCAGGGATGCTCTCCTCATGGCGGTTAGCCGTTATACTCTCCCCAGCCCCAGTAGTGCATGTTGGGTGGGTGAGTGGCCATACAGCCCACACCGCCACACTCCGCAAAGCTGATGAGAGCTGGAGCCGGCGCACTCATCCACTTCTCCCCGGTCAAATCGTGATGATTGAACCGCAAAGCGATGGCTCCGCAGCACTAGAGCAAATCCCCCAAGTGGAAGGGGCTACCGTCACGCTGGATGCCCATACAGGCCGTGTGCTGGCCCTTGTGGGGGGCTGGTCCTTCCAGCAAAGCCAATTTAACCGTGCCACACAGGCCCAACGTCAACCGGGGTCCTCCTTTAAGCCGCTCGTCTATCTTGCTGCGATGGAGCGGGATATTTCCCCCTCTGAAACATTTGATGATTCCCCCATCAGCTTTGGGGATTGGAAGCCGCAAAATTACGAGCATGATAATTGGGGCCCCACCACGTTGCATGATGCCCTGCGGGAGAGCCGTAACCTCGTCACGATTCGCGTTGCCGCGCACCTAGGGATGAAGGCTGTTAGCGATATAGCGGTACGCTCTGGCATGGTGAACAATATGCCGCCTTACCTGCCCGCTGCCCTCGGTGCGGTGGAGACAACCGTCCTTAAAGAAGCTGGGGCCTATGCTGCTATCGCCAATGGTGGCCATAGCATCACCCCTAGCCTCATCGACTATATCCAAAACCCAGATGGGACAATTATTTGGCGAAATCAGGCTAATCACCGTACCGTCACAACGGAGAATGGCCTGCCTGTCATCCATGATGACCGGCCCGTCCTCGCCTCCCCGCAAAGTGCTTATCAAATCACCACCATGATGCGCGATGTCATTGCCCGTGGGACTGGTGTGCGCGCAGGTGTGGGGATTGACCGCCCCATCGCCGGGAAAACCGGGACAAGCCAAGATTATCATGACGCATGGTTTGCAGGCTTCTCGCCCGATGTCGTCACTGTGGTGTGGATTGGTTATGATAACCCCCGCAGCCTCGGTAAGAACGAGACAGGCGGCCATCTCTCCGGCCCTATCTGGAATGGCATCATGAAAGCCGTTTTTGCCACCCGTCCCAAACTGGACTTCCCCACCCCAGAGGGCATGACCTTGGCAGAATATGACACAGGGCGCATCCGGGCGATTGATGCGTTTAAACAGGACCAGATTCCAGGAGCATCCGTCCCACTGCATGGCTTTGGCGATGGGACACAAACCCTTACTGCGGCCGATACGGGTGCGGATATGATTCCTGATTCTGAGACCGATATGCCCAGCAGCACCCCCAACAACACATCCGGTTCTGCTAACCCTGCCAATAGTGATGCCCCCCTTCCCCCCCCTACACCCATGGCGGCTACGCCAGCCCCCAGCACTCCCAACACGACACCAAACACCACAGGGGGAGGTGACATTGGCGTTGGGGGGCTATACTAAGGCAGCATCACTAACCATAGGAATAAGGAGAACGCCTCATGTCGGCTGAGACCGAAGCCCTCTCCGAGCAAATCAAGCAGTCTGTTGCACTGCTGAGGAGGCATCTTTGACTGGGATGCCGCCAAAACACGCCTTGCTGAGCTAAACCACCTCGCTGAGGACCCAGAGCTTTGGAATAATCCAGACGCTGCCCAAAAAATGATGCGCGAGCGCACCATGCTCGCTAATCAGATTGAAGGGGTCGAGGCCTTAGAGACTGAAGTGCAAGACACGCTCGACCTTGTCGAACTTGCCGAGATGGAGAATGACGAGGCTGTCATCCAAGATGGCCTGACCACTCTGCGTGCCTTAGCCGCCCAAGCCCAACAGCGTGAGACGGAGAGCCTTCTCTCTGGTGAGGCCGATGGGAATGACTGTTACCTTGAGGTCAATTCCGGCGCGGGAGGGACCGAGGCGCAAGACTGGGCCGAGATGCTGCTGCGCATGTACACGCGTTGGGCCGAGCAACATGGCTATAAAGTCACGCTGATGGAAAGCAGCGCAGGCGAGCAAGCAGGGCTAAAATCGGCTACGATTCTCGTAAGCGGCCCCAATGCGTATGGCTGGCTGAAAACCGAAGCCGGGGTACATCGGCTTGTCCGCATCTCCCCCTTTGACGCTGCTGCACGCCGTCAGACCTCCTTCGCCTCCATCTATATCTCCCCCGTTGTGGATGATTCGATTGAGATTGAAATCCTCGATTCTGACCTCCGAGTCGATACATTCCGTGCTTCTGGTGCGGGGGGACAGCATGTGAATAAAACGGATTCGGCTATCCGTATTACGCACATCCCCACCGGCATTGTTGTGGCCTGCCAGACAGACCGCTCCCAGCACCGCAACCGTGCCACTGCGATGGAGATGCTGCGTGCCCGCCTTTACGAAACTGAGCTGCAAAAGCGGGAGGCTGAAGCCTCCGCCGCTGAAGCAGCTAAGACGGATATTGGTTGGGGACACCAAATTCGCTCCTACGTTCTCGCACCTTATCAGCTGGTCAAGGACTTGCGGACGAACATAGAGAAAGGCAACCCCGATGCCGTTCTTGATGGTGATTTAGATGAGTTCATGGCCGCGTCACTCGCCCAACGTGTAAGCGCAACACGCTCCGAAGCCAGTGCAACCGCACAATAACGGCGTACGCGCCTAAATGGGATGCCCTTCATTCAAGAGGGCATCCCACCACGACCAAAGGGGTGATCCTCCCCCATCAAGAGCAAAACTTGTCATTTTTATAGGCAGCTCTGGTGTAACTTATACACAGAGAGCAATCTCAAAAACGTGATTTTAGAGACCAAAAAACCCTCAAAAATAGCCATTTATTAACCATCTCATAAGTTATGCACAATTTTCTCTTTAGTTATACACACTCTCTTATGCGAAAGAGTCGCATATAATATCTTGCATAGAGGCCCCCGCTTAGGCCATCTTGACACCAGAAACTAGACGGGACTGGTCCCGTGTAGGCATGGTGTATGAGCTGAGATAACAAAGGGGCAAAGAGTTTTGCTATGAAAAGCTACGCTGCCTTACAACGTAGGCCGATTGACTATATCGTTGCCGCTGTTGTGGCTTTTCTTGCCATTGGGTTGGTGGTCTATGCCCTCACGCTCAATAAGGCAGAGAAGACCGAGCCTGCACACCCGCCGATTCAAACGGTCATCATTGCAGAGGCACCACCTCCCCCACCACCGCCACCGCCGCCTCATCCGGTCATGGTGCAGCCACCACCACCTTATATCCCTCCCCCGCGCATTAAGCTGCCACCGCCGCCTAAGCCGCCTATCCATCATAGCGCGCAAAAAGTGCCTCAACCTAAAGTGGCTCCTACATCTGTTGCGCCTGCTGCCACATCGGCCTCGGCAGCGTCCAGCAGCAGTAGTGGCAGTGGTGATAGCACCTCCGATAGCGACCATGCTGCTGGGGCTGTGCCGATTAATAATGTGCGGCCAGAATATCCTGAAGAAGCCCAAGAGGAGAGCCGGGAGGGCTCTGTGACGGCTTCATGCGATATTCTCACCAATGGCAAGCCCGCTAATTGTAAGTTGCTCAGTGTAAAAGGAGGGCATGATTTTGCCGAAAACGCACTCAACTTCCTAGAACACTCCCCCGTACGCTACCAACCCGCTGTAGCTGGCGGACAACCCATTGTTGAACATAACCACATCCTACATGTGGACTTCACCCTCGGTGATGATGAATGAGTATCGCCTCATCCATCACCCGCTTATTTGCCCTGACCACAGGGTCCGTTAAGAAAACGCACCTTGCGTTGATAGACAAGGATATGAGATTCATGACCAGAATGCTCCGCCTTCCCCTGACACATACCGCCTCTAAAGCGCGTCCATTCTACGGTACGGCTTTAGCCTTAATCCTTGCAGCTATGCCGCTTTCCTCTGCGGCGTTGGCTCAAGAGGCAAGCCCTGCTGTACCGCCCGCGGGGGCGAGCGCACCAGCCCAGCCCCCCGCTGGGGCAACAGCTCCCGCACAAGCCCCCGTTACAACAACTGCTCCGGCTCAACCGCCAGCAGGGGCAACTGGTGACGCACAGCCTCCCGCTGGGACCGAGGGCAATGCCCCTGTCACAGCAACCCCCGTCAGCGACAAACCCGCTGATGATGCCTCAAAAGACAATCCCTATGGGCTGAAAGCCTTGTGGAAGAATGGGGACATCATCGCCCGTGGCGTCCTGCTGATTATGGCTCTGATGTCCTTAGGGACATGGATTATCATGGTCAGCAAGTTCATTGAGCAATCCCGTCTCTTTAGTGCCTCCAAAGCGGCAGACCGGACCTTCTGGACACAAAAGACCATTCAAGAAGGGGCGAAAACCCTCAAGCCCACCTCGCCCTTCCGTTATATTGCGGAGACAGGCATCATCGCCGCGCAGCATCATGAAGGCTCCATGCGGGATTCAATCGACCTGCAATCTTGGACAGCCATGTCCATCCAGCGCGCGTTAGAGACCATCAATACACGTTTGCAAGCGGGTCTCGCCTTCCTCGGTACGGTTGGCTCCACATCGCCCTTTATCGGGCTTTTTGGTACGGTTTGGGGTATTTACCATGCTCTGACAGCTATCGGCATTGCAGGGCAAGCCTCCATTGATAAAGTCGCTGGCCCTGTTGGTGAATCCCTCATCATGACGGCTATCGGTCTTGCTACCGCTGTCCCGGCTGTGTTGGGGTACAACCTTTTGGTGCGCCGTAATAAAGGAGCGATGGATCGCGTCCGTAATTTCGGCTCTGACCTTCACTCCGTTCTGCTCGGCGGCTATCGGCATGAAGATGGCCTGAGCGAAGCCGTGAAGGATGACAGCCCCACCACGACAACCACCAGCACGCGAGTCTAATCATCATGGCTATGAACATCGGTAACGGTGGAGATGATGACGGCGAGGTGGTGTCGGCTATCAACACCACGCCGCTTGTTGATGTCATGCTGGTGCTGCTTATCATCTTCCTCATCACCATCCCGGTAGCGACCCATACGGTTAAGGTTCAGCTACCGGTGGACCGCAACCAGCCAACCAAGACCAAACCGGGCAATATTGTGTTGGCTGTCACCGCTGATGGGCAAAGCTACTGGAACACCACCCCCCTCACCGGGCATAAGGACCTCCTCAACCGCCTTATGGAGGCAGCACGCCAGCAGCCTCAACCGCAAATCCAAATCCGTGGCGATGGGTCTGTCCAATATATGCCCATCGGTCGGATTGTAGCGGCGTGCCAAGAGGCTGGCATCCAACATGTGGACTTCATCACCGAGCAACCACACGACTAACCCCCTCTATTTACCTAATCTGTAACAGAGGCCCCATTTTCTGCCCCCTCTTTGGGGGCCAAACCGGACGAACATTTTGGGAGGTCCATCATGGCTATGGGTATTGGCTCTAGCAGCACTCATGAAGATGAAGCCATTGTCGATATCAACACCACCCCGTTGATTGACGTCATGTTGGTGTTGCTCATCATGCTCATCATCACCATCCCCCTCCAGACTCATTCCGTGGCGATTGACCTCCCCCAAGGCGACCCGCCTCCCTCGGCGATACAGCCACAAATTGTTACGATTAGCATTAATTACGACAATTCACTGAGCTGGAATGACATGCCCATCCCCTCTGAGGATGCTCTCCAAGCGCATATTAACGAGGCCGTACATCCCACAACGGGGGACCAGCCTGAAATCCATATCCGGCCCGACCGCCTTGCGAATTATAAAACCGTGGCTCATGTCCTTGCCGATGCCCAGCGCCTTGGTGTGACCAAACTCGGCATTGTAGGGTTAGAGCAAATGATGGAGGGCCAATAATCATGATGTTCCCATCTCTCAAACAGCCGCGCCCGTGGCTTTTAACAGCCCTAATTGGTCTTTCTGCCACCGGGGTTGCAGGGCTAACGCACACCCCTCTTACCCCCTTCGCCTTCAGCACCGCTTATGCAGAGGATGAGCTAGGGCAAGAGGTTGGCAAGCCACTCCAACAAGCGCAAGCTGCTCTGGATGCTCACCACCCTGCCCAGGCGTTAGAGTTCATCAAACGCGCGGATGCTGTCCCGACAAAAACCGCTTATGAGAGCTACGTCATCGCCCAAATGCGTGCCGCCGCAGCAAGCCAAGCGGGTGATGTCCCAACGGCCTTAAAAGCGTATGATGTGCTCATCACTAATGAGCGCACAGCCCCTGCAACACGCCATCAAATGCTCATGGCCCAAGCCAGCCTTGCTTATGGGGCGCATGACTACCCTAGCGCAGCCCGTGCCGCCAGCCGCTACCTGCGTGAGGCTGGCCCTAACCCTGCGATGCAAACTCTCTTGCTGCAATGTTATTACCTCCAACAAGATTGGAAGGGCCTAACAGAGGTTGGGAAAGCCACCCTCGCCGCAGACCAAAAAGCCAAGCTCATTCCCGCGGAAAATCAGCTCCAAATGCTGGCGACTGCTTATGATAAGCTGCATGACATCACCAATAAGACGGGCATTTATGTCAAGCTGGTGAAATATTATGCACGGCCACAATATTGGCAGATGCTGATTCATGACCTCACGACGGACAGCACCTTGACCCCACGTATGGTCTTTAACCTCCAACGCTTACGCCTCGCAACCGGGCTGCTTACAAACCCGGCGGAGTTCCAAGATATGGCCGAGCGTGCCGTCCAAATGGGGCTACCACAGCTTGCGCTTAATTTACTGGATGAAGGCTATAACCGTCATCTCCTCGGTACGGGGCCACAAGCAGCAGCGCAAGCGCGTTTCCGCGCCTTCGTAGCCCAACGCGCGAACGAGATACGCGCGGCTCTTCCCTCTGCTGTTGAACACGCCAAAACCTCACCAGATGCAGGGCTATCTCTCACAGCAGGTTATAATCTTGTCCTCAATGGGCAGGTGGACCAAGGCATCGCCCTGATGCAGCAAGGCCTCGCAAAACACCCGCATCAACCAGACCTTGCCCGTCTAACCCTCGGTATGGCCCTGCTGGATGGCGGCAAACGTACCGAGGCTATTGCCCTCTTTAACAGCGTAGATAGTGACGGTGCGGCCGATAATCTTGCGCAGTTATGGGCCGTCCAGCTTACCTCTCATGCCGCCTCTGCTGGAAAATGACATCATCTTCATAAAACTCACCCTTAAAACTATGTGAATCTTTTGAGAAAAGAGCGATTCATTCGCTCTATCTTGTTCTCCTTTTGTGAGGCCACTCTGAATGCTTAAACCTCTACAGCCCTTTGCAATGAGGCAAAAAGGCTTCCGCGCTATTATATCAACGCTTTTGCTAGCATGCTTTGCGGCCTTTGCGTTTGTTCGCCCTGCTTGTGCTGCCGATGCCTCTAGCAACACTGGGCTAAGTGATGCACAAGCCCGGCAGCTCATTTCTGTCCTAAGCAATGACTCTCAACGGCAGCAATTTTTAACGACCCTGCAAAACCTCGTTAAAGCGCAGCAAAATACAAAACATACCTCCCTGCTCACTATGGCACGGGATAATCTCACAGAGTTTGGGGAGCGTGCCCTCCAGCAACTCCATGTGCTGCATCAAAATATTATTGATTTTGGCGCGATTGGCCCTTGGCTAGGGGCCGTTCTGCATGATGCTGCCTTACAAAAAACAATTGCACATATTGCCCTGCGTGTTCTCATCATGCTGGCCGTAAGCTTTGTGCTGCTTTACAGCGTGCGCCTTGTTCTACGTCCCCTTCGCCGGCGCATTAACCGTATGGCTAAGGAGCATAATAAAAAGGTTTTCCAAAACGCTGCCCGTAAGCTCCGCAAAGCAAATGCTGACGCTGAAGGCCTTGCTCAACACGCCACAGATGAGGCTACCTCCGCAAAAACAACATCATCTCATGATGATGCTGAATCCGTACAAGCCACTTTAGAGGAAAGCCTGCGCCATCAAGGGGCCTTAACACAGCTTATGCTATGCCTACGCCGCGCTCCTTACGCGCTGGCATGGGCAGGGCTAGAGCTCCTCGCGATTGTCATGTTCCCTCTCGTCACTTTGTTGATGGGGGTCCTAGACCCTGCCCCTACCCCCCAAAGCGACCATGCCCTTTGGAGCATTACATGGTTAGTTGGCATTGGGTTGGGCCTATGGGTGATTCTCCTACGCATTTTCCTTGCGCCAGAAGCCCCATGGCTGCGGCTCAGCATCCTGCATGATAGGACAGCAAACTTCATCTTCCGCTATCTCCGCCATATTGGTTACATCATTGCGTGGGGGTTTGCGGCATTAGATGTCATCGCGACAATGAGTGTTCCTAGCCCTGTTCTCCACGGATTGCAAAAGCTGCTTATGCTGGTCGTCCATTTCCTCTTAGCGGTCATGATTATCCGCTCACGCGGAATTGTGCGCCGTGCTTGCCAACTTGTGGGAGCCAATAACCGCCATTTACAGTCCCTCATGTCTGTCATTGCTAAGGGATGGTGGATTGTCGCGCTCTTCTTTGACGGTGCGCTATGGCTCGTTTGGGCTGCCGATATTGCTGGGGGCTATCAGATCATCCTGCAATTATTCGTGCGGACTATTGTCGCGCTAGTCATTGTCCGCGTTGTAAGCATCCTCATCTATGGTGGATTAGAACGCTTCATGCGCGCTTTGAATGACTGGAACCTTAATGGGGAAACCCTAGCACGCATCCGCCGTTATTATCCGGCCGCTACAGCGATTATTCGCATCATTATGGCCGTTATCACCATCTTGGCCCTTGCGATTGCATGGGGGGCCCCTGTTTATCTGCTCATGGGGCAGAACACTCTTGGCCCGCGCATCTTCCAAGCTGCTCTCACCATTCTCGTAGCCCTGATTGTCGGTGTGGTTGCTTGGGAAGTAGCCAATGTGACGATTGAGCATCATATCCGCCGCCTTGATGCACAAGAGGGCCGCGATACCAAAATCCGCGTAGCACGGCTGCAAACATTAACGCCGATGTTCCGCATCCTCTTTCTCCTCATCTTGGCTGTTATTATTGGGCTGACGGTTCTCTCCCAATTAGGCATTGATACCGGGCCATTAATTGCCAGTGCGTCTATCTTCGGTGTGGCCTTGGGTTTTGGCTCTCAAAAGCTCGTCCAAGACTTCATTAGCGGGATCTTCTTGCTTTTAGAGAATGCCCTTACCGTTGGTGATGCTGTCACACTTAATGGGACATATGGGGTGATTGAGCGTCTCTCCCTGCGCTCGGTGCATGTACGAGCAAATGATGGGTCCATCAATATCTTCTCCTTTAGCTCACTCAGCCAAGTGACCAACTATAACCGCGACTTCTCCCGCGCTATGATTCTCGCAACTGTGGATATTGAAAGCGATACGGACCAAGTAGCGGCTATTCTGGTCGAAATTGGGAAGGAGATGCGTCATGAGGCCCCTTATAAAGACCTCATCCTCGCTGATTTCGACCTCTGGGGCGTCTCGGCCATCGGCACATCCTCTGTCTCGGTTAAGGGGGTTTATCCCACCACCAATGCAGGCCGTTGGACAGTGGAATGGGAGTTTAACCGCCGTATGAAGAAACGCTTTGAGGAGCATGGCATCCAATATCCCCGCGAGGTCGTGGATATTCAAGGTGCTGCGTTGGAGAGATTTATCACCAATGCTGCCCCTTCTGGGGAGACCCCCCAACCCCCACAACACTAGCCCATAAAAAAGCCCCCTGACCTTACAATCAGGGGGCTTTCTTTTTAACGGACGTTACCGCGTCTTAGCGATTTGTCTCATCATATTTCTGCAAAGCCAACACCGCCCAAATGGCCGCCGGAATCCAGCCCAAAATGGTGATTTGCAGGATAAGGCAAATAATCCCAGCAAAAGGGCGACCAATGGTAAAGAAGGTCAGCCAGGGGATGAAAAAGGCTATCAATGTACGAATCATAATTAGTCCTCCCTATCATAAAGGGCAGTAGTAAAAACAGCGTTCCTCCCTTTTTGGAAGAACACCTTATCATCCTTAAAAAAAATACCAATATTATGAAAGTGTTATTCTCCTTCTCTATGAGGCTGCTAGATTAAATCGCCTCCATATACTCACCAAAGGACCTCTTCTATGATCATCGCTGAAGTTTCCTACCTCGCCTCACCTGAAGACGTACAAGCCCAACGCCCTGCTCATCGCGCCTTCCTTGATACATTATATGACCGCCGCTTATTACTGGCCTCTGGGCCTAAAACCAGCAAGGATGGTGGCATCCTCATCATTCGCGATGGCATTAGCCTAGATGAGATTGAATCCCTCTTAGCGGAGGACCCTTTTGTGACCTCTGGCGTAGGGCAATATCGGTTTATTGAGTTCACAGCCGCCAAAACAGCCCCAGAGCTAAAAACACTAGCGCAATAAAGGGGCCGTCATGCTCGATACACTCTTAACAAAAGCCCGTAACAGGCCAGCCGTTGTTATTGGGGCGGGGACGATGGGCACGCGCATCGCCCTTATGCTCGCCACACAAGGGGGAGAGGTACGCCTTTTTGACCGCAGCGTGGAAGCCACCCAACGCGGACTTGCTTATATTCAACACACACTTCCACAGGTCATCCCTACCGTAAAAGGGGGGAAAGCCGGGCCTGTACATATCACCACCGCTCTGGACGATGCCTTAAAAGACGCATGGCTTGTGATTGAGGCCCTGCCGGAAAAATTGGACCTTAAAATAGATATTTTTGGCCAATTAGAGCAATACGCCCCCAAAGATGCCCTCCTTACAACGACCTCATCCTCCTTCCCCTCTCGTCACATTATTGGCCATGTGAAGGATACGCACCGCGTCTTTAACACGCATTTTATGATGCCACCGGATAAGCGCGCGGTGGAGATTATGTCCTGCGGGGCCACAGAGCCTAGCCTTATGGAAGGGTTAGCAGCTTACTTCACCCAGCTTGGCCTCTCACCTTATCTCCTAAAGAAAGAGAGCATGGGGTTTATCCAAAATCGTATTTGGGCGGCCATCAAACGCGAAGCTCTCTGCGTTGCGGCTGAAGGCATTACCGAGCCTGAAACGATCGACCGCATTTACCGCGAAACTATAGGAACCGCCCAAGGCCCCTTCCAGCTTATGGACCAAGTGGGGTTGGACATCGTTTTACAAATTGAGGAACATTACGCAGCGGTATTCCCTCATCTGCCAGAGGCCCCACGCCAGCTTCTCCGCGAAATGATTGCCGAAAACCGGCTCGGTATCAAAACAGGCCGCGGCTTCTATAGCTATGGTAAAGAAACATCATGACCCATCAGCCCCTTCTCTACACGTTAGAAACCGAACCACCACGCATAATAATTCTCTCCCCCAAAGAAGGGCAGGTGCTCTCCCATATTGACCTCGGTTGGGGCACACCTGATGGCCTCTGGATTGATAAAGCCGAGGGCCGCCTTTATTGGACCAATATGGGCAAGGATTACGCCGCTGCTGATGGCACAATAAACACCGCCCGGTTAGATGGACGTGACCATAAAACCCTCATAGGCCATGGCCTTGTCGTAACACCCAAGCAGCTTACCTCCGCCCCGCATTGTGAGCATCTTTATTGGTGCGACCGAGAGGGGATGCGCATCATGCGCTGCCGCCGCGATGGTAGCAATTTGGAGGTTCTCCTCCAAAGAGGCACCTTCCCCACAGATATGACAGATTGCACCCTCCATTGCGTTAGGATCGCCCTCGATACACATCATAATTACCTCTATTGGACCCAAAAAGGCCCCCCAAAAGGAGGCACGGGCGGCATCTTCCGTATGGCATTAGAGCGGCCAGAGGGCATGGACCCCGCTCATCGTACAGATATAGACTGCCTCCTTTCGCATCTGCCTGAACCTATTGACCTGCATCTCTCCTCCGATGGCCGCATCTTATGGTGGACAGACCGAGGCGGCCCCCCGAATGGCAGCAGCTTGAATGTTGCCCATGTAGATAAGCAGGGCCTACACGACCATCGCATCATCGCCCGAGACCTAGGAGACGCCATCGGCCTCGCTATTGATGAAGCCAAAGGATGCGCTTTTGTCAGTAATTTAGAGGGTGCGCTTTACGAGATTAACCTCACCACAGCAGAGGCACGCCTCCTCACCCAACAAGGCCCCATGACGGGTCTCCATCTCTTAACGCCATAAGACGCACCCTTCCCTCAAAGGAGGATATTCATGAAGCTTTATATTCCTTTATCATTAACTGCTCATATGGTCATATCTTTATCTTGACAGAATAAAGCGACCAGCTAAAAACTCATCTCACACGCGCTATGATTGGTGTGCGTGTCCCTCTTTCCTTGTGGTGGAAACGTCTGTAATACAGTACCCATCCACTCCTAAATGTTGAAAGGTATGCCCATGTCCCGGTCCTTTTCTCTCCCCCGGCGTCGTTTTCTTAGCCTTTCAACAGGGCTAGCGGGGGCTGCGACTCTTGGCCTTCTCGGTTCTGCCGCAGCTCATGCGGAGGAGCGTACGCTCAAAATCGGTATCATGTCCGGTGAGGATGAAGATATTTGGCGCGTTGTGAGCCAAAATGCGGCACAGCGTGGCTTGAGCCTTAAAATCATCACCTTCTCCGATTATAACACCCCTAATGAAGCCCTCTCCGAGCATGAGGTGGATGCAAATGCCTTCCAGCACAAGCCGTTCCTTGATGCGCAAAAGAAGGCCCATGGGTATGACATCGTCCCTGTAGGGGATACTTACTTCCAGCCGATTGGCCTGTACTCCCATAAATGGCACAGCCCTGCGGACATCCCTAAGGGGGCCCGCATTGGCATCCCTAATGACCCCAGCAATGAGGGCCGTGCCCTGCATGTGTTAGAGACACTTGGCCTCATTAAGCTTCCCAGCAATACGGGGCTCTTCCCCACTGTGCTAGATATTGCCGAAAACCCGCGTGACCTCTCTATTGAGGAACTTGATGCTGGTGTTGTTGGCCGCTCCCTGCCGGATTTAGACGCCGCGGTTGTGAATATGGACTGGGCGCGTAAGGCTGGCATCCCGCAGACAGAGCGCATTGGGGTAGAAGGCTTGGCCAACAACCCTTATGTCAATTTCATCTCTGTGAATGGGAATGACGCTAATGCACCATGGGTTAAGCCCTTGGTGGAGAGCTATCATCAACCTAATGTCCGTCAGGTGATTTTGGACCTCTATCACGGTACGGTCACCCCTGCGTGGTCATGAGGCCTATCCTTGACATCCAGCATGTAACCCATGCTTTTGGCCACCATACCGCCCTGCATGATATTTCCTTCTCTATCAAGCAGGGGGAGGTTGTTGGGCTGATTGGTCGCTCCGGGGCGGGGAAATCCACCCTTTTGCGCTGCCTCTGCGCGTTAGAGCGACCACAGCAAGGCCATATCTTGCTCGATGGGGTGGACCTCACCACCCAAACCGAGCGGCAACTTGTCCGCGCGCGGCGCAAGATTGGCTTGGTCTTTCAGCATTTTAATTTGCTTACCTCGCGCACGGTGGCGGGTAATATTGCCCTCCCCCTCCAAATCGCGGGCCGCCCCCGTAAGGACCATGCCAAACGCATCGCCGAATTATTGGCCCTTGTCGGGTTGGAAGGCTTTGAGGATAAATACCCCTCCCAACTTTCTGGCGGGCAAAAGCAGCGTGTCGGCATTGCGCGTGCCCTCGCCGCAGAGCCAACATTGCTCCTTTGTGATGAGGCGACCTCCGCCCTAGACCCGGAATCCACAAACTCCATATTGGCCCTCTTGGCCGACATTAACCGCACACTTGGCCTGACGATTATCCTCATCACACATGAGATGGAGGTTGTCCGCCGCTTTGCCCAGCGGATTCTCGTTCTTGACCATGGCCGCCTCGTGGAAGATGGCTCCTTGCTCGACATCCTACGCGATGGGCAGGAGAACCAAACCTTACATAAATTGCTAGCCGATATTCGCCCTTCTCTCCCGGCCTTCATTGCTGAGAACCTCAGCCCCAGCCCCCTAACTGAGCCACATAAAACCATCATCCGGCTGGTTCTGAGTGGGGATAGTGCTACAACCCCGCTCTTTAGTATGCTTTACGCACACTATGCCGTTAAAGCGACCTTACTCCAAGGTGGGGTTACGACCATTAGTCAACGCCTTAGCGGCGATATAATCCTCAGCTTAGAGGGAGAACATATAGAGCAAGCCTTGGCCTTCCTCAAAACAGCGACACAAAGCATGGAGGTTTTGGGCTATGTCCCCTCTCATCCTTAAGCTGATTCTCCAATCCACAGAACAAACGCTGGAGATGGTCCTCGCCTCCACAGCGATTTCCGTCTTATTGGGGCTGCCTCTTGCTCTATTTATGATTGCTACAGGCCCGCGCGGGCTTTATCGCCTCCCTTTTGCAGCGCGTCTTATTGGTATGATTGTTGATGCTGTACGGGCTGTCCCCTTCATCATTTTGCTCGTCCTGCTCATCCCTGTTACCCGCTTTGTTGCAGGGACCTCCTTAGGGACCGAGGCCGCCATTGTCCCACTCTCCATTGCGGGGATTCCTTACTTCGCCCGTATTGCAGAGATGGCATTGCGGGAGGTTGATTCCGGCTTGATAGACGCCGTACGCGCTATGGGCGGGACACGTCTAACCATCATCCGCTCGGTCTTGATTGCAGAGGCCATGCCGAGCCTCGTCACCGGGGTGACGGTGACGCTCATCTCCATGGTGGGGGCCTCTGCTATGGCAGGTGTGATTGGGGCCGGTGGGCTAGGCGACTTGGCCATTCGCTACGGGTATCAACGTTTCAACACCACTGTAATGTTCGGTGTGGTGGTGGTCCTCATCATCATGGTCAGCGTGATGCAGATTCTCGGTAATGCACTCGCTCGTTGGTTAAAGCACTAACAAACAGCGCGCCTCTGCTCCCATTTAAAAAGCCCGCCTCCATAATGGGGACGGGCTTTTCTACACTGTACCTTAACGCCACACCCTCTCAGGCAACATTGAGAGCTTGCTCAACATCCACCAGCAGGTCATCAACATGCTCCACACCGATGGAGAGACGCACGGTGGACGATGTCACCCCGATGCGCTCGCGCACCTCTTTCGGCACGCCAGAATGGGTCATGGTAGCGGGATGGCTCGCTAAAGATTCTGTTCCGCCAAGACTGACAGCCAGCTTCATAATCTTCAACGCATTGAGGAAGCGGAAGGCCGCAGCCTCACCGCCCTCAATATCAAACGAGAAAGTTGATCCCGCACCGCTGCATTGGCGGGCATAAAGCTGCCCCTCAGCTGAGGAAGCCTCATAAAAAGGCGGGAAGTGCACCTTCTGCACCTTAGGATGATGGTTTAAGAATGTCGCCACACGCTCCGCATTCTTCGTGGCCCGCTCCATCCGCAAGCTCAATGTCTCCAAAGAACGGCCAAGCATCCAGCAGCTATGCGGGTCCAAATGCGTCCCAATCGCCCCGCGTAATTGACGCAACGGGCGGGTCATCGCCTCACTACCCAGCACAGCCCCTGCCACAAGGTCGGAATGACCACCCACATATTTTGTCAGAGAATAGAGCGACAAATCTGCCCCATGCTTCAACGGATGCTGATAAAGCGGGCCGAGGAGCGTATTATCACACGCAATGACAGGCCGCTTTCCCTGCTTCGCCTCAATCTCTTCTGCAATGTGACGAATCAGCTTTAAATCCACCAGACCATTTGTTGGATTCGCAGGCGTCTCGACCAGAATCATCGCTACATGGCCCTCTGCCATGGCTTGCTCTGCCGCCTTCCGCATTAAGCCAGCATCAACACCATTGCTGCCTAACCCTACGGACTTCATCCCTAGAGAGGCCATAGTTTTGGTCAATAAAGTTTCCGTCCCACCATAAAGCGGCTGGGAGTGGAGAATCACCTCCCCCGGACGCACATACGCCAATAAGGTGGTCGCAATCGCGGACATGCCAGAGGAGAATAATACGCCCCGCTCTGCCTCCTCATAAACCGCCAAGCGGTCCTCTACAATCTCGCTATTGGGATGGTTAAAGCGGGAATAAACCAACCCCTGCCCTTTGCCCTCCGGTGGCTCTTTACGACCAGAGACGTAATCAAAAAAATCGCGCCCATCTTCCGCCGTGGGGAACACAAAGGTGGAGGTTAAAAATACCGGCGGCTTTACCGCCCCTTCTGAAAGAGCCGGGTCATACCCGTAATTCAGCATCTCCGTCTCAGGATGCAGCTTATGGTTGCCGATATGGGTTTTTTTATGATCTGACGCCATTGCGCTCTTCCTTCAGCGGGCTTTCACTAGCAGGATATATAGCTTGCTTTATATCCTACCTATCACGCTGAGTGATACCATATTCTCCAAAGAAAAACACCCTCACTCCCAATCGAGTAAGGGTGTTCCAGCAAGAACCATTCAGCGGTCAGAACGATGACCCGGCACCATACGCTCTACAATATGGTCCTTCTTAATAAACCGATGATACAACGCCGCCAGCACATGCAATGCAATAAACCCAGCAAATATCCACCCAAGCCACTGATGCAGCCCTGGCATCATCTCTGCAAGGGAGCCACTATCCATCACACTCTGCGGCAGGGGAATTAATGGCCAAGCCACAAGACCAAACAATACAAGCGGCATCGCCATGGCAGAGACCATCAACCAACCTGTTGCAGGTAGGAGAATTTGAAAAAGATATAAAATCCCCTCAACGCTACCCGCCATTACACGTTGAATACCAGACATACCTTGCGGAAGTGGTGGGGCTTTATGCGTCAACCGCCATATAATCCGCACTGCAATTAGCAGCATCGTTATAATACCAACCGATTTATGCAGCTGATGTAACGCCACTGGATCACTCACAGAGGCATGATCCATATATAAACCAAGGGCTATCAAAAAAAAGATTAGCAGGGCAATCACCCAATGCAAAAGCATTGCCACACCGTCATAACGTGCCGGTTGCTCGCCCTGTAATTCCACCTTCGCCGACATGGCTTTCTCCATAGGTTGTATATAAAAAAGCGGCCTTTTCCTGAAAAGATCAGGAATAAGGCCGGCATTGTTATAAACAATTTTTACTTACTTGCTAGCGTTATCCACTTGCTGGAAAAGCTGCTCAAAACGGTCTTTCGCCTTGCCATACATCGGGGCTTTACGCGCTTGGGCCTCGTTATTAGCATTATCCACCACAACAAGCCCAACCATGCCAAAAGAATAATGCGGTAGGCATTTATAACCATACACGCCCGGTGTCGTGAACTTAATTGTCCGCTCTTGGCTAAAGGGCACGCTAAAGGACTGCGCTCCCGCAGGGATCATCCCCGGGATGGACTGCACATTATGCCCTCTATCGGTAGGGATAAAACGCACGCTATCACCAGAATGAATACGCACAACCCCCGGCTCGAAAGCATAAGCACCATCGCTGCCATGGGTCAGCATTTTAACATCGACTGTCGCCGCTGTGGCGGACAGGGCTGTTGCCATAAACAGGGCCAAAGCCCCACCTGCAAACTTAAACATACTATCCTCCACTTCTTAACAAACCGCCGGGGAAAGACCCCGGCGGAATGCTTTATCTACTCTTTCTTTGACAGAAAGAACAAAGCTTAACGCTGAAGGTCAAAACGGTCCAGGTTCATCACCTTTGTCCATGCCTTCACAAAGTCGTTATAGAACTTCGCTTTAGCATCGTCAGAAGCATAAACCTCAGCCGCAGCGCGCAGCTCTGGGTTCGCACCGAAGACCAAGTCCACATCCGTGGCTGTCCACAGTTTCTGCCCTGTTGCGCGGTCAAAGCCCTCATAGAGGTCTTCCTGACCAGCAACCTTTTGCCAGCGTGTATCCATCGTCAACACGTTGGTGAAGAAGTCTTGCGTCAAGACACCGGGGGTCTTTGTCAGCACACCATTGGCGGAATGGCCAGAGTTGATGTCCAGAGTACGCAGACCACCAAGCAGGACTGTCATCTCAGGGATGGTCAGACCCAGCGTGTCAGCCTTATCTACCATTGCGTTAAGCGGCGGTGTGTTATCGGCATCTGCACGATAGTAGTTACGGAAGGCATCAGCTGTCGGCTCCAACAGGTTGAAGGAGTTAACATCTGTCTGCTCTTGCGTAGCATCACCACGACCCGGTGCGAACGGCACCTGAATCTTCACGCCAGCTTTTTGAGCTGCATCCTCGATACCAACGCTACCGCCGAGAACGATGACGTCAGCCAGAGCAACCTTGCGAACGCTGTGAGCGTTAAACTTATCACGCACCTGTTCCAGCTTCGGCAGAACAGCCTTCAGCTCCTCAGGATCATTCACAGCCCAGCCATTTTGCGGCATCAGAGCCAGACGGCCACCGTTAGCACCACCCCGGTGATCGGTCACGCGATGAGAAGACGCAGCTGCCCATGCTGTTTTGATCAGCTCACGGTCAGACAGACCTGTTGCCGCAATCAGCTTACGCAGCTCACGAACATCAGCCTGATTGATCGGCTTAGCTGGCATGTTGATGGGATCCTGCCAGACGAAGGTCTCTTTCGGAACTTCGCTACCGAAGTAACGGCTCTTCGGCCCCATGTCACGCACAACCAGCTTGAACCATGCACGAGCAAAAGCATCAGCGAATTCATTCGGATGCTCAGCCCAACGGGCAAGAATCTTGTGGTAAACCGGATCCGTCTTCAGCGCGATGTCCGTTGTGAACATCATGATCGGACGCATCTTGGAAGGATCGTTCGGGTTGGCCGGGTCTGGAGCGATCTTGTCGTCCGTCTTGGTGTGCCACTGATGCGCACCAGTCGGGCTTGTCCCCAACACCCAGTCATTGTTCAACAGGTTGTCAATGTACTGTGTGGTGAAGTGGATCGGATCAGCAGACCAAGAGCCTTCCAGACCACTGGTGGAGGCATCATCAGCGGTCTGTGTGCCCTTAATGCAATGGTCAGCCCAACCAAGACCCTGATGCTCCACACCGTTAGCAACCGGCGGGCCGCTCAAGCAGGAGTTCGGATGCGCACCATGTGCCTTACCAAAGGTATGACCACCAGCGATAAGAGCCACAGTCTCTTCGTCATTCATCGCCATACGACCGAAGGCCAGACGAATCATCGCAGCGGACTTCACAGGGTCAGGATCGCCGTTCGGCCCCTCTGGGTTCACATAGATAAGGCCCATGTGCGTAGCAGCCAGCGGGTGCTTCAGAGTACCGTTCTGCCCAACCTGGAAGGAGCTCTTATTGGGGAAGAATGTGGTGCCCGGACCCCAATAAATCAGCTCGGACTGCCAGTCATCAGGACGACCACCAACAAAGCCGAGGGTCTTAAAGCCCATCTGGTTCAGCGCGACATCACCTGTCAGGACGATAAGGTCACCCCAGGAGAGCTTCTCGCCATATTTCTTCTTAACAGGCCACAGCAGACGCTTTGCTTTATCCAAGCTAGCGTTATCGGGCCAGTCATTCAACTGAGCAAAACGCTGTTGTGCGCCTTCCTCACCACCACGACCATCAATAGCGCGGTATGTACCAGCATTATGCCATGCCATACGGATGAAGAACGGCCCGTAATTGCCGTAGTCCGCCGGCCACCAAGGCTGGGACGTCAGCATAACCTTCTCGATATCCTTACGGACTTCTTGAAGATTCAGCTGCTCGAACTTCTTGTGGTAGCTCGTATAATAATCTGCACCATATGGGTCAGACTCTGAATCATGGGCACGCAGCTTGGCCAGATTCATGCCCTTCGGCCAGTAATACTGGTTCGGAGAGGGCACATCAGCAGCCATAGCAACCGATGCGAAAGAGGTCAGTGTCGTGCTGGCAATCAGCAGAGCTGCCCCAAATTGTTTCAATTTCATCCTGATAATTTCCCTATTCGTGGATGAGGACTCGTTAGAGTGCGTAACAGTGGCAAGCTAGACGCTGCACGGCGTATGCCTCGCTGTCACACATCGCAGAGTTATATTATCGGGATGCAGGAAGGCAAGTAAATCGTTATTTTTAATAACTCTTATAAACCAATTCTTTCCGGGCCTGGTTTCCCTTCTAAGAGAAAGTAAAATTTTTTACAAGACAAAACAGCACAAAAAAACTCCGATAACCTAACAGTCGGAGAAAATTGCCCTCTTAATAGAGGATTTGCATTGCACTATAAGCTCAAAATACCACCAAGTAAGACATCTTGTTGCAATAAACTCGCAACACCTCTTAAATAAAGCACTCTAAACTGTGATGGTGTGAACTTTAAGAATCATACCTCATCAAAGAGCGATCATCTCTTCGAGAGAGTTGGTGCCCAGAAGAAGACTCGAACTTCCACGTCCTTGCGGACACAGGCACCTGAAGCCTGCGCGTCTACCAATTCCGCCATCTGGGCATACTCTTTTGGGAGTATGGTGAACCGGCTGGGACTCGAACCCAGGACCATTCGATTAAAAGTCGAATGCTCTACCAACTGAGCTACCGGTTCACTTGAGGAGGCTATCTACCCGCTCCCCTAAGGAGCGTCAACCCCACATAGCGGAGAAACCCGCCATGATGATGATTTTCTTCCCCCTCTCTACGCCTCTCGCGCTCTTTAAGAGGGAAGAAAACCTTTTACAAAGCCAGTATCTTACTTCTCGACATAAGCCTTAATGATGTGGTCCGGATTCTGCACCATGCCAGAGGCACCAGCCCCACGTTTGACCTTATCGACAGCCTCCATCCCCTCAATGACCTGACCAACAATCGTATATTGGCCATCCAAAGACGGAACGCGATCAAACATGATGAAGAACTGGCTGTTAGCGGAGTTCGGGTCCATAGTACGGGCCATGCCCACTGTCCCACGGTCGAACACGGCCGTTTGGCTAAACTCTGCTGGCAGGTCGGGATAGCTGCTACCGCCTGTCCCCGTCCCTGTGGGGTCGCCTGTCTGCGCCATGAAGCCTTCAATCACACGGTGGAACTTCACACCATTATAAAAGCCCTCATTCGCCAAGGTCTCCAAACGCTCCACCGCTTTAGGGGCGAGGTCTGGACGCAGCGCGATAACAACCTTGCCGTCCTTTAATTCCAAAACCAATTTATGCCCGCTTGTTGTCTCTGTCATGGTTGTACCCTCTCCTAAATTATCACTATCAGCCTGCTCACTAGCCCAAGCTTGTGCCAAGCTTCCGCCAGCCGCGCATAAGGCTGTTAAAGCGGTGACGAAATGCCGCCGTTTCATCTCATTATCCTCCTGCTAATTTACCCCGCAAGTGACGAGCTGTCCTGTCACTGACAAAGGGGGAAATATCCCCCCCTAGGCGGGCAATCTCCTTCACAATCCGGCTTGCGGTTGTACGGTGATTCTCTGAGGCCAGCAAAAAGACCGTCTCAATCTCCGGGGCTAAACGCCGTAACGCACCAGAGAGCTGAGTCTCAAAGTCAAAATCCCCCGCAGAGCGCAACCCACGGATAACCGTCCCCGCCCCAGCTTGCCTAACTGCATCGACTAAGAGCGTATCAAAGCCTGTAACAGAGATGCGATCCCGGTGCGGTAGGCTAGCAATCTCTTGCTCTACAAGGCCGCGCCGCTCCTCAAAGCCTAAAAGCGGGGCCTTAGCATCGTTAATTGCCACACCAACCACAACATGATCGAACAACACCGCCGCCCGGTCAATCACATCCAGATGCCCAAATGTGATAGGGTCAAACGTACCGGGGTAGAAACCGATGCGCGGGTTAGTCATCCGTTTTATCATCCGTAGCGGCTTCAGCTGTTTCGGCCTCACCTTCGGCAGAAGATTCAGCCTCCTCAGTCTCCTCCTCCATCACGGGGAATACGCTGATGATGCGCTCATCCCCATCGACACGGAAGAGCGTTACCCCCCCTGCCTGACGGGACATCACGCGCACTTGCTCCACTGGCAGACGGATAAGGCGGCCTGTATCGGTCACCATCATCACATCTGTACCATCTAGCGTTACAAGCGTGCCGACCACCTCGCGACCGCGGCGCGCATTGGAGAAGGTCATGTTATTAATGCCCTGCCCCCCACGGCCGGAGACGCGATAATCATACGCGGAGGACCGCCGCCCAAAGCCTGTATCTGTCACAGTGAGAAGGATTTGCTCCTGCGCCTCAAGCGCGGCATAGCGTTCCTCACTCAGTGGGCTATCAGCGAGAATCCCCTCTAGCCCTTCTTCATCAGAGGCGACATCGCTGCTCTCATCAATATCCTCCTCAAGGGTCTCATCCCCCGCCTGAGCGGCAAGGACGCGGCGATGTGCATTTGCGGCGCGGAGATAAGCAGCACGCTCCTCCACGCTTGCCTCAACGTGATTCAATACGGCCAGAGAGACCACCTTATCCCCATCAGCGAGGCGAATACCCCGCACACCGGTGCTGCCACGCCCTGCAAAAACACGCAGCACATCATCGGTGATATGGAAGCGAATCGCACGTGCATTACGCGTGGCAAGAAAGACATCCTGCCCCTCCCGGCATGTTGCCACGCCAATGAGCTGGTCATTTTCATCCAGCTTCATCGCGATAAGGCCAGAGGAACGAATATTGCGGAAGTCACTTAACCGGTTACGCCGCACATTCCCGCTTGCTGTGGCAAAGACGAGATGCAAATCATCCCACAGCTCCTCATCTTGCGGCAACGGCAGCACGGCAGTGATAGTATCCTCGCCCAATTCCGGCAGCAGATTCACCAAAGCGCGGCCTTTGGCGGTTGGGGCTGCCTCTGGCAAATGCCAGACCTTCATCCGATACGCCTTCCCGCCAGAGGAGAAGAACAACACCCATTGATGAGTATGGGCATTAAAGCTGCGGATGACGATATCATCACCACGCCGCCCTGCTGCCGTGCGCCCCCGCCCACCGCGATTCTGCGAACGGAATAAATCAAGCGGGGTCCGCTTAATAAAGCCATCGCGCGTGATGGTCACAACCATCTGGCCCGGCTCAATCAGGCTCTCATCGGACTGATCACCCAGCGCATCGGAGATTTCCGTACAACGCGGGTCTGCCAGAGCAGCGCGTGCGGCCTGAAGTTCCTCCCGCATGACTTCCATACGGCGGACATGGCTGCCGATAATCTCCAACAATTCCGTAATGCGCTGGCTGACCTCTGCCAACTCACCCTGAATCTTCTCCCGCTCAAGCCCTGTTAAGCGTTGGAGACGCAACTCCAAAATACCGCGCGCCTGTGCCTCGGTAAGATGGACGCGGCCATCAATAATCACATTGCCTTCATCATGGATCAATTCCAGCAGCGGCTCTACATCCGCAGCGGGCCATGTACGCGTCATGAGCTGCTCACGCGCTGTAGCGGCATCTGGTGCGGAGCGGATGAGGGCAATGACCTCATCAATATTCGCCACAGCCAGCACCAGACCAACGAGCAAATGCCCACGGTCGCGCGCTTTATTCAAATCGAACCGCGCCCGGCGGAGAATCACATCCTCACGGAAGCGAATAAACGCATCCAACACATCGCGCAGCCCCATCGTACGGGGGCGGCCTTCATCCAGAGCCAGCATATTCACGCTAAAACTCGTCTGAAGCTGCGTAAAGCGATAAAGCTGATTCAACACCACTTCCGGCGTAGCATCACGCTTTAGCTCAATCACCACCCGCATACCGGAGCGATCACTCTCATCGCGGATGTCGGAAATGCCTTCAATATCCTTAGAGCGGACAAGGTCGGCAATCTTCTCCTGCAACGTCGCTTTATTGACCTGATAAGGAATCTCCGTCACCACAATGGCAAAACGGTCTTTACGGATTTCCTCAATCTCAGCACGGGCACGCACAGGGATGGAGCCACGGCCTGTCTCATAAGCCTGCCGGATACCCCGGCGGCCCATAATAATTCCCCCCGTTGGAAAGTCCGGCCCCGGGACAATCTGCATGAGGTCTTCAAGCGTCATATCCGGGTTAGCAATAAGGGCTAGGACAGCATCAATCACCTCGCCCGGATTATGGGGTGGGATGTTCGTAGCCATACCCACCGCAATACCGGACGCCCCATTAACTAAAAGATTCGGGAAGGCAGCCGGAAGAACCTGCGGCTCTTGCTCGCTCTCATCATAATTGGGCTGGAAGGCAACCGTATCGCGATCAATATCATCCAGCAGGAAAGAGGCTGATTTTGCTAAGCGGGCCTCGGTATAGCGCATAGCCGCAGGGCTATCCCCATCGACAGAGCCAAAATTACCCTGCCCATCCACAAGCCGCACACGCATGGACCATGATTGCGCCATGCGGACCATAGCATCATAAATGGAGCTATCACCATGAGGGTGATATTTACCCATCACGTCACCGACCGCGCGGGCCGATTTACGATAAGGCTTATCCGCCGTAAAGCCGCTCTCTCGCATAGCGTACAAAATACGGCGATGCACAGGCTTCAGCCCATCGCGCACATCTGGCAAAGCGCGGGAGACGATCACCGACATCGCATAAGCCAGGTAAGAGGAGCGCATTTCCTCCTCAATCGTTACTGGGAGACGGTCGGAGGGTAAAATATCGTGCGGCTCGCTCAAGACAAATCAACCTATTTTCTATAAATGGTTAGGGTCCCTAGCATAGCCTATTCTACCGAGAGTTCCTAGTTTGTTCCGTCCATCCTCTTTTATCGCGCTCTTTTTACCCTTATGAGCCACCCTGCTGCCCCCTTTATCACACCCCTCCCATGGCAGCCGCCTGCGGCATTTTTCCCCCTCTGCCGCACGACAGAACATTCCGTTTTTCTCGATAGTGGCGGCCCTGCCACACAAGACCGCCATCGTTGGAGCTTGCTTTGCCCCCGCCCGGTGGCTCATCTCACCCTGCCTTTGGCAGAGATACACCAGTTTCCCCAAACATTACGCCAGTTCCTCACCACTCATGCCCCCGCTACACCGTTAGAGCCTATGGATGACGCTCTGCCCTTTCTGGGTGGGGTGATTGGTATGCTCAGCTATGAGGCGGGTATGCGCTATGCAGGTCTAACCTCCCGCCATCAAACAGAATGCCCCGCCTTAACAGCCCTTGCCTGCCGGGATTTCTTCCTCTTTGACCGGCGCGCGCAAAAATTATGGTGGGTCAGCGCGGAGGGGCTCCCTCCCCCCGCTATGCCCACCCCAACGCATAAACCCGCCCTAACACCACATCTCACCCCTCATGCCACGCAAAATGCCTCACACTGGCAAGAGGCTGTACAAACTATGCGGCGTTACATTGCAGCCGGCGATATCTTCCAAGCGAACCTCACTATGCGCTGGCATGCTGACCGCCCCGCAGGGTTGGACCTCCCACTTTTATATGAGCAACTCCGCACCCAATGCCCTGCCCCCTTTGGGGCGTGGTTTCATACACCGGATTTTACGCTGCTCAGTGCCTCAGTTGAGCGGTTTATCGCCCTTGATGCCGAGGGCATGATTGAGACACGGCCCATTAAAGGCACCTGCCCCATCAGCCCAGACCCACAACAGAATGACGCTTTCAAAGAGGCTCTCCGCCATGATGAGAAAGAGCGGGCGGAAAACCTCATGATTACCGATCTGATGCGCCATGATATTGGGCAAGTCTGCCAGCTTGGCAGCGTCACCGTGCCGCAGCTTTTTGCAGTCGAGGCATTTGCCCATGTGCATCATCTTGTCTCTAGCGTGCAAGGGCGGCTCAGACCGGGGTTAGATGCAGCGGACCTCCTCGCCGCCACAATACCGCCCGGCTCCGTCACCGGGGCCCCAAAATATCGGGCTATGGAGATTATTGATGAGGTCGAAACCTCCGCACGCGGGGCCTATTGTGGGACGCTTTTCCGCCTCGGATGGGATGGCACGCTTGATAGTGCCGTTATCATCCGCAGTATCAGCATAACAGCCAAGACCCTTGCCATCGGGGCTGGTGGGGGCATCACATATCCCTCCCACCCAGAGCGCGAATATGAGGAAATGTGCCTCAAAGCCGCGCCTCTTTTAAAGGTGCTTCGCCATTATGGCTCATAAGGTCATCCCCCCTTATCTCTGGCTGAATGACACGCTCCACCCAGCGGACCAACCGGCCATTATGGCCCAAGACAGAGGCTACCTCCTCGGTGATGGGCTCTTTGAGACCATGCAGCTTTATAATCACCGCGTGCCTTTACTAGAGGCTCACCTCACCCGGCTAGAAGAAGGCTGCCACCTATTGCACATCCCCACACCTCAGCGCACTCTTATTGAGAGGGCACTCCACCAACTTATAGAGGCCAACCACCTCACTCATGGCTCTGTGCGCTTGACGCTCACACGCGGCCCCGGCCCGCGGGGCTTAGCCCCACCAGCTCACCCAAACCCGACCTTGCTCATCACAACCGCCCCACCACTGCAACACCCACCCCAGCCTATCCGCCTGCATATCAGCACGCAGCGGCGGGACCCTCACTCTATGTTGAATCGGGTGAAATCACTCAATGCATTACCGGCCATCCTCGCCCGTTTAGAAGCCCAAGACCATGGGGCAGATGATGCGCTTTGGCTCACCCATGAAGGCTCCATTACCGAAGCCACTGCGGCAAGCTTCCTAGCTTTGATAGACGGACAATTAGTAACACCTCCCCTCTCCACCGGCATTCTCCCCGGTATTACGCGCGCACGATTGCTCGCCGCTGGGATATGTGAAGAACAGATTTTGAGCAGCAATGACATTCCCCTTCTACAAGGGGCATGGCTGGCCACGGCCCTTAGCCTCACCCCGATTGCCGCGATTGGGGGACATGCACTGCCACCTCAGCCAAAGCGCAGCTCAGAGTTACGGCGCATCCTCTATGACCATCCCATCTTGAATCCCCCCACCCAAACAGCCACATCTGCCTCATGACTGCACATACACATACCCCCGCTCCCACCGCCACGCCCAAGGCCCCCATCGCCCGGCGCAACCCCATCGTGCTGGAACAGCTGGGCCGCACCCGCACGGATTCCTACGCGTGGATGAAAGATGAAAACTGGCAGAAGGTCTTAAGAGACCCTTCCATTCTACGCGATGATATCCGCACCCATTTAGAGCACGAAAACGCCTATACAAAGGCCATGCTGGCCGAGACCGTCCCCTTACAAGAGGCCCTCTTTAAAGAGATGGTCGGCCGGATTCCTCCTGCTGAAGAATCCGTCCCGCTCCCCTCTGGCCCGTGGCTATATAGCTTACGTTTTGAGAAAGACGCCCAATATCCCCTCCATATCCGCCGCCCCCGCAAAGCTGGCACTAACGAGGCCGATGGGCCGGAAGAGATTCTCCTTGATGTCAACAAGCTTGCCGCTCAACATAGCTTCTACAGCCTCGCCCAAGCTGCCCATACCGAAGACCACCGCTATTACGTCTATGCTGAGGATGTACAAGGCTCGGAGGTCTATCGCATTCAGGTCAAAGACCTCTCCACAGGGACACTCTGCGCCCCGGCGGTGGAGAGCTGTACCGGCAGCTTCACCCTTTCGCCAGATAGCCAATATCTCTTTTGGATTTACCGCGATGATAATGGCCGCCCCTCCCGTATTTATCGCCGCCCCCTGCGTGGGGGGGATGATACGCTCGTCTTTGATGAGACCGACCCCGGTTTCTTCCTCAGCATTGGGGTGAGTGCCTCCCGCGCATGGATTATCATCGAGCGCGGGGACCATGATACGAATGAGACCCTCCTCATCCCCGCAGCGGAGCCAACAGCCCCTCCAAAATTAGCCGCCCCCCTCGTGCGGGGAGAACGCTATAGCCTCACCCATTGGAATGACCGTTTTATCATCCTCACCAATGCAGGGGGAGCGGTTGATTTCAAGCTCATGACCGCACCAGAAGCCACGCCAGACCGGAGCCATTGGCGGAACTTCCTCCCTTATGAGGAAGGCCATTTCCTCCTCGGTGTTAGTACAGGGCGCGAGCATCTCGCTTGGATAGAACGGCGCAATGGCAATACGGAAATCTTCATCCTTGACCATAAGGATGCTGATAAAGGGGCGATTCGCACCCATGCACGCCGTATCAGCATGGATGAGCCAGCCTATACGCTCAGCCTCCTCGGGGTGTTGGAATATGACGTGCCTATTCTGCGTTATATTTACCAATCCCCCACCACACCGGCCCATTGGTATGATTACGATATGCAGACGGGGCAAAAGACCCTCCGCAAAGTGCGGGAGGTCCCCTCCGGGCATGACCCTGCCGCTTATGAGACACGCCGCCTTTTTGCTAAAGCACAAGATGGCGCATTGGTCCCCATCACCCTCTTGATGAAAAAAGGCACGGAGCTAAATGGGAAGAACCCCATGTTGCTCTATGGCTATGGCTCTTATGGTATCTCTATGGAGGCCAGCTTCTCCACCACTGCGCTAAGCTTGGTGGATCGTGGAGTCATTTACGCTATAGCCCATGTGCGTGGTGGCAGTGAGAAAGGATGGGGGTGGTTCCTAGACGGGCGAGCCACCAAAAAGACGAACAGCTTTACCGACTTCATCAGCTCTGCTCATTATTTGATTGATGAAGGCTATACCGCACCACGCCGCATTGTCGCCCATGGGGGCTCTGCTGGGGGGCTGCTTATGGGGGCGATTGCCAATATGGCCCCAGAGCTTTTTGCCGGGATTGCGGCCCAAGTGCCCTTTGTGGATATGCTCAACACAATGTCGGACATCTCCCTCCCCCTCACCCCGCCGGAATGGCCAGAATGGGGTAATCCTCTCACCGACCCAGAGGCTTACGATCTCATCGCCAGCTATTCCCCTTACGATAACATCCGGCCTGTCCCCTATCCGGCGATTCTGGCGATGGGGGGTTTATCTGACCCACGCGTCACCTATTGGGAGCCAGCAAAATGGATTGCCCGTTTGCGAGAGGAAGCCAAGGGCGGGCCTTTCCTCTGTCATATCAATATGGAGGCAGGCCATGGCGGCTCCTCCGGGCGGTTTGCACGTTTGAAGGAAGTCGCCCTCGTGCAAGCCTTCGCACTATGGAGCCTCCAACGCGCTAACGCATAACCCCTCCATTAAAGCGGGGGAGAGCCTTATTGGAGGTCATCCCCCTCGCTATCCATATCCATCTCTGCAAGCTGGGAGCAAATCTTACCTAGCCGGGAATCACCCTGCCCCACGCCCTCCCCGCAAGCTGTGCGCGCATCTTTACCGCAGCTTTTAATCACGCTCTCCATGTCCGATTCCAAAACATCGCGGACAAGCCCAACGTCAAAGCTACGTTGTGCGGTTTCCTCAACATCAAGCTGCTTTTGCACCTTTCGCATCTCATGCAGATTATTCACACAAGCTGTGCTGACGACACGCGTATGGTCGCGCAAAACGGCGAGGATGTTATTCACGACCACGCCTTTTTCATTCACTGCGGGGTCATCATCATCCGTGCGGGCAGAGCCATCAGCCCATGCCACCCCCATTGAACTCATAAAAACAAGGCTCAAAAGCCCCCCTAAAAGGCGGGACCGGCGGGACGAGAAGAAAGAAAACTGGCTCATTCCCCTACCATAATCCGAAAAACATGAAGGGGAAATGGGGCTTTTGCACGACATCACCTTGACTCACCCCTCCATTACAGGTTATGCGGTCGCCAAGTTTCGCGGGCGTGTTAGCCCTGCATTATGAGAGCCACTACCTTACAACAAGGTAGAAAAGGCCCATCTTTTGGTCGGGGAGCCTGAACATTATGAAGATTCGTAATAGCCTGAAATCCGCTAAGGTTCGTGATAAAAACTGCCGCGTTGTTCGCCGCCGTGGCCGCGTTTATGTCATCAATAAGCAGAATCCGCGCATGAAGGCTCGTCAGGGCTAAGTAACGGATTTATGGGGACGCACCGCTTGATGTGCTGCGTACTTCATGCTCTGCCCCCTTATGAGAGGGGGAAGCCTCTTGCCTTCTGGCTGGGGGCTTTTTTTTACCTTACAGCTACCCCGCTCGCCTATGCAGCAGCCCCGACTCATCCCACGTCTGCTGCCTCTGCCCCCCCTAAGGCTCATAGCCTCAGCTTAAAAGAGAAAATCACCCAAACCGAACAGGCTCTCGCCACAGAGCAAGACGATCAAAAAGCCCAAGCCTTGATGAAAAAGGCCGAAACATTACGCCTCTATACCGTGCAAAATAGTGGCCGTTTACTGCTGAGCGAAGCGCAAGAGGCCATCCAAAAAGGCCATACGGATGAGGCTGAACGCGCCCTCTCTGCCGCTTTGACCCTTCAGCCGGATAATGCCTTTCTCCGCCGCCAACGCGCAGCGATTCGCTTTATCGGCAATGACCTCACCGGCACGGTAGAGGACCTCCAAGTCGCCCTTGTGCATGACCCCGGTGATGCTCAAAGCTGGGATTTGCTCGCCCGCACGCAAGAGCATCTCCATCACCCTCATCAGGCCCTCCATGCTTATACGGAGGCCCTCACCCATGCCCCGCTCCTCCCTAATGGGCAAAAACGCTACCAACAGCTAGAGCAACGCGCAAACGGCACACCGGATTAACCATCCGCCTTACATAAAAGATACCGGGTCCACATCTACATCAATGCGCGCATCATTCTTGCAAGTCACCCCTGCGAGCCAATGGCGCAAAACGGGTTGGAGGGCGATGTCACGCCGTGTTCGCAAAAGGAGGCGGAAGCGATACCGCCCGCGTAGCAACGCTAAAGGTGCAGGGGCCGGGCCTAAAATCTCCATCCCCTCCCCATGCGGGCCATTAAGGGCTAGATGGCGAGCAAGGGCCTCGGCATGCGTCTCCTTAGGAGCACTGACAATCACAGCTGCTAACCGCCCATAGGGAGGCCAAAAGCCGGGGCGGCGTTGGGCAGCCTCTTGCTCCATAAAACGGATAAAGTCATTCTCTATAAGAGCCTGCATAACGGGGTGATCCCCCACATAGCTTTGCAGCATCACACGGCCGGGTTTTGAGCCACGCCCTGCCCGCCCTGCCACTTGATGAAGAAGCTGCATCGTCCGCTCAGCCGCTCGTAAATCCCCCCCGCCTAGGCCAAGGTCCGCATCCACAACCCCTACAAGGGTGAGGTCGGGGAAGTGCCAGCCCTTCGCGACAATTTGCGTCCCGATGATGAGATCCACCTCCTTTTGGGCAATTTTGCGGACTGCCTCCTCCATCGCAGCGGGAGAGGTTAAGGTATCAGAGGCCATAACCAGCAACCGGGCCTCCGGGAAGCGCGTTTGTACCTCCTCATGAATCCGCTCTATCCCCGGACCAATGGGCACGAGGCTATCTTCCGCCTCACAAGCGGGGCAGGCTTTCATTAGAGGTTGGGTATAGTCGCAATGATGGCACGCTAAAATCCGCCGCCGCCGATGCTCCACCATCCATGCCGCACAATGCGGGCACTGGATGCGATGCCCACAAGCCCGGCATAAAGTCAGCGGGGCATAGCCACGCCGGTTGAGGAACAACATGCTTTGCTCCCCCGCCTTCATGCCATCCTCAATGCTTTCACATAATAAAGGGGAGAGGAACAAGCCACGCTCCGGCCCGTGGTCACGCATATCAATCAGGCTAATCTCTGGCATACAGGCTGACCCGTGCCGCGATTCGAGCACCTCATGACGGAAGCGGCCCTTCTGTACATTCACTAATGTTTCCATGGAGGGCGTTGCTGAAACCAAAATCGCCGCAGCCCCAGCAAGGCGCGCTCGCACAATGGCCATATCCCGCCCATGATACAGCACCCCTTCCTCCTGCTTATAGGTGCTCTCATGCTCCTCATCGACCACAACAAGCCCTAACGCAGCAAAGGGAAGAAACAGGGCCGAGCGCGCACCCACAACCACGCGCTGCTGCCCATCTGCCACCGCACGCCATGTCTCCCGCCGGGCTTTCTGCCCTAAATCGGAATGCCAAATCGCCGGAATAGTGCCGAAACGCTTGGCAAAACGCTCCGTCCATTGGGTTGTTAGGGCAATCTCTGGCACCAACACCAGCACTTGCCGCCCTTGCCGCAGAGCCGCCGCCACAGCCTCGAAATACACTTCCGTTTTGCCAGAGCCCGTTACCCCCTCTAGCAAGGTCACATTAAAAGCGCGTTCCTCCACTGCTTCTATCAAAGCATGAGCAGCCTCAGCTTGCTCGGCTGATAAAATGGGCGGGGCGTAATCAGGCTCAGGCGGCGTGGCACTCATGGGGGAGCCTTCCAGCACGCTCTCCTCCAGCACACCGGCATGTGCTAAGCCGCGAATCACCGCCGCGCTCGCCCCACTTTGCGCACTTAATGCCGCTGTACTGGCCGGGCCATGAGCCGCCAACGCGGCTAAAACCGCGTTACGCGCGGGGGTAAGCCGTAAAGACTCTGGCAAGGGACCAGCTTTACGGGCCCACCCAAGCATCGGCTTCATCCCTCCCCCTTGGGCAGGTACGCGCAGCGCAATGGCGAGCACCATACCCGGCGCACTCAGCCCATAAGCAGCTACCCAGTCGATAAAATGCCGTAACGTCTCCGGTAAGGCGGGGACGTGCGTCTCCACGCTAATAATCGCGCGTAAAGAGCTAAACGCCACATGCCGGCTAGAGCGTGGCGGGCGAAGGTCCACCGGCAAATGTGTTGGCTCGGCCTCCCACACACAGCCTACGATCTCCTGCCGCCCCAAGGGGACGCGCACCACCGTGCCCGGTGCCAAAGGCGTATCAAACTTATAATCCAACGGCCCCGCAAAAGGACGCGGCACAAGGACGGAAAGACGATGACCGGCTTCCCGTCTCCTGCTATGGGGGGAGAGGCGTTGTTCTGCCATATCACATCACCTTACCCTCTCCGGCGGGGAAATACCATGAGCCATCTACCAACGCGCACGCCTTCATCGCTTACGCTACATACCGCGCAAGAGGCCCTCACCGCGTGGCAAGAATGGCTCCTCTACGAAAAACGCGCCAGTAAAGCGACCTGCATAGCCTATCAACATGATGTTGCCCTCGCTTTAGGCTTCTTCAGCCGTCATTTTGGAGGGGAGCTGCCTCTACACGCTCTTGCTCGCCTCTCTTTAACCGACTTCCGCTCATGGCTGGCCCATGAGACAACACGTGCAGAGCAGAACGCCCGCCGCCATCCCCATAGCCGCCATACACAAGATGGCCATGCCCGCAGCCGCGCCCGCCGCATCTCCGCTCTACGCTCTTTTTACCGTTATTTGGAAAAAGAACATCACCTCACCAACCCCGCTTTAACCCTCCTTCGTAGCCCACGGTTAAAAACCCGCTTACCACGCCCCCTTACGCCAGACGCTGCACGCCTCGCCCCAGAAGGCATTGCAGAGCAAACCGTTAATCCTCATTTTGCTGCACGTGATGAAGCCCTCTTTACCTTGCTCTATGGTGCAGGTTTGCGAATCAGCGAGGCTCTCTCCCTCTCTATCGGGGATGTAGAACGCCTCAGCGATGATATGCTGTTCATCATCGGTAAGGGCGGTAAAGAGCGCGCCGTGCCGATTCTACCACCTGTTAAGCAGGCCTTGGAGCGTTGGTTAGCAGCACATCCTTACCGCCATGCAGAGGCTCCCTTCTTTTGTGGGGTACGGGGGGGACGACTGAATCCGGCCATCGCACAACGGGCCATGCGCCAATGGCGCATGATGGAGGGACTGCCCGATTCTGCAACACCGCATGCCTTACGCCATGCTTTTGCCTCTCATCTCCTGCAAAATGGGGCCGACCTTCGCACGATTCAGGAGCTGTTGGGCCATGCCAGCCTCTCTAGCACGCAAATCTACACCCTTGCTGATGAACAACACCTCATGGATGTATGGCAGAAAGCCCATCCCCGTGCTGATACATCCCCCTAACCAACATAAATGGCTGATGATGACCTTCCCCCGCGCTCTCAAAGTGATAATCCCAACCATGATGATGGCTCTCTTGAACCTCATCCTGCCCACAGCTTATGCAGACGAGCCGGGGCCTGCTTGTCGGCAGAGGCATCTCACCACCATCACCTTGCAAGAGACAGGCTATTATCTAACCTCTGTAGCACAGATTCATGGCCGGTCCCTCTCCATGATTATTGATACAGGCTCGGAGGGGAGCTTGCTCACACCAGAGGCTATTAGCCAATTACATCTTACACCCAATGCAGAAGAAGCCACCATCATCTCCGGGGCGGATGGACGTGGTCACGTTGTCCCCACTATTGAGCTGGCCTCCCTTACACTCGGCCATGTGACCTTCCATCAACCGATTATGCCTTTAGGGGCCTTACCCGCCTTCCCGGCGATTCAACCGCCCGTATTGGGGTTAATTGGGATGGATTTACTCGGCCATTACGATATAGACCTCGACCTCCCTCATCATAAATTAAGCCTTTGGGAGATTCAGACACATTCTATGCTCTGCCAACAACCTCCCTTTTGGCCGTATCAGAGCCAGAGGCTCACCGCAGGGCGGGTGAGAGGGCGATTCTTCATCCCCTTTACCTTAGATGGCCAACATGGTGTGGCTTTGATTGATAGTGGCGCACGCTCGCACATCATCAGCAAAGAGTTCGTCTATAAACTCGGCATCACAAAAGATGACCTCGCCCAAGACCCCGGCGGGGTCAGTGCGGGGATTGGCGATAAGGAGCATCGCTACCATTGGCACCGTTTTGGCCGCCTTACCTTGGGGGGACAAACCCAGCTTCACCCGGTCCTTACAGTGACATCCCTGCATGAACAAGCTGATATGCTCCTCGGGGCGGATTGGCTGATGCATCATCACCTCTGGCTTTCCGCTGGGGCAGAGGGGGCCGTGTTTGTTAAAACCACGCCAGAGACAAAACCAGCACAGAAAAAGTGAAAAAATCATTTTTCACTATTGCCAGCTCTGCGCTATCCCGCTAAACAGACGCCATCCCACGGGATGAACCTTTTTATAGAAGGTTATAAGACTGCGGGTGTAGCTCAGTTGGTTAGAGCGCCGGCCTGTCACGCCGGAGGTCGCGGGTTCGAGCCCCGTCACTCGCGCCACTCTTTATTCAAAGGGTGGCGTTTTTGTATCATCCCCCCTCTCAAAAATAAAAAACTTACCCCATGCGATGAGAAATCGCTTGCATCCAGCGCGCTGCTGCCCGACATCTCTGCCCATGGCTTATATCATCAAGGAATTATTCGCTACATTGCAAGGCGAGGGAGCCCATGCGGGCCGTGCGGCTATCTTCTGCCGGTTTGCAGGCTGTAACCTCTGGTCTGGCCGGGAGGAGGACCGCCATAAAGCCCAATGCAACTTCTGCGATACGGATTTTATCGGCACGAATGGCCCCGGTGGAGGCCGTTTTGCACATGCCGATTCCCTTGCAGAGGCCCTAGAATCATGCTGGCGCGCCCATACAGATAACGCAGCGCATCGCTATGTCGTCTTTACAGGGGGGGAGCCTTTGCTTCAGCTCGATGATACCCTCATCAAAGCCACAAAGGCCCGCGGCTTTACCCTCGCAGTAGAAACTAATGGAACACTCCTCGCCCCTGCGGGGCTTGATTGGATATGCGTTAGCCCCAAACCGGGCCAGTCGCTCGTACAAACCCATGGTCATGAGCTTAAACTCGTCTATCCCCAACCAAGCCTCACACCAGAGCAATTCGCGGGGCTAGCCTTCCAACATTTCTGGCTCCAACCTATGGATGGGCCAGAGCGCATCGCTAACACAAGGCACGCTGTGCAGTATTGCCAAGCGCATCCGCAATGGCGTCTTAGCCTGCAAACTCATAAACTCATCGGGATTGCCTAATTATGCCCAATGCTCCCCTTTCCGCCAGCCATCAAGCCGCGCAGAATCGCCGTGCGCTTGTCCTGTTCTCCGGCGGGCAGGATTCTGCAACATGCCTCGCATGGGCGTTGCAGCATTTTGAGCATGTCGAGACGGTCGGCTTTGCCTATGGCCAACGCCACGCCATCGAGCTGGAATGCCGCAATACTCTTCGCCACGGCCTAACAAAGCAGAACCCTCTTTGGGCAAAAAAGCTGGGGGAGGACCATATGATTGACCTCGCCAGCCTTGGTGCCCTCTCCGACACAGCCCTCACCCGTGATGCTGAAATCAGCATGGGGGAGAATGGCCTGCCCAACACCTTTGTGCCGGGGCGCAATCTCATCTTCCTCACCTTTGCGGCAGCCTTAGCCTTTCGCCGTAGCCTCCGCCATATTGTCACCGGCGTGTGTGAGACGGATTATTCCGGCTATCCTGATTGCCGCGATGATACCATCAAAGCCCTGCAAGTCGCCCTTAATCTCGGCATGGAACAACGCTTTGTCCTCCACACACCGCTTATGTGGATCAATAAAGCGCAGACATGGCAACTCTGCCACGAGCTTGGCGGGGATAGCCTTGTGGACATCATCCGCCATGAGAGCCATTCTTGCTATAAAGGGGAACGCTCCCATGAGCATCCATGGGGCTTTGGCTGTGGGGATTGCCCCGCCTGCGCCTTGCGTGCTGAAGGGTGGCGGCACTATCAGGAGGGGTTATGAGCGACATCACCCGCACAGAACTCGTTTTTACCCGGCGTTTCTGCATGGGGCATCGGCTTATCTCTGGCTGTAGCGAGCGTTGTGCCATCCCACATGGGCATAATGAATATGTCACCGTCACGCTCATCCCCGGCCCTAACGCCCCGCAGGGTCAGAGGCTTGATGGGCACCATAATATGATGCTGCCCTTTGCAGAGGCCAAAGGCCGTTGGCATCGCTTTATTGATGAGCGGATGGATCATAGCTTTCAGCTTTCCGCATCCGACCCGCTCTTACAATGGTTCACAACACATGAACCCCAACGCCTAGAGCGAATCGTCGTTACACCGGGTGACCCAACAACGGAGCTACTCGCTGCCCTGCTGATGAGCAAACTGCAAGCCTTCCTCACCGCCCAAGGCGGGCTACTTGCCCCTGCAAGTTTAGAGATTAAAGAAACACCCACCAACACAGTGCGCCTGCATGGCGAGCCGACCCTCTATCTCCCATTAGTGGACCGCCCCGCAGAGCAATGCTGGTGGCACCGGGCGGATGACAGTACGCGCGATTAAACCCGCACGCACAACCACGTCAATCACGCATCAACCCCATGACTTCCTGCCGCGCTTGGGCATCTTCAGCCCATAAGCCGTAAGACCCTGTCGTGACGGTCGTAGCACCGGGGCTACGCACACCACGGAGGCTCATGCACATATGCTCCGCCTCTATCATGACCAACACGGCTTTAGGCTCCAATATCTCCACAAGGGTTTGAACAATCTGGTCCGTTAGTCGTTCTTGTAATTGCGGGCGGCGTGCATAGCCCTCCACAACACGGGCTAACTTGCTTAGGCCCGTCAAACGCCCGCCCTCTGGCAGATACGCCACATGCGCCCGCCCGATGACCGGCAAGAGATGATGCTCGCATGTGGAATGGAAGCGAATATCCTTCACCAACACCATCCCACTATGATGATCCGCACTGAATTGCTTTTTGAGATGGTCGCGCGGGTCCTCATACAAGCCGGAGAAAACCTCCAGATACATCTTAGCTACACGCTCTGGCGTATCGCGCAGCCCCTCGCGGCTAGGGTCCTCCCCTATAGCGAGTAGAAGCTCCCGCACGCCACCGGCAATGCGCTCCAACGCATCCTCTGGCTGAATGATAGCCCCGGCTGCGCCCTCTGGCGTGGGTTTTGCCTCTGTTACTGCCTTTATCGTCTTACGCGCCATTCAACACTCCCCATCACCACATAGCCCCATTATCGCCGTGTTACATCCCCGGCTATACGCTCCATCCCTGCTAACGCCTCCGCGATGGAACGTCCAGCAATCTCAAGCTTTGGTGCGATTTCCACAAGCGGTTCTAACACAAAAGCGCGCTCAAACAGATGGGGGTGCGGCACGCTCAGCGCAGGATGCTCGATAACACGCTCCCCATAGAAAAGAAGGTCAATATCCACAGCACGCTCACCCCAGCGACGCCCCGGCATGCGGCCTAAACGCTGCTCAATCTCTTTGCATAAGCGCAATACCGCTTGCGGGGGCAGGGTCGTACGCCCTAGGGCTGCGATATTTACAAAAGGCGGTTGGTCCTCCACCCCCCACGGGGCACTATCATAAAAGGAGGAGACAGCCTCTATCTCCATCCCCTCATAATGGCCGAGCGATTCCACCGCGGCGCGTAACACCGCCTCGCGCTCCCCCAAATTCGCCCCTAAAGAAAAACCCACATCATGCGCCCGCTGCTGCGCCACCGTCACAGAGACATCTTCCACCGGATGCGGTACAGGGGCAGACGGTTTACGCACCGTTACAGAAACCCGCTCCACCACAGCATGAGCCGCCAACACAGCATGACCAATCTGCGCGGCTAATGTCTCTATCAAATGATAGGTCGTATCATGGAACACTGCCTCAGCAATCTGGCATAGCTGGCCATAACAGACGGCCTTTTCGTAATCATCCGCACTTGTCGCAGCAGAAAGATCCGCCTGCACATCTATTGAGATATAAAAACGCTGGCCCAGGCGTTGCTCCTCCCCATGCACACCATGAGGGCCAAAAAGGCAAAGATCATGCACACGCACATGCGATAAAGGAGCAGTAATCACGCTGTCTCTCCCACCATAGCACAAGCCGCCCCCTCATCGCGCCCAGCCAATAATGCCGCCATTGTAAGGGCATCTTTATGCGCTTGAACATCATGCACGCGCACCATACAAGCCCCCTCTGCGGCCCCATAAAGATGAGTGGCCAATGTTGCAGGCAAGCGGGCCTCCACCTCTCGGCCAAGCAGCTTACCAAACAGCGACTTACGCGACACACCGAGCAGAATAGGCCGCTCATAATACGCCCCTAATGCGCGCATATGCCGTATTGCCCATAGATTTTGCTCTACTGTTTTGCCAAAGCCAATGCCGGGGTCCAGCATAATCTTCTCCCGCGCAATACCCGCTTGCTCAGCCAATGTAAGGGAATGGTCAAAAAAACGTTGCCACTCATCCCATAAATCCAACTGCGGAGTAACCTCTTGTCGGTTATGCATCACTGCAACAACCGCCCCGCCTTCCGCCACGACAGAGGCCATAGCCGGGTCCGCCTGCAACCCCCACACATCATTAATCATCTGCGCCCCAGCCTTTAACACCCGGCGTGCAACAGAGGCTTTAGTGGTATCGATAGACAATACCGCCCCCTCATCCACTAAAGGAGGAATGACAGAGGCTAGACGTCCCCATTCCTCATCCGCCTCCACAGGGGTAAAACCCGGCCTTGTAGATTCCGCCCCAAGGTCCAGAACATCAGCTCCTTGGGCGCGTAATAGACGCGCTTGCTGGAGTGCCGCCTCCGGGGTGAAAAACTGCCCCCCATCGGAGAATGAATCCGGCGTGACATTCACAATCCCCATAATAAGAGGACACCGTCCCGGCGATGTGAGGTCAGACGGACCATAAGCCGCAATCTGTTCAACAAGGGTAGGTTTCATCTATCCGCACCACCTTACATACAAGGCATCGGCACGCTTAACCCTTCTGCGCGAGGGTCAAGAACTGCTCCATTTGCGCCATATCCAACGCACCGGGGGCAATCGCAGCTTGGCCAAATAGGAAGGTCGGCGTCCCTTGCACACCAACCGTTTGAGCTTGGTTTAGATTCGTAGCAAGAAGGCCCATAACAGCCGGGTTAGCCATATCTTTCTCAAACCGTGCTAGGTCTAGCTTTAAACCCTTCGCAATATCGCGAATACGCTCCATGCTTGGCTTAGCATTATCTTCCATCAAACGGCGGCGCATCGCATCATATTGCCCTTGAAAAGCCGCCGCATAAATCGCCCGTGCTTCCAAAATACTGGCTTCACCCAATACAGGGATGACCTTCTCCACCAAGCGCACATCAGGATGTTTTGTAAGGAATTGGTCCACCAACGGGGCCATACGGCGGCAATAGCCACAACGAGGGTCGAGAAACTCTACAACCGTAACTTGCCCTTGTGGATTACCCCGCACCGCATAAGAAGGCGCGGTGGAAAGAGCCGCCCAATTCGTCCGTACAGCCGCTTTTGCTTGGGCATCCTGCTGCGCTGTCGCTTGTTGGCGGATAGACTGAATCGCCTCAGAGAGGATAGTCGGGTCCGTCTTTAAGGCATTACGGACAATCTCTATAATAGCGGCACGTTGCTGAGGATTAAAAACATCCCCCTCTGCCGCATGGGCTTGCTGAAAGAGCGACCCTCCCCCTATAGGTAGGCCAATACATAACGCTAATGCACATGCGGCTACATAATTCTTCATGCTCATGCCTTCCAATACCTTCAATAATATGGCCCTCAGGCCGTCCCTTTTACACAAAACGATCCAAACATCACAATTCCCATGAAAAGAGCTTGCTCTTTCCCTGCCGACCGCTTTAACGCTATGATGGCTTATCTGGAAGCCCACCATAGCTTTCCACAGTCTGAATGACCACCTACTTAAACGTGACCGCAAAATACTGGAGAGCCGCCACCGTGCCACAGCATGACAGCCAGACACCCTCATCCTCCTGCCTGTCTAAAAGACCAACCCGCCGGTGGGTCCGCCATTGTGCCTTACTGGCCTCTGTCAGCCTTTTAGGTGGTGCGCTTGGTGCATGCTCCAGCGGTAAGAGCCTTAAACATCACCTCTTTGGCCCAACAAACGCACCTAATAGCGGTATTGTTGTCGCTGATGAACCCCAAGCCGCGCTGATTGGGCGGGATGTCCTCGCCCGAGGGGGTAATGCTGCCGATGCTGCAACAGCCACGGCCTTTGCGCTCTCCGTCACACTGCCCTCACGCGCCTCTCTTGGCGGGGGTGGGGCTTGTCTTGTTGTCCGCCCCGGCAAAGCGGCCGAGAGCATCACCTTTGTCCCTGTTAATGGCAGTGGCCCAACAGGCGATCGCCCGGCCTCTGTCCCGATGGTTGCACGCGGGTTGTTCCTCCTGCATCTACGTTATGGCTCTGTCCAGTTTGGCGAGACAATCGACCCCGCCATTACCCTTGGCCAGCAGGGCATTACTGTCAGCCGTCTCCTTTCGGACGATATCGCTGCTGTCAAAGCACCGCTCTTTTCCAATGAAGGCATGCGCGCTCTTTTAAGCAAAGATGCCACCGGCACGGCTGTGAGCGAGGGAGACCAGCTCACCCAACCACGCCTGACCTCCTTCCTCTCCCGCCTCAAACTTGTAGGGGTTGGTGACCTCTATACAGGTGCGCTCTCTGACGTATTTGTCTCACAAGCTAACCAAGCGGGAGCGGCCCTCACGCGTGATGACCTTCGCCACGCCATACCCGGATGGACCAAAGCTCTCACCCTCTCCAGCGGTCGCTATATCATTGATGTTCTCGCCCCACCCGCTGATGGCGGCATAGGCAGTGCAGTGGCCTTCAGCCGTAATGTCCCAGCAGAAAATGCCGTTAGTGCATGGCGTCATTCTGGTTTGCATAGCGTGCAAGAGGCGCGAGGCTTCATTACCTCTGGGCGAAGTGATGCCACAGGCTTGCCCCCGCTCCCTGCCTCAACCTCCTTTGTGGTGCGCGATGGCCAAGGCCTAAGCGTTGGCTGTGTCCTGACGGAAAATAACCTCTTCGGTACGGGGCGTCTGGCTGGCAGCACAGGCGTTGTCCTCGGTGGGGCACCACGTTATTACCCCACACCGCTCCTTAGTGCCGCCTTTATCAATGCCCCTCATAACCAGGTACAGGCGATTCTCGCTGCCTCTGGGCAGAATGATGCAGCCCAAGCTATCGCTGATGGGCTACGCAACATCACCCAAAACCACATGGTTGCGACCACCACAAGCGGCTCTGGTGTGCTTAATAGCATTACCTGCACAGACACAAGCTGCACAGGCCATGCCGCTACGAATGGTAAAGGGTTAAGCGCACAAACCCTACAACATCGCTAAATCTAATTCACGCTCTCCCTGTGTGAGACGCATAGTAACGAGGTCTTCTTCATGTCAGCAGGTAAAAACGCCGAAAAAAGCAAAGCCTTAGAGGGCGCACTCAGCCAAATTGAACGCTCCTTTGGTAAAGGCTCCATCATGCGGTTGGGCCAACGCCCTAAAGAGCAGGTGGATGTTATCTCCACCGGTTCGCTCGGCTTGGATATTGGCCTTGGGATTGGGGGGCTACCACGGGGGCGCATCATTGAGATTTACGGGCCTGAAAGCTCCGGTAAAACAACCTTAGCCCTCCATGCCGTTGCTGAAGCGCAGAAAAAGGGCGGTACGGCTGCGTTTATTGATGCCGAGCATGCGCTTGACCCCATCTATGCCCGCAAGCTGGGTGTGGATATTGATAACCTCCTCCTCAGCCAGCCTGATGCAGGCGAGCAAGCTTTGGAGATTGCCGACACGCTGGTCCGCTCTGGGGCAATTGACATCCTTGTGGTGGATTCTGTGGCTGCTCTCGTCCCCAAGGCTGAGTTAGAAGGCGATATGGGCGATAGCCATGTCGGCCTCCATGCCCGCCTGATGAGCCAAGCCCTGCGTAAACTTACCGGCTCCGTCTCCCGCTCTAACACCACCATCATCTTCCTCAACCAAATCCGTATGAAGATTGGGGTAATGTTCGGCAACCCAGAGACCACAACAGGCGGTAATGCGCTGAAGTTCTATGCCTCTGTTCGGCTGGATATCCGCCGTATCGGCTCGGTCAAAGATAAAGACGAGGTGGTGGGGAACCAGACACGCGTTAAGGTGGTGAAGAACAAAATGGCCCCGCCCTTCCGTCAGGTCGAGTTTGACATCATGTATGGTGAGGGGGTCAGCAAAATGGGTGAATTGCTGGATCTCGGCGTTAAAGCGAATGTGGTGGAGAAATCCGGCGCGTGGTTCTCATACGATAGTACGCGCATTGGCCAAGGGCGGGAAAATGCCAAGCAGTATCTGCGCGAGCATCCTGAAATGGCCGATGAAATTGAAAAACGCGTCCGCCAGAGTGCTGGTCTCATCGCTGATGATATGATGACGGGAGAACAAGAAGACGACACCGACCTTACAGGGGAAGAACTCCCCCTGGATAACGCTCCCTCAAAACGTAAAAGCTAAAATCCTTTGGTCCTATGGAGGGTATCTTCATAGGACCACACCTCTAATATTATTTTACGCCTCGATATTAAACATACTCACACATTCGCAGCCATTAGGCAGCGTAACATTGCGATAACTGCACACCCCTTTTGAATATTCGTAAACCTCTAAAGAGGCTTCTCCGACCCCTGCAATATCAAATTGGCCAGAATGATTCGCACTACCCCCTGTACTGCGATTCGACGTAGCCGCATCATTCCACGCAATATCAGCAGAAGAAACAATCACCTTCTTATCTGGAGGGATAAAAAATTCTGCATAACCTGATATAGAAACCATATTCACCTCGGCATTGCTAAAGCCTACCCGCCTCCAAGCGAGCAACCATTCCCAACTTTGCGAGGAAAATCATTACAAAGACACTAACATAACACAAAAAATCCCACCTCATTCTAATTATGAGGCAGGATTCTTCTTTGTTCACCACACTATCAGCCCGAAGGCTAACAGAATGTAACCTTTAAGCAGCCTGTTGTGAGGCCCCTTTATGGCCTGTTAAACGCCGCCAGAGCTTCACACCACCCAACGCTACACGCGCAGCAAATGGTGCCATCTGAGGCCGCACAAGGCGCGAATCGTACCCGGCAAAGCGGCGTTCATTCTCACGCAAGCACAACTCCATCAAATCGACAAAATCGACCTGCTTGTCCGTCATGCTCTTTGCACCTGTAACGGTGAAGTTGTTATCCTGCGTATGCTCCACGCCATTATCATCAAAGCTACGCACCAAGCTCAAACGCTCATAGAGCAAGAAGAACAGAACCCCAATAACGCGCATCTCAAACCATGGGCGACGCCAGAGCGGCATAACCGCACGGTGATAAGCCAGCCAGTTTGCAAAGAGCAGAATATGACGACACTCTTCCTGCATCACTGGCTCGAATGTCTCAATCAGCTCCATCGGGAACAGGCCCGCCTTCTCAGCAAGAGAGAACAGCCCAAATGCAAAGAAGCTATCCCAACATTCAGAGAAGCCCGTTACCAGATAAGCCCATTCCGTATCGCGTGGCTCGATATACGGGTCTTCCGGGGCTAGCGGAATGCCGTAATGCTCGACCATACGGGCGAGCACTTCTTTATGGCGATTCTCCTCCCACGCATTACGCGCGATAGCATCTTTCACATCCGGGTCATCCAGCATCTCGGCATAGGCAGCCATACGCAGGCGGGCCTTACCCTCTGTCTGCACCGCAATATCCCAGATAGGCAAGGAAGTGATGCGCTGCATCGTCTCCGGGTCCAGCTCCGGCCAAGGAATGACGGAAGGCTTGTAGGGATTAAACGTATCACGGAACATATCGGCCATTGCCTTTTTATGCTCCGGTGTACCCGGCTTTAGCGGCCCTTTTACCGGGCTGCTCCAATGGCGGGCATCATAATCCACCTGCTCCAATGTTTTTTCGGAGGGGCTATCGGGCAAATGGGAATAAATATCCGCCAGATTCTTCACGTCACTCATCGATAGGCTTCCTTTCCTTGCTTTAAGGCTCAACCTTTTTTAAGATCAGCTGCAGACGAAATGATGCGGTTAACAAGCCCGTATTCAACCGCCTCCTTCGCCGACATCCAGTAATTGCGGTCCGTATCACGGGCCACTTTCTCGTAAGGCTGCCCTGTTTCCCGCGCGAAAAGCCGGTTGAGGCGTTCACGCATTTTGATGATCTCGCGGGCCTCGATATCAATATCGGTCGCCGGCCCCCGCACACCGCCCATCGGCTGATGTAAAAGGAACCGGGTATTAGGAAGACATACACGCCGCTCTGCCCGACCTGCGGCAAAAATCAACGCCCCAGCCGAGGCCACCCAGCCTGTACCAATCATCGTCACAGGGGCGATAGAATCCACAAAGCGAATCATGTCATGGATGGTATCACCGCTCTCTACATGGCCACCGGGAGAGTTTACATAAACCTCAATCGGCTTATCCGACTCCCCAGCAAGAGCGAGAAGGCGGCCGGTAATCTCACGGGCCATGCGGTCATGCACCTCCCCAAAGATGAGCACCTTGCGTTGCTCAAAGAGATGGCGTTCTACCTCTGGCGCAGGAGCGGCCTTTTTCTCCTCCTCGGCTGGTTTTTCAGCCTCCTCCATACGGAGCGGCCCCCTTACAGGAGAGGTAGACAGAGCAGACCGAGAGGGTGCGGTATAAGTATCGCGTTCGTCATATGTCATCATGTGCGCTATCCTGCTCCCGCTTTGTCTCTCTGCCAAGCCATAAAAACGCACTTCTGGGTCGCTTTTTTATTATTTCCTAAGGGAGAATTAGGACTCTATTTCTCCCCATCCCAGCCTCACCCCATTAAGAGATGCAGATAAGGAATTGCGTCAAACCGCAGAGATACATATTCTGCCCCATGATTTCTCTAGGGCTTTTTGGGCCCTGTCCCTTTGCCCCCGTAGATATGCCCGGACTATGACACCCAGTTTTTTTAACCGCTTCTCCCACATTATGCGCCATAGCAGCAAAGCCGTTTCTATTCTGGCTGTGCCTTTCCTCCTCACAGCCTGCCAACATCGCGGCCCGGTGGAAATGACACGCGACCTCTCACATGACCTCATGGGCGGCGAAATTAAAAAACTGCACCCTCTTACACCGGGTTATGACACACCTGCCCCTAATATCGCCTTTACTCCTACGACTATTCCAGAGTTTCCTAGCCCAGAAAATCGCGCCATGATTACGACCAAGCTAGAGCAAGACCGTAATCTTACCCAGCATGTCGGGGCAGCAGGGGGCGCATTACCAATTGGTATGGTCAATCCCCTTCCCCCACGCACTCAACATGGCGGGGCAACAACCTTAAACAGCCCAAACCAGCCCCCCGCATTGGAGGACACACCCGCGCCTCCTCCTGCACGAATCTCTAGCTCTGGCTCAACGCTCATCTATCAACCCATCTCCCACAAAATGCCCACCTATCTGCCAGACCCCGGGCATCCCCCCCTGCCGATTCTGTTCCCCGGCTTCACACTGCCGGATGCGGCTCGCTCTCTCATCCCCAATTTTGATACCACCACCCCAGCAGGGACGCTCATCCGTTTTCAATCCGGTACGGACCATATGGTGGAGAATCAAACCGATCGTTTTAACGAGATTATCGCCCATCGCCGCCATCATCGGCTTGTCATCCGTGGCTTCGGCACCACCCTTACCGCACAAGCGGGCCTCTCCCCCACCGAGCAAGCCAATGAGATTGCCCTCGCCCTCCTACGCGCTCGGGCAGTCGCACAGCAATTAACCCTCATGGGTGTTTCAACAAACGATATGCGCCTAACAGGTGAGCCTATCGGCGATGGGGTGCGCGTCTCTTACGAGCTAAACATCAAACCCACCCAAACAGCCCAACGCTAACGGGCTGTCATCGCACTCCTGTGAAATAAAAATCGCCTCATCTGCGCGAAAAACCCTTGTCGAACGCCCCGCCCTCATGAAACATGGGGCGTTCGTTTTTTGAGGCTTTAGGCCCTGCCCTATTGCCCCGCCTGTTGATTGATTGAGTGTCATGACTGAAGAATTCCACAAAATCCGCCGCCTGCCGCCTTATGTCTTTGCTGAAGTCAACAAAGCCAAAGCCGCCGCACGCGCCGCCGGGGAGGATATTGTGGATCTCGGCATGGGCAACCCAGACAGCCCACCCCCGCAGCATGTTATTGATAAATTAACCGAGACACTGCGTAACCCGCGTGTGCATGGTTACTCTGTCAGCCGTGGCATCCCCGGGTTACGTAAAGCCCAAGCCGCTTATTATGACCGCCGCTTTGGTGTGAAGTTGGACCCAGAGACGGAGATTATCGCCACCATCGGCTCTAAAGAAGGCTTAGCGAACCTCGCCTCAGCCATCACTAGCCCCGGCGATACCATCTTGGTGCCTAACCCCTCTTATCCCATCCATCAATTCGGCTTCATCATTGCTGGGGCCTCTGTCCGCTCTGTCCCTGCCTCACCTGATGAGACGATGCTGCGTGCGCTCCATCGTGCTGTTCGTCACTCCGTCCCCAAGCCAACGGCCCTCATCATCAATTTCCCCTCCAATCCGACAGCCTATCTCGCCTCTAAGGAGTTTTATAAAGAGATCGTCGCCTTCGCGCGGAAGGAGAATATCTGGGTCCTCTCCGACCTCGCTTATTCGGAAATCTATTTTGGTGATGAGCCTCCTCCTTCCATCCTCTCTATTGAGGGTGCAAAGGACATCGCTGTGGAGTTCACCTCCATGTCCAAGACCTACTCCATGGCGGGTTGGCGCATTGGCTTTGCAGCGGGCAACCCGCGTTTAATTCAGGCCCTCACACGCATTAAATCCTACCTGGATTATGGGGCTTTTACCCCTGTGCAGGTTGCTGCCACGGCCGCTCTTAATGGCCCGCAAGATTATGTGGAAGATATGCGCCTACTTTATAAAGATAGGCGCGATGTTCTTATCCGCGGCCTCCATGCTGCGGGATGGGATGTCCCCACACCGGAAGGATCGATGTTCGCATGGGCACCCATTCCGCCTCACTTCGCTCATATGGGCAGTGTGGCTTTCTCCAAGCTCTTATTGAAGGAAGCAAAAGTCGCCGTTGCCCCCGGATTAGGCTTTGGTGAACATGGGGATGGATTCGTCCGCATCGGGCTGGTGGAAAATAACCAACGCCTCCGCCAAGCCACACGCTCCATTAAAACATTCATGAACCACCATAACGCCGTTAAATCATAAACCCCGCCCCTTTTGGGGCTTGTCTCACCCTGATGAAAGCCACTGCACATGACTGCTGCCCTTCACAACACTGTATCATCTCCCGCCCTTCCGCCACTTCGGTTAGGTATTGCAGGCCTTGGGACAGTGGGGACGGGTGTCATTCGCCTATTGCGCGCCCACGCGGCTCTGCTCCAAAGCCGTACAGGCCGTCAGATTGAGGTTATTGCCGTCAGTGCCCGCAATCGCACACGCGATCGGGGGATCGACCTCTCCGCCCTGCAATGGTACGATGACCCTATCGCCCTTGCTGCCGCCCCTGATATTGATGTGGTGGTAGAGCTTATGGGCGGGGCAGATGGCGCGGCCCGTGCTTTGGTAGAGGCCGCCTTAAAGGCGGGCAAAGCTGTCGTCACAGCTAATAAAGCCCTTGTGGCTCGTCATGCCCAAACGCTCGCGCGCCTCAGCCATAAACATGACGCCCCGCTTTTGTTTGAAGCAGCCGTGGCAGGGGGCATCCCCGCTATCAAAATGGTGCGCGAAGGGGTCGCCCCAGATGCCCTCACACGCTTAGGCGGCATCCTCAATGGGACAAGCAACTTCATCCTCACCGAGATGGCGGAAACAGGCCGCGCTTTTGATGATGTATTGAAGGAAGCTCAAGAGAAAGGCTATGCTGAGGCTGATCCCTCCGCTGATATTGATGGCTGGGATGCCGCCCATAAGCTAAGCATCCTCACGGCCATTGCCTTCCGCCCGATTCTCTTTGATAGTCTTGCCGTCAGCGGGATGCGCCGCATCACAACAAGCGATATTCATCAGGCCCGTAAGCTGGGTTATGCCATCAAAATGCTCGGTGTTGCCCGCCGTCTTGCCGATGACCGCGTAGAAGCATGGGTGCAACCCTGCCTCATCCCCGCACAATCGGGCCTCGCGCAGGTTAATGGCGTGTATAATGCCCTCACAACGGAAGGGCCTTTCAGCGGGCCGATTACCATCTCCGGCCAAGGGGCGGGAGAAGGCCCTACAGCAAATGCGGTCATGGCCGATATTATCGACCTCGCCCGTGGTCATGCCCTCCCTCTCTGGGGCCGTATGGCAGAGCAAGCCCCCATCGCGTGCGAGCCGATTGAAGACTTGCCCAGCCGGTTCTATCTCCGCATCACGCTCAAAACCCCATCAGATGCGGTACCAGATGCTACTACGGCCCTGCATGAGGTCCGCACCATTTTAGAGAATGAAGCTCTCCCGGTAGAGAGCGGCCATCACCATATGGAGGGTGATGCTGCCCAGCTTATCTTCCTCACCGGCACCACAAGCTTGGCCGAGATTAACCGCCTCCTCCCCATTTTAGAGGAAGTCGCCTTTATCAACGGCACACCACTCGCCCTCAAGCTGGAGGATTTACCATGAGTTCCCAGCCCTCCAGCATCACACCTCATGCGTACCGTGTAACAGGGCGGAATCTGGGCCTTGACCTCGCCCGTGTGACCGAGGCCGCTGCCATTGCCTCTGCCCGTTGGACAGGCCGTGGCGATAAAAACGCTGCGGATGCGGCCGCTGTTGCAGCAATGCGTACAGCCTTTGATACTGTTGCCATCAGCGGCACAGTGACCATTGGTGAGGGGGAAATGGATGAAGCCCCCATGCTCTATATTGGCGAAAAAGTAGGCCGCGGCGGCCCAGAGATGGATATTGCTGTGGACCCGCTGGAGGGAACCAATCTCTGCGCCCGTAGCCTGCCCAATGCCATCACTGTTGTAGCCCTCGCCCAAAAAGGCTGCTTCCTCCACGCGCCAGATATCTATATGCAAAAGCTCGCTGTAGGCCCCGGCCTGCCGGACGGCGTGATAGAGATTGATGCCTCTATAGGCCAAAATCTCGCTAATCTAGCACGCGCCAAACACTGCGATGTCAGCGACCTCACCCTCTGTGCGCTAGAGCGGGAACGCCATAATGAGCTTGTGGCCAAAGCACGCGAAGCCGGGGCGCGTGTCCGGCTCATCAGTGATGGTGATGTAGCCGCCGTCATCGCCACATGTTTGCCCAATAGCGGGGTCGATATTTATGCAGGCAGCGGTGGCGCACCGGAAGGTGTATTAGCCGCCGCGGCAATACGGTGCCTGAATGGCCAAATGCAAGGCCGCCTCCTTTTTGAGAACGAGGCCCAAATTACACGCACACGCAGCATGATTCGCGCTGACCTCGACCCTACACAGGCCCTTACCTTGGCCGATATGGCGGCTGGTCCTGTCTTTTTCTGCGCTACAGGGGTGACCTCTGGTGATTTGCTAAAAGGGGTGGAATATCCCAACCCGCATTATATCCGCACCCATTCCGTCATGATGCGCTCAGAGAGTGGCACAATCCGCTATATGGATGCTTATCACCATTTCGACCCTCATCTCGCTTAAGGACCTTTTACCCCTTTCATGCGTGCCACCTCGCCTTCTACCACCACTCCCCCCACTACGCCGGACCTTGTTTTAAATATACAACGCAGTGCAGGGCTACGCCGCTGGGTATGGCGGCATCCCCTCCTTGCCCAAGCAGATAACAGGCTGGCCCTCGCCCTTGCCCAGAAGCTGGATATGTCCGAGCTTACAGCACGCATCCTTGCAGGGCGTGGCATCACGGTAGAAACGGTGGAATCTTACCTCCAACCCCGTTTGCGCGATGCGCTGCCAAACCCCTCTTGCCTCAAAGATATGGACGCCACAGCAGCCCGTTTGGCAGCAGCCGTGACACACCATGAGACAATCGGCATCTTAGGGGATTATGATGTTGATGGAGCTTGTGGGACGGCCCTGCTCTGCTCCACACTCACTGCTTTAGGCTGCCAGGTTTTTACCCACATCCCTGACCGCATTGCCGAAGGCTATGGCCCCAACATCCCCGCTTTAGAAGGGCTCCTCCAACAAGGGGCGACACTGCTCGTATGTGTGGATTGCGGTACCGCCGCGGTTGAAACACTCGACCATTTTGAGAGCAGGGCGGACCGCATCGTACTAGACCATCACAAGCCCGATGGTATGCGCTTACCCAAAGGGTTGGTCGTCAACCCGAATCGTCTTGATTGTGAGTCCGGCCTTGGGCAGCTTTGTGCCACATCTGTTGCGTTCCTCACCATCATAGCCCTCCAACGCACACTCCGCCAGCAAGGGTGGTTCAACCACCATCCAGAGCCTGACCTTATGGCTCTGCTAGACCTCACAGCTTTAGCAACCATTTGTGATGTGATGCCCTTACAGGGGCTTAATCGCGCTCTTGTTGCCCAAGGCCTCAAAATCATGAATCGCCGTCAACGCCCCGGCTTAGCCGCACTGGCTGATATTGCCGGGGTAAAGGCCGATGCCACCGCAATGAGCTGCGGCTTTGCCCTGGGCCCGCGCATTAATGCTGGGGGACGTATTAGTAAAGCTGGGCAAGGTTTGCGGCTCCTCCTCAGCCCGACTGAAGACGATGCCCGCCCCATTGCCGAAGCCCTAGATGAAATCAACCGCAAAAGACAAACCGTTGAGAGCCATATTCTTGATGCAGCTATAGAGCAAGCCCAAACGCAGCTCGAGGCTGGCCGTGCGGTTATCTTCCTCCACGGGGCAGATTGGCATCCCGGTGTGGTAGGCATTGTCGCAGGCCGGTTGAAAGAACGCTTTAACCGCCCTGCCCTTGTCGGAGCCTTGCAGGAAGGGATAGTGAAAGGCTCTGCCCGCTCCGTCACAGGGTTGGATATGGGGGCAGCCATTATTCAGGCCCAACAATCCGGGTTGCTCTTAACCGGTGGGGGCCATGCTATGGCGGCTGGTTTCTCCCTTACTGAGGAACAATGCCCCGCTTTTCACACCTTCCTAGACGATATGCTCAGTGAGGCACGCACTCTCCCCCCGCAAGATGATTTGCTCTTGGATGGTGTGGTGAATATTCAAGGGGCAACAGCTACGCTCGCCCAGACCATTGCCCAACTAGCCCCTTTTGGACCGGGAAATGAAGAACCCCTTTTAGCCCTCCGCAATGTACGCTGTGTTAAGGCCGACCGCATCGGCCAAGATGGCAATACGTTACGGGTGATTCTCCAAGATAGCGATGGCCGTAACCGCCTTAAAGGGTTGCTTTTTCGCGCTGGGGAAAAGCGTTTTGCCCCCCTCTTAGAGGATAAGAGCCGCCCTCTCCTCCATATTGCTGGGCAATTACGATTAGAGCGTTGGCAAGAGCGAGAAAATCTTACTTTTTTCATTTTTGACGCCGCATTGGCTTGACGTCACGCCCCATCCTGCCTATTAACCCCTCACGCCTTTAGTCCCGTTCGTCTAGAGGCCTAGGACACCGCCCTTTCACGGCGGCAACACGGGTTCGAATCCCGTACGGGACGCCAATTTTACCCTCCCCAAACGGGATAAAGGCTGCATCTTTCCTCACAATCTTACCCTACCCTACTGGCTGTAAGCGGCGTTACCGTGTGGCCGTTAATGGGCTATAATGGTATGGCATACACTATATTCAAACGAGGTATTGGCCTTGCCTATTATTTATATAGATAGAGATTTTTGTCTTATTTTTGTCCAAGACTTATACTAATAGTCACCTGCTCCTTATAATGCCCAATTACATAGGATATTATATGTATAAAGTCACTGTTATCACCTCATATAACATCAGCTCCATATAGCGTCACAAAAAATAAAGCCATAGCTATGCCCTTCAATTAACAAGTCTTTTAAGGTCGTGTAAGCCTTCTATTGTCCCTTACAATACAATGGCTAATTTTTAGGCCATATGGACCTTATTCTTAATAAAAACCGTTAAAGATCCTTATTAACCATTATCCTAATGACGCAATAAACATACTTTCACTTTATCATGAGGAAGAAAAAACAAAATAGCCTTGTACAACAAACTCCTTTGGTTTGGAGCTCAAACTAGAACTTGTGAACCTTTTCATTTTTCGTTAAGAAATCGTCAATCTTTTTAAGATATAGGCGCATCGTCCTACAGGATAAAACACCCTAAAAAGGTATAATCGCAGTGACCAACCACGTTTCTTCACATGGTACTATGAATACTTTTGTGCAGGCTAATCCACAGGCTTTACCAAAGCACAAGGGGGGTAATACCTCTTTTGTAAAAGTATCTGCACGGGTTGCTTTACTTTTAGCGAGCGTTTCATCCTTTTCTATCATCAGTGCGCCAGCCTATGCGAATGGTACAACCAAAACATTTTCTCCTGCGGCGAATACAAGCAACACCATTACCGACACCCTTGCCGATAGCAATACCAATGCACCGCTCTCTGTCATCCAAAACGGTGCAGGAACTACGATTCTATCCGCTACGAACACATACACAGGGGCAACCAGCATTAACCAAGGGACATTGGCTCTCTCTGGTACAGGCAGCATTGCCCAATCCAGTGGCATTGCCATAGCAAAGGATGCCCAATTCGACCTCAGCAAAGCGACTGCTGATGTCAACATTCAAGATATGTCCGGCCAAGGTAACACCAATTTGGGGGCGAACACCCTTAACCTCTCCAAGGCACAGGGCAGCTATGACGGTGTTATCAGCGGCACTGGCGGCTTAACCATTAATGCTGGAACAAAAACCCTCACCAGCGCACAAAATTATACGGGTGATACCAGCATCAATAATGGGGCTACCCTTGCCCTAAGCGGCAATGCCAACCTTGCTAACACCCGCATCCAACTCAATAACCAGAATGTCTCTGGTAATTCGACCTTTGATATTTCCCAAGCCTCACAACCTGTTGATGTTAAGTCTGTCATATGGGGCAATAATGGGGCTGTTATTAATCTCGGCAGCAATACACTCAACATTACCTCTGCTGGCCCGGAAGATACGAATGGAGCAACCTACCAAAGTAATGGTGGGACTATTCATGTTGCGGGGCAAAAAGAAGGCTTTGGAGGCACAATCACAGGCAAGACAAACTTCATTGCTGACGCCCCCATTGTAGACTTTTACGCTACTCATACCTTTGATTACACAGGTGATACGACCGTCAAAAAGAAAGCCTCACTAAATATATACGGTACGGTCAACAGCACGCCACACGTCACAATCGAAAATGGCGGAACGGTGATGATGGCGCAAGGGAGTTTCCTCCAAAACCCCTCCCATATTGATGTCAGCGGGACACTTAGTGTTGCTGGCTCTATCAGCGGGGTAAAACAGCTTGATGTTAATCAGAACGGGGCACTTGGTGTGAGCGGCTCTGTCGATAGTACAAACAACATCACTGTCCATAATGGTGGGTCGCTCTATGGTACAGGCAGTGTCGGCAACATAGTCACAATCGAGCAAGGGGGTAGTATCGGCTCCTCTGCCACGGCTCCCAGTGGCACCGTACAGACCCTTTCTTCCTATGCGCCACGTCAACAACTCACTGTTAAAGGCGACCTTAATGTTCAGGGGACATCCTCCTTCCTGAACCTTCAAGATAATGGCTCTAGCAAACTCTCCGATAACTCCATCAATGTTACGGGCAATCTTGCCCTTGGTGGTCAGGTCCAAGCGGTTGACCTCTCCTCTCAACAAGGCTCTGGTATCCAAACGCTTTATCGGTATGAGACGGGGCTGACCTATAACAACCCCATCCTTACAGTGTATCAAACCAATGGCACTGTAGACAAAGCCAATACAAGCTTTCTTCAGACTGGCACTCACCAAGTAAATCTTGTCACGGCCAATGCCGGGGATAATCTCACGTTCTGGAACGGCACCCAAACCACCGCCAATGGCCACATCACAGCCGGTGATGGCACATGGTCACAAGGGGCCAATAACTCCACCAATTGGACCACAGCCAGCGGTGATAAAGCCAGCGCATGGCAAGGCAAACAATTTGCTATCTTTAGCCAGCCTTCTGACGATGCTGTCCAACAAAATGGCAAAAATGCCTATAACGTAACCGTAAGCGGCAATGTTGATGTAACGGGCATGCAGTTTAGCCAAAATGCCCGCCCATCCTCCTATTCCGTCATCCCTAGTGATGGCAACAGCTCCATTACACTCTATGGCAACCGCTATACGGACCAAGACCACCCAGAGCAACCTAACAAGCTCAACCCTTATTTCTACATCAGCGACAATACCGGCCCCTCTGGCTCTATGACGGAGGAGGGCATCAAAAATTATGAGCAAAATAATGGTGTCCTCGTTAATAAATCCGGCCTTGTCTCTACAATCCGTGTGGGAGATGGCTCAGTTTACGGTGATACCAACCTCGCCATCATTAAAACACCCATAAAAGATGACCCTAACAATCCCACAACCCTTGTAAAAACAGATACAGGGACACTTATTTTAGATGGTACGAACAGCTATCATGGCGGTACCGTCATCACTAATGGTGCGTTAGAGATTACCTCTGATGCTAATTTGGGGGACAAAAATAATGCCCTTGGCATTAGCGGTGGCACGTTGCGTATTGGCAGCGACCTAACAACCAATCGCACAACCATTCTCGGCCATTATGGGGCTAATATCGACCTCTATGGCCATGAATACACTAATAATGGCACCATTATCGGCCCTAGCGGAGCGAATGTAACAATTGAGAGTACAGCCGATAGTGACGAGCGAAAAGCCGCCCTGCAAAATGCCAATGCTCCTTTAAGTGGAACGCAGCCCATCCTCAACCTTACGGCTGACAATACCTATATGGGCAATACGACCGTCCAAGGTACCCATACTGGCCCCAATGTTGTGGTTAATGCCAATGATAAAACCCCCTTTGGGACCTCTAGCGAGACACAAAAAGGTGGCGACCTCACCATAACGGCTAAGGCGACTGTCAATATGAATGGCGGGCAAGACCATTCTGCCTCTATGGGTAACCGTGACGTTAATATCTTTGATGAGTCCTTTCTTAACTTCAACAACCAAAGCACGGCCGATACCGCGAACATCAAGAGCGCAACCTACACCAACCTGACCTTCAACGACTCTAGTACCGCTGCACACTCTACCATCGCCAATTCTGGTCATCTCACCTTCACAGGTCAGGCCACGGCCGAGGGAGCAACCGTTCAGAATACTGACAATAGTGTCTATAATGATTATCATGCTACAATTGACATCTCTAAAACGAGTCATGGCGCATCCATCGGCTCTCTCTCTGGTAATGGTGTAGTCACGCTCGGCAACAAAACGCTAACAGTCGGTGCGCTTGGTAAAAATGATGAGCTTTCCGCCTCTATCAATGGCGATGGTGGCTCTCTTATTAAAACAGGGAGCGGCACGCAGACCCTAACAGGCAATAACAGCTATACAGGCTCCACTAATGTAAATGAGGGTACCCTCGCCCTTGCTGGCCAAGGCAATATTGCCGCCTCCAGCGGCGTTGCCGTAGCAAAAGATGCTAAGTTTGACATTAGCCAGACTGCCAATGACCATGCAATCGTTCAGGATGTATCTGGTAAGGGTGATGTTACCCTTGGGTCAAAGAACCTTATCCTCTCCAATGCTCAAGGCAGCTATGATGGCACCATGAGCGGCGATGGCGGCTTGGAGATCCGAAATGGGACAAAAACCCTGACAGGCAATAACAGCTATACAGGGCCAACGTTACTTCAGAATCAAGGCACGATGCTGGTCGTTAATGGCACTAACAGCTCCAGCCCTGTAACCGTTGGGGATGGTGCCACCCTGCGTGGTGTGGGCACTGTTGGCAGCACCACAGTAAACAGCGGGGCGATTATTGCACCTGGGACGGTTGGCTCTAACACGCCTTCTACCCTGAATGTCGCAGGTGATGTGAGCATGGCGAAAGGCTCCATCCTTCGCATTAATGGCACTAGCGACACGACAGGCCAGAGCCTGAC